>DATFFQ010000102.1:0-37922 GCA_035249955.1 Gemmatimonadaceae bacterium
GGGGGGCGTGGCTCGGCAGGACGCTCGGTGCGGGGCTTGGCGCGCGGCTCGGACCGCGGCGGAGGCGCCAGCTCGGAGCGAGCGTCGGATCGCGGCTGCGGGGCTGGCCCGGAGCGTGGCTCGGATCGAGGATTTGACGGAGGTTGCCGTGATTCAGACGTGGATTCACGCTGCGCCGGGAGCGCTCGCTCCCGTGTCGGACGCGGCTCCGACCGCACGGCGTTGTTCTGAAGCGAGCTCGCGGAGCGGCGATCCACGTCCGTGCGTGAGCCGGGCGTGGCATTCTCGAGCTCGCGACTCCGGCGCCCGGAGCTCCGGTCCAGATCGGTCACCACGTCACGGCGGCGGGCCTCCGCGACGCGTGGTTGCTCCTGGGAAGTCGTGGTCGGCCGTGTCCTTCTCACGTAGCTCCGGTAGCAATTCGACAGCCACACGCTGTCGTACGCGTAGACCAGCCGGCCGTCGGCACAGCGCACCCAACGTGCCCGGCTGCGCAACGGCGCGTCGGCGAAGAGCGTGTGGCTACGGCGATCGACATTCGACCAGTCGACGTACACGTCGGTCGCCCAGCTGTCGTCGTGGGCGTTCCCCGGCAGCACGACATTGAGGAGCTGATCGATAGCGACGTCGGGGTCACGCGCCGCGAAGGAGTAGATCCCGAAGTCGCTGCGCAGCGAGCTCGGGTGGTCCAGCATCCGATCGACCCGAAGCGGCTCGAGGGACGCGATCATGAGCAGGAAGCGCGGCTGCTGCAGCCCGATCGGGCTCGTCAGGTAGTACCAGCGACCCGTCACGAACGGCACGCTCCCACGATGGAACCCGGCCGTGTGCCGCTCGGCCTGTGCGGTGAATCCCGGATAGAGCAAGCTGATCCCCCTGTACGGAACGATCTCGAATATCGCCACGTGCGCGGGGCG
Source organism: Gemmatimonadaceae bacterium (assembly GCA_035249955.1). Taxonomy (GTDB): domain Bacteria; phylum Gemmatimonadota; class Gemmatimonadetes; order Gemmatimonadales; family Gemmatimonadaceae; genus DATFFQ01. The sequence goes on from DATFFQ010000102.1 coordinate 918, forward strand.
GTTGACGTGAAACTCCAGCGCCTCTCCAAACCCGCGCATGAGCTGAGCTGGCGCAAGCCACGCTTCCAGCGGTGGAGCGAGCTCCGGAGTGAGGTAGGGCGCAGGTCGTGACGAATGACAGGCCGTGACGGAGGCGGCGAGGGCGAACAAACGCAGTGGGTTACGCATGACTCGTAACTCCGATGGCAGAGCTATGGTGAGCTTCAGGTGCCACACCAGCCCAAGCAAGCGGCATTCCTGGTCAGCCGGAAGGCCAACGCACGGCGAAGCATAGACTTACCAGGCAACCGACGGCGACCGCACCGACGTTCGACCTCGACCAGGGACAGCCACTTTCTCAGGCGCGAGACAGGTTGTGCTGGTGCGGGAGCGATCATGTCGGGCCGTCGACGGCAAGCTACCTTTCCTGGATGGGTCAGTACAGGTATCACGTCTTCGTGTGCACGTCAGGGAAGACGTGTCCGCAGCAAGGCTCCGAGGTCGTGCACGCCGCGCTCAAGCGCGGCGTCAAACAGGCCGGGCTCAAGGGCGTGGTGCGCGTGAACCACGCCGGTTGCATGAACCAGTGCGGACACGGTCCGATGGTGGTAGTCTACCCCGAGAACACGTGGTATGCGCACGTCGACGCCGCCGGGGCCCAGCGCATCGTAGCCGAGCACCTGATCGGTGGGACGCCGGTCGAGGACTACCGGTACATCGCGCCACCCGGGGACAACAAGATCGAATCGCTGGCCGAGCCTGACGAGTGAGCATCGGGCCGCTCGCCCGTCCTTCAGCCGACCCATCCATCATGCCACACATGGAGCCGTACGCTCGCCACATCCTGGTCTGCACCGGCGGCTTCTGCTCGCCCGACCGGCGTGGCCGCGAGCTCTACGCCCTGCTCCCGACCTTACTCGAGCGCCACGGCGTCCTCTTCGGCCCCAACCGCGTCAAGCGCGGCGAAACCCCCTGTCTCGGCGTGTGCAGCGATGGCCCGATCGTCGTCGTGTATCCGGATGGCCTGTGGTACCATCACGTGACACCCGCCCTCCTCGAACGGATTGTGAAGGGGGAGATCGTCGAGGAGGCGATCTTTCATCGCCTCGACGGCTCGCCGTAAGCCGGTGAATCGAGGGCTGGGGTCGGCCGCGTAGCGATGGACTAGGGGTGGTGACTGGCAGTAATTCAGTGCTGCATAACAGAGTAAGAGCGTGAAGATGTGCACCTTCACGCTCTCGACTCTCAGCTCTTACTGAATTACCGGAAATCACTAGGGTCAGTCGATTGCTAGGCGGAACGAGAGAGGGCCTCTCAGTCACTCTCTCGCTAGCCCGCCATGGCGGCGAGCCGGGCTACTCGCTCTTCCGTCGGTGGGTGCGTCGAGAAGAGCTTGGCCATCCCACCGTGGTACGCGGCCAGCGGGTTCACCTGGGCCAGCGGTGCGGCGGCTGGGGCGACGTGCATCGGGATGCGGTGCGCGGCGGCGTCCAGCTTGCGCAGCGCGCTCGCCAGCGCGAGTGGGCGGTTGCTGATCTGCGCGCCGACGGCATCGGCCTTGAACTCGCGCTGCCGGCTGATCGCGAACTGAATGAGCATCGCCGCGATCGGCGCGAGAATGACCATGGCGAGTGCGGCGAGCGGATTCTGACCCTCGTCGTCGCCGCCGCCCATGAACATCCCGAAGTACGCCAGGTTGCTCACCGCGCCGGCGATGGTCGCGACGAACGTCTGCAGGAGCATGTCGCGGTTCTTGATGTGCGCCAGCTCGTGAGCGAGCACACCCTCGAGCTCCTCACGGGTCACGGTGTTGAGAATTCCCTGCGTCACGCACACGACGGCGCGCTCGGGGCTCCGGCCGGTGGCGAACGCGTTGGGCTGCGCGTGCGGCGCGATCGCGACCGTCGGCATTGGCAGGTCCGCGCGCTGCCGCAGGCGGTCGACCATGGCGTGCAGCTCCGGCGCGCTTCGCTCGTCGATGATCTGCGCGCGATACATGCGCAGCACCATCTTGTCGGATGCGAAGTAGGCGAAGAAGTTCATCGCCGCGGCGAACAGGAAAGCCATCACCATCCCGCCCTGTCCGCCGAAATATCCGCCGAGCGCGACCAGCAATCCGGTCAGCCCGGCCATCAGCAAGAAGACCTTCATGTTGTTCATAACTGATCGACCTCCAGGTGTCCGGATGCGCAAAAGGCGAGCCCTCGCATGCCGGAATACCGCTCCGAACGCTGCGAAGGTCTCGCCTGGTCTCGTGGAGACTCTGCCGAACCGTGCGCCCAGAGGCGCAGTCTTGACGATCCGGCAGCGCGGGCAGGCAACAAGCCCGCGAGGCTACTCCCCTTCCGAATGAGCATGACGCGTCGCGCCCACGCGCCCCGCGCCAAGAGCAATACATAATATACGTTCGACCGCCCGTGAAGGTTCCGCCGTCAAGGCGGCCGCTTCCTCGCACGCCCCGCCAGCAGCCCCTGTATCTCCTGCTCGATCGCGCTCAGGTGGCGCTTCCAGACTTTCGTGGCGAGCTGGAAGAAGTTCGCGCGAAGCTCCGGATTCTCGGCCAGGAAGACGGCGATCGAGCGGTGCCCCTTGAGCACGTTGCACCCCCTACACGCCGTCACTAAGTTGCCAGCCGAGCGGTCGCCACCGCGCGCGCGCGGCTGCACGTGGTCGAGCGTCAGCTCCTCCACCGGAAAGACCCGCCCACAGTAGACGCAGCGATACTGGTCGCGCGCGAAGATCAGCTCACGAGACAATGCCCAATCCCGTCGATCCGCGCCGGGCCTTCGTCGGAGCCGCCAAACGATTCCTGCTCGACTCCGGCGACCAGCCGCGCGGCCGCTCGAACGACGATCCGCCCCGTCTCACACCCGAAGCCCTCAAGAGAGTGCGCATGTCACGCTCCCGCGAACGCATCCTTGCCAACCTCGACGACATGTACCGCGAGGCCTTCGATCGCGCCAAGGCCAGCGAGGATCAGGCCCAGATGACGACCCTCGACTTCGCCTACCGGCGCGAACAGCTCTACTTCGAGATCTTGCTGGACATCAGAGATGCCATGGAGAGAAGGCAGTAGCGATGGGCGAGGTGCGAGAACGACAGTGATGCGGTGAGAGGTGAGAGGCGAGTGAACTGCCGCCGAGCCACGCACCCTTCGCCACTCACCGCTCACCCCTCTTCATGCCCTCGCCGCTCACCTCTCGTTCCTCGCCGTTCTCCATCCTTTTTTCTCATCGGGGTGTCCAACCCTCTGTCCTGCTCACTCGCACCCGACCCTCGTACCTGCGTCGTCATGGACACACTCCTTCAGGATCTCCGGTACGCCACCCGCCGCCTGCGCAACAACCCGGGATTTTCGCTCGTCGTCATCCTCACGCTCGCGCTCGGCATCGGTGCGAACAGCGCCATCTTCTCCGTGGTCAATGGCGTCCTGCTTCGCCCTCTGCCATATCGCGAGCCCGAGCGGCTGATCACCGTCTCCCATTTCTACCCCTCACTCGATGACCTGGAGGCGGGATTCGCCGTACCGAGCTTCCGCGACGTGAGTGAGAACGCCCGCATCTTCGAGACGGTGGCCGTCCAGCAGGGGTGGGGAGTGAACCTCACCGGCGAGGGAGAACCGCAGCGGCTGACCGGACAGCGGGTCACCGCCCACTGGTTCCGCACCTACGGCGTACCGGCGGCGCTCGGCCGGACGTTCAACCCGGAGGAGGGGCAGGCCGGCAACGAAAAAGTCGTGGTGTTGAGCGATGGCATCTGGCGCCGCGTCTTCGGCGCCGATCCGAACGTCGTTGGGAAGCAGCTCCAGCTCAATGGTGAGAGTTATCAAGTGGTCGGCGTCATGCCACCGGCCTTCCGCGACTTCTTCAATCGGCAGGCCGAGATCTGGTCGCCGGCCGTGTTCACGCCCGAGCAGTATGGAGACAACCGGCGCACGAACGAGTTCCTCAGCTTCATGGGTCGGCTGAAGCCCGGCATCACGGTGGATCAGGCGAGGCGCGAAATGACGGCCTTCGCCGAGCAGCTCAAGCGCGACCATCCCGACAACTACGCCGACGACTGGACGTTCAAGACGTGGTCGCTCATCGAGCGGGGGACGGGGAACATCCGGCCGGCGCTGCTGGTACTGCTCGGCGCGGTCGGATTCGTGCTACTGATTGCGTGCGCCAACGTGGCCAACCTGCTGCTGGCGCGTGCCGCATCGCGCACGAAGGAGATCGCCATCCGTTCGGCGCTCGGCGCGAGCCGCGGTGACGTCGTGCGGCAGCTCATGACGGAGAGCGTGCTGCTCGCGCTCGTGGGCGGAGCGCTCGGCCTCGTGCTCGCGTATCTCGGGGTGCGCGCGCTCGTGGCGCTCGAGCCGCCGAACGTCCCGCGCGTGCAGGAGCTCAGCATCGACGCGACGGTGCTCCTTTTCACGTTCGGCACCGCGTTGGTGACCGGCGTGCTGTTCGGCCTGGCACCGGCACTCCAGAGCGCACGTCCCGACCTCCAGGGCACGCTCAAGGAAGGTGGACGCTCGGGTATCTCCGATGTCGCCGGCCAGATCGTACGGCGCACGCTCGTCGTCGCCGAGATGGCGCTGGCGCTCGTGCTGCTGATCGGCGCCGGGCTGCTCATTCGGAGCTTCGCCCGATTACAGGCGGTGGATCCGGGCTTCAATCCCAGCAACGTGATCACCGCGAACATCGCGCTGCCACGGTCCAAGTACGACAGCGCCGCGAAGCGCGTCGCGTTCTTCGATGCGCTGCTCCCGCGTGTCTCATCGATTCCCGGGGTGCTCGGGGCCGGCCTCACATCGGTGGCACCGTTCAGCGGCAGCTGGTCCACCGGGAGCTTCACGGTCGACGGCTATCAGCCGGGCGAGAACCAGCCCGGTCCATGGGGTGACATCCGCCTCGTCAGCCCCGACTTCCACAAGGCGCTGGGCATCCCGCTCATCAAGGGGCGCTACTTCGACGTCAGCGATCGTCAGGGCTCGCGCGCCGTGGCGATCGTCGATGAGGAGATGGTCCGACGCTTCTGGCCCAACACCGACCCGATCGGCAAGCGGATCACCTTCGGTGACACCGATTCCTCGGAGGTGCCATGGATCGAGGTGGTCGGAGTGGTGGGCCATACCGCGCACGAGGGGCTCGACGCCGAGCGGCGCATCCAGCTGTACCTGCCGCACGCGCAGTTCGGCGACAACCTCATGACCATCGTCGTGCGATCGGCCGGCAATCCGGCCAACGTAATTGGTCCGTTGCGCGCCGCGGTGCGCTCGGTCGATCCCGACCAGCCGATCGCGCGTGTGCGCACGATGGAGGAGATGATGGACGATGCGCTCGGCCAGCGCCGCTTCTCCATGTTCCTGCTCGGTCTCTTCGCGGGGCTCGCGCTCCTGCTGGCGACGATCGGCATTTACGGCGTGATGTCGTTCGACGTCGCCCGGCGATCGCAGGAGATGGGAGTGCGGATGGCGCTCGGCGCACAGCCTGGCAACGTACTGTCACTGGTGGTCAAGCGCGGGATGACACTGGCCGTCGTGGGCGTGGTGGTCGGACTGGCCGGTGCGTTCGCGCTGTCGCGCCTGATTGCGAGCCAGCTCTACGGGGTTGGCGCCACCGACCCGATCACATTCGCCATGGTGGCGCTCCTGTTGACCGGCGTGGCGTTGGCGGCCACGCTCGTCCCCGCCATTCGCGCGACGCGCGTTGATCCAGTGGTGGCCCTACGACAAGAGTAAATACCAGTGATGACTGGTGATCACTGGTATTACTTCCCCTACGACGCCCTCGCCCTCGCGTGCGGCCTGCTTCGCTTCGCCTCGTAGAGTGCGGCGTCGGCGCTGGCGAGCAGGTCGGAGAGTGACTGGTCGCTGGTGGGGCTGGAGCGCGCGACACCGATGCTCAGGCCGATCGCGTAGGGACGTCCCGACGTGGCATTGTACTCCGCCAGCTTTTGCTCCAGGCGCGCGCGCACCGTGGCTTCGGTGCCCTCGTCGCCGTGGATGGCGAGCACCGTGAACTCATCGCCGCCGGGTCGGCCGATCACGTCGGCCTCGCGGAAGGTCGCTCTGAGAATTCCCGCCACAGCCTTGAGCGTGAGATCGCCTTCGGCGTGCCCGAAGGTATCGTTGATGCCCTTGAACTCATCGAGATCCATGTACAGCACGAGCAGTGGCCATCCTTCCCGGCGAGCTCGCTTCCATTCCTGCTCGGCCAGCGTCGCGAAGCCGCGCCGGTTGTACAGGCCGGTGAGCTCATCCACGAGCGCCAGACCGCGCAGCGTCGCCTCGGTCTGCTTGCGCTCGATGATGTCACGAATGATCGTGGACACGTACTCCACCTCGCCCGATGCCGAGCGGTGGGAGATGATGATCTGCTCGACGGGGATCTCGCGCCCGTCACGCTTGCGGATGTAAGTCTCACCGCGCCACACACCATCGCGGATCGCCCGCCGCATGGCGTGCTCCAACGCGCCTCCCTGGGCGAATTGCGGTTGCAGGTCACCCGTGGAGAGCCGCGCGCTCTCGCCGTCGGCGATGCCCAGCAGACTGCGTCCGGCGCGGTTCAGATATTCCACGTTACCGTCCAGCGTGGCGATGCCCACCACGTCGGGTGTGAGCTCGAGAATGGCGGTGAGTCGTGCCTGTGCGTCGGCGGCCGCTCGGCGCTCCGTGACATCTTCACCGATGCAGGCGACGCCGCAGCATCGTCCCGCCGTATCGCGGAGCGGCGTGTTGTCCCACACCACGAGCCGCCGCTTGCCGTCTCGCGTCACGATCTCCTGCTCGAAGTGCCGCGGCAAGGCACCCTGTCGGAGCGCCTTGCGGTGAGCCAGCGAGGCGGGCGACGGCTCGGTGAACAGCTCGAACCAGTCGCGGCCGATCACCTCGCCGCGCTTCCAGCCGGTCACGGTGAGGACGGCGTCGTTGGCGAAGGTGATGCGTGCGTCGGCATCGAGCGTCACCGCCGCGAACCGCGTGGTCTCCAGGATCTCGCGGAATCGTCTCCCCGCTTCGCGCAGCGCCGCCTCGGCGCGGCGGCGTCGCACCACCGCACCCACCTGTGCCGCGACCGTCGCCAGCAGCTCCAGACCGTGCGGGTCTTCCGCACGCGGCTCGGCGGAGCAGAACGTGAGGATGGCGACGACCTCGTCGTCGGCGCGCACCGGGACGGCAACACCGGCGCGGACGCCTGCCACTTGAGCGAGCTGACGGCTACCGAGCGCCGCATCGCTTTCGATGTCGCTGATCCAGACAGGTCGCTTCATCGCCCACGCCCGGCCCGGCAGCCCGGTACCCTGCGCGAACCGGAATTCCTCACGCCCGCGCGCGAACTGCGCGAGTCGGTAGTCCGGCTCGTGCCACACCGGCCCATGCACCAGCGCATCGCCGTCGGCGCTCGGTAACCAGACTTCGCCGTAGGGCCATCCACCGACCTGACACAGCTCCCGCAGCGTCACGATGTAGGCTGCGCGCAAATCGGCGGCCTCCGAGATGGCGTGCGTCACACGCTGCAACAGACGCAGCTCCGTTTCGGCGCGCTTCTCTTCGGTGATGTCGCGGAAGATCGTCCGCGTCGCCACCGGCACACCGTCGCGAAAGCGGCAGCTGCCTCCTCCGCGCACCGCGACGCGGCGCCCATCCTTGGCGATGAGCACGGCCTCGAAGTTCGTGACCGTCTCACCGGCGATCATGCGCTTCGCCGTCTCGACGTACCGGCCGCGGTCCTCCGGCGCCACCACGTCGATCGGGCGAAGTGCTCTCGTCTCCTCCTCCGTATAGCCGAAGATCGTACGCCATGCGGCATTGGCGAAGATGATGCGGCCATCGGGCGTGGCGCTCACGATGATGTGGGTCGCGTTCTCCACCAGGTCCTGCATCGCATCCCGGCCCTCGCCCTGCTCGAAGGCGGATCGACGGTCATCGATCTCCTTGCCGGCGAGCACGGCCAGGTCCTCCAGCGCCAGCAGCTCGTCGGCCGACCACGCGCGCGGGACGACGTCGAGTGCGCAGACGGCGCCGAGCACCAGACCATCGGCGCCGCGCAGCGGCGATCCGGCGTATGCCACGACCCCCAGCTCGTGCACGGCCAGGGTGTCGCGCACCAGGGGATGCTGGCGCGTATCTTCGATCGCGAGCGTCGTGCCCAGCTCGACGACGTGCTTGCAGATGGAGTGCGAGAGTGGTGTCTCGCGGCGCGATCGCCATGGCTCGGATAAGCCCGTGGACGCCGCGAAGAACTGGCGATCCGAATCGACGAGCGAGACGAGCGCCATCGGCGCGCGCAGCGTGCGGGCGATGAGTCGCGTCAGTCGATCGAATTCGGGCGAGAGCGGTGCGTCCAGCAAGTCGGTGCGGCGCAACGCCTGCGTCCGGGCATCATCGGTCATGAACGGGGAGCGATGGACGACCAGCGTGCAGAGGTGGGCGTACTGAATAGACGAGCTGAAACGGCGTCGAGAAACGCCGAAGGCGCCGTTTCGCGCTCGACGCTGCACGCCGTCGCCGCGCACCATCACGCTCCGCCCGGCGCCGTCTGCTCCGGGCTGACCGTGCGCGGGCGCAAGTGTCGCGCGCCGCTCGCGTTGCCGCTGTCTCAGGCGCGCCCGACGCGGGGCATTAGGATCCCATCATGAAGCTTGGCTAATGTGACTGCGCGCTCCATGTAACGTTGGCGGTGCGCGGTCCGGTCTAAACATCAACGCAGATTCGCGAGGACGCTTGCACGACCGCGCGACCGACTCCGAGCTCATGCGTGCCGTGCGTGATGGCGATCTGGCCTGCCTCGGCCAGCTCTTCGAGCGCCACCACGAGAAGGTTTTCGCGCTCGCGATGCGCATGACCGGAAGCGCGGACGCCGCGGACGACCTGGTGCAGGAGACGTTCCTTCGGATTCTTCGCTATCGAGAGTCGTTCCGCGGTGATGCGCGCTTCACGACCTGGATGTATCGGCTCGCACGCAACGTGTGCGTGGACCATCTGCGCGCCTCGGGGGCGGACGAGATAGCTCGAGAGCGGTGGGCACGTGATGCGAGCCACCAGGAAGCCCGCGACCAGGGCGCTCACGAACGGCTGGCAGTGCTCGAGGAAGCCCTGCGGCGGCTCCCCATCGAGAAGCGTGAGGTGCTCATCCTCAGCCGCTTCCACGACCTTCGCTTCGACGAGATCGCGGACGTACTGGAGTGCCGGCCCGGAACGGTGCGCGTGAGAGCACACCGCGCGCTGCACGAGCTACGAAAACTTTGCCGAGAGCTGGAGCAACGAGACCATGAACTGCGATCAGGCTTCGACGCACCTCGTTGACGCGATCACCGGAAATCTCCCCGAGGGTGTCGCGCACGAGATTCGCGACCATCTCGATCGGTGCCCCACATGTCGCCAGGAGGAGCTCGAGCTGCGTGCTCTGTGGTCCGACCTGGGGCGACTAACCCTGCCGGCGCCCCGGGCCGATGCCGCCTCTCGCTTTGCGACCGAGCTCTCGCGGCCCGTGCCCGCCGACGGAGGATCTGGGCACCCTCCCGTTCCCGCAGGCCCATCGCGCCAGCGTGGGCTGCACCGCGTGCGCCGGCTGGCGATCCCGGCGGGGCTGGCCGCCGCGCTCCTGATCGGTGTCGCGCTCGGACGGGCGCTCGCCGGGAGCAGCGATCGACCGGGTTTGGCCGGCGGCGACTCGCGATCGCAGTTTCTCCTGCTGCTGCACGAGCGACCAGCGACGCGAGCCATCGCACCGGACGAGCTGCCGCGCGTAGTCGCTGAATACGCGGCGTGGGCGGGAGCGCTCCGGCAGGAAGGCGTCCTCGTCGCCGGCGAGAAGCTGACCGACGATCCGGGCCGCTGGGTTGTACCGAGCCCGGATGGCAGTCACGCCCGATCCGGTCCGGAGTCCGCCGCCGGCGCGATCGGCGGCTACTTCGTCATTGCCGCCGACAGCTACGACGATGCGGTGCGCATCGCGCGTGAGTGTCCCCATCTCAGGTACGGCGGCGAGATCGAGGTGCGCGCCATCGAGCGCCTGTGAGCGTGTCCAGTATCTGGCACCGTCCTTCGACCCCCACCCGGAGCACGCCATGCATTCTCCCGGACGGAACGCGCTACTCGCCACTGTCCTGGTTGCGTTTCCCCTTGCGGCCCAACAGCGCGCGGCCGCGACGCAGCTGCCGCCTCTCCTCGCCGAGGCCGAAGAGATCGCGCTCGCCAGAAGCGCCGCGCCCGCTTGGATCTCCGACAGCGCCACGGTCTACGTGCTCCGTCGCGGCGGGCACGTGAAAGCGCGCACCGGCAGCAACGGATTCTCGTGCCTGGTGGCGCGCGACAACCCCGAGAGCCTGTACCCGATCTGCTACGATCGCGAGGCCTCACGCACCATCCTGCCGGTGGAGCTGCGACAACAGCGGCTTCGCGAGCAGGGCAGGACGGAGGAGGAGATCGATCGTGAGATCGGCTACGAGCTCGCTCGCGGCACGTTTCGCCCTCCGACGGGCGCGGCGGTGTCGTACATGATGTCGCGTGACCAGGTGCTCTTCGCGGGACCGACCGGTCGCCGTGTGGGCCAGTGGCATCCGCACGTGATGATCTACGTGCCGTACGCGAGCGCAGCGCAGCTCGGTCTCGATCCAGGGCAGGGCGGACACGTCTTCGTCGGGGACGAGGGGAAGCCCACCGCGCACCTGGTCATCATCGTGCCGGAGTGGAGCAAGGGCGGACCGGCGCGCTGACCGTGGCTCGCTCCCCTCATCATGTGTGGGGAAGCGAGCGCGGCGACGCGTCAGCCGGCGTAGCGGAAGCCGGTCTCCTTCAGCGTCAGCGTCTCGGCATCGCTCTGCACGCCGGCCTCCACGACTTCGGCGACCATCAGCACGTGGTCGCCGGTCGGAAGCTCGTTGGTGATGCGACACTCCAGCCAACCGGTCGCCTCGTTCAGGATCGGCGCGCCGGTAGCCAGCCCCGGATGATGCGCGACGCCCTCCAGCTTGTCGGGCACGTTCGCCGATGAGCGGCCCAGCTTGCCGGCGAGGGTGCGCGTGCCGGTCGGGAACACACTGAGCGCGAACGCGCGCGACTGGCGCAGCATGGGGAGCGAGCGCGAGTCGTTCTCCACGGCCACGGCGATCATGGGTGGCTCGAACGACACCTGCGTCACCCAATTCACCGTCATCGCGTGCGCTTCGTCACCACGCCGCACGCCGAGCGCGTAGAGCCCGTAGACGACTCGTCGCAGTACGGTCTTCTTTGCGTCCTGATCCACCGTCGGTCCTCGATGCGCGTTGCGGGGAATGTAACCGGGATGTAGCGCCACCGAAGCGGGGGGCGTAGCATAGGCCATGCATCCCGCGTCCGGGACTATCGTCCGCCGACTCACCGCCGCGGTCGTCGGCCTCATGGCATCCACGACAGGTTGCGCGATGGCACAGTCCGATACGTCTCCGTCGCTGGCCATCGTCAACGCCAGAGTGTGGACCGGAGACGCACGCCGGCCATGGGCGGAGGCGGTGGCGGTGGACGGGGAGCGCATCGCCGGCGTGGGCTCCTCCGCGGAGATCCGAAAGCTCCTGCCGCCGACGGCGCGCGTCATCGATGCGGCGGGGAACATGGTCGTTCCCGGCTTCATCGATGCGCACGTCCACTTCATCGATGCGGGGTTCAACCTCGCGTCGGTGCAGCTGCGCGACGCCCGGACGCCCGAGGAGTTCACAGCGCGCATCAAGGCGTTCGCGGCGACGGTGCCGCCCGGCACCTGGATCACCGGGGGTGACTGGGATCACGAGCGCTGGGGTGGGGAGCTGCCGAGCCGCGCCTGGATCGACTCGGTCACGCCACGCCACCCGGTGTGGGTGCAGCGTCTCGATGGACACATGGCGTTGGCCAACAGCGCCGCGCTCTCCGCCGCCCGGATCACGCGCGCCACGCGCGAGGTCGCGGGTGGGGAGATCGTGCGCGACGCGAGCGGCGAGCCCACGGGCGTCCTGAAGGACAACGCCATGGCGCTGATGAACGAGGCGATCCCTGAACCGAGCGCCGCGCAAACCGATCGTGCCCTCGATGCGGCCATGGGTTACGTGGCCGAGCGGGGTGTGACCTCGGTGCACAACATGGGGACCTGGCGCGACGTGGCGGCGTTCGAGCGAGCGAGAGCGGCCAACAGACTTCGCACGCGCATCTACGCCGCGGTGCCGATCGCGAATTGGGAGCAGCTGCGGGACACGGTCGCGGCGAAGGGCAGAGGCGATGCCTGGCTGCGCATCGGCGCCCTCAAGGGGTTCATGGATGGGTCGCTCGGCTCGCACACCGCGGCCTTTCTCGAGCCCTTCACCGATGCTCCCCGCGACAGCGGCCTTCTGGTGAACGACCCGGCGGAGGTGCACCGATGGATCAGCGGGGCGGACAAGGCCGGGCTGCACGTGATGATGCACGCGATCGGCGACCGCGCGATCCGGATGCAGCTCGACATCTACGAGCGGGTGGCCCGTGAGAACGGATCGCGCGACCGGCGGTTCCGTATCGAGCACGCGCAGCACATCGCGCCGCCCGACATCGGCCGCTTCGCGACGCTGGGGGTGATCGCCAGCATGCAGCCCTATCACGCCATCGACGATGGACGGTGGGCCGAGCGCGTGATCGGCCCCGAGCGCATTCGCACGACGTACGCGTTCCGCTCGCTGCTCGATGCCGGGGCGCGAGTGGCGTTCGGCAGCGATTGGTTCGTCGCGCCGCCGACGCCGCTGGAGGGAATCTACGCCGCCGTCACGCGTCGGACGATCGACGACCGCAATCCCGGCGGATGGGTCCCAACGCAGCGCATCACGGTGGAGGAAGCGCTGCGAGCGTACACCATCGACGCGGCGTACGCGTCGTTCGAGGAGCGGGACAAGGGCTCGCTCGAGCGCGGCAAGCTGGCCGATCTCGTCATGCTCGACCGCGATCTCACCCGCATTCGTCCGGAGGAGATCCGCAATGCGCAGGTCCTTCTGACGGTGATCGGTGGGCGTGTCGTCTACGAGCCTGACAACTCACCATGACCGGAGCAGCAATGCGAGTCATCCGCCTAACGACACTGTGTGTCACCGGGCTGGCCGCCGGCGCGGCGCAGGCACAATCGGCCCAGCCGGCGTCGTCGGGGTTCACCATCGAGCAGATCATGTCGGCGCCGTTCCCGTCGAGCGTCACCTCGGCGGGTGGGACGGCGGGCCGCGTTGGCTGGATCTCGCTCCACCGCGGGGCAAGGAGCGTATGGCTCGCCGATCTGCGGTCCGCCCGCGCCACGCGCGTCGCGAACTTCCTCGTCGACGACGGCCAGGACCTCGGCAGCCTCGAGGTGGCACGCAATGGCACCGTGTTGGCCTTCGTCCGCGGTCAGGGCTACAACCGCTGGCGCGAGAATCCCAACCCCTCGAGCGATGCCGATGGGGCCGAGCAAGCGGTCTGGGTGGTGACCGGCTGCCGCACTGCAGCTGCATGTGCCGCAGCGCGCCGCGTCGGACGCGGGTGGGCGCCCCGGCTCTCTCCCGACGGCCGGCGGGTAGTATACCAGCTGGACTCGACCTTGATGATCGCGCCAACCAGCGCCGCGCCGACGCCTCGACCGTTGTTCGAGGGTCGCGGCGTCAACGCCGATGCCCGCTGGTCTCCGGATGGCAGGATGGTCGCCTTCACGTCGACGCGCGACGATCACTCCTTCGTCGGTGTGTACGACGTCGCGCGAGACTCGATCCGCTGGATGTCGCCGGGCGTGGACCGAGACGCGAATCCACGCTGGTCGCCCGATGGCAAACGGCTCGCGTTCATCAGAACCGCGGGCGGTCAGACGGGACGCAACGTGTTCGCGCCACGCCCCGGTACGGGATTCGGCATCATGCTCGCCGATCCCACCGATGGTTCGGTGACTGAGATCTGGCACTCGGCGCCCGGAGTTGAGGGACGGCTGCGTGTCCCAACGGCGGGTGACTTCCTCTTCTGGAGCGGCTCACACCTCGTCTTCTTCACCGAAGCCGACGGGTGGCAGCACCTCTACGCCATCCAGGCCGACGGGGCCAGGCGAGAGCCGGTGCAGCTCACGAAGGGCGAGTGCGAGGTCGAGGAGCCCTCAGCGACCGCCGATGGCGCCACCATCTATTACTCGGCCAACTGTGGCGATGTCGACCGCAAGCACATCTGGCGCGTTTCCGTTTCGGGTGGAGGCGCGCCGGAGCAGGTGACGCGTGGCGAGAGCATCGAGTACGCACCGGCCGTGTCGGGACCACGGCTACTCTTCCTTCGCGGCGATGCGCGCCGGCCGCCGGCGCCGGTGCTGATGACGCTGGAGGGACGTGAGGTAGCGCTGGCGGGCGCGCCCACGCTGCCGTCCAGCTTCCCGGCGCCGGCGCTCGTCGAGCCACAGCAGGTGACGTTCACCGCCGAGGACGGCCTGACGATTCACGGACAGCTCTTCGTGCCCCGCGATGCGAAGCGCGCGCCGGCGGTGATCTTCATGCACGGTGGTCCGCCGCGACAGATGCTCCTGGGGTGGCATCCACGCGGCTACTACAGTCGCGCGTACGGGATGAACCAGTACCTGGCGAGCCGCGGCTACGTGGTGCTGTCGGTGAACTACCGCCTTGGGGTCGGATACGGGCGTGCCTTCCGTGAGGCCGAGCGCGGTGGCCGGCGCGGCGCGTCGGAATACCAGGACATCGTCGCCGGTGGCCGCTACCTCCAGCGACTCCCGTACGTGGATTCCACGCGCATCGGACTCTGGGGCGGATCGTACGGCGGCTACCTCACCGCGTACGGCATGGCGAAGAATCCGGAGCTGTTCAAGGTTGGCGTAGACCTGCACGGCGTGCACGACTGGAACGCGCGCTTCTCCAACTTCGCGCCGGCCGCCACCGCCGGGAGCCGTGAGGCCGACTCGGTGCTCACCATCGGTCGCGCGTCGTCTCCGGTGTGCTGCGTCTCCTCGATCACCGGCCCGATCCTCTTCATCCACGGCGACGACGACCGGAACGTGTCGTTCTCGGAGACGGTGAACTTCATCCAGCTGCTGCGCGCCGAGAAGAAGCCCCACGAAGTACTGGTGTTCCCCGACGAGGTGCACGACTTCCTGCGGCACACCAACTGGCTCGCCGCCTATCGAGCCAGTGCAGAATTCTTCGATCGGCACCTCATGAGAGCGAGAACCGCTGAGACGAGAGACTAAGAGAGGGGTCCCTCTGTCGGGCCGACTAGCGATGGACTAACGGTAGTGATCTCCAGTAATTCAGTGGGAGGTAAGAGCTAAGAGCGTAAAGGGGCACACCCTTACGCTCTTACTCGCTCAAGCAGTACTGAATTACTGGAAAGCACTACCGTAGTCCGTTGCTGCCTGGCCAGACCCCTGAGCCTATCCTTGCTCCTGTAGCCGTGGCCGATTGAGCACGAGGTATACGGGGTAGCTCACCCCCAGCGCGAGCAGCGCGTAGACGCTGTGTCTGGTGTCTGATCGCACCGCCGTGACCAGAAAGGCGAGCGAGGCCACAAGCAGGATTGCCGTCGTCCACGGGTGTCCCCAGGCCCGGTACGGGCGTGGCGCGGCGGGTTCGCGGCGGCGGAGCACGAACAGGGCGGTGAACGAAAAGACGTAGTTCGCCACGAAGAAGAACGCGAGCACCGCGATCGCTCCGGCGAACGTATCGGCCAGGAAGAGCATGGCGACCACCGTGCTGAGCAGCAGCGCTACCGTTGGCGTGCCACCCTCGTTCACCGACGTGGCGCCTCGCCACCCCAGGCCATCGCGGCTCACCGCGTACAGCACGCGCGGCGCCATGAGCAGGAGCGCGTTGATCGCGCTCAGCATGCCCACCACGATCAGCGCCCGCACGACGGTGTCGCCGCGCGGTCCGAAGATCGCTCGCGCCGCGGTCGCCAGGGCGAGGCTCTCGCCGGCGATGGCGGAGTAGGGAAGGACGACGAGGATGGCGATGTTCACCAGCAGGTAGAGCACCGTCACGCACAGTGCTCCGCCGATGAGGGCACGCGGGATGTCGCGCCCGGGCTGGCGCACCTCCTCCGAGAAGTAGATGGGCCCCGTCCATCCATCGTACGTGTAGATCACCGCCTGCACGGCCAGGAGCACGCCCGTCAGCCGCAGCGGTGCCGCGGCGGCCGCGGTGCTGTCCGTCGGCGTCACGGCCCGGCCGGCGAAGGCGAAGCAGGCAGCCACGATGACGAGATAGGCGGCGGCCTTGAGCAGGCTCGTGATCTGCTGCGTGCGGTCCCCCCAGCGCACGCCTGCCCAGTTGAGCACCGCGAACGTGAGGATCGCCGACGCGGCGAGACGCTTCTCGTAGGGCGCGAGCGCGGGGAAGAGAATTCCGGTATACTCGGAGGCGACCAGCGCGACCGCACCGGCGCTGCCGCACGTCGCGACCCAGTCCGACCATCCGACGATGAATCCCGGGAATGGTCCGAACGCGCGGCGAGAGAAGACGTACTGCCCTCCGGACAGCGGAGTCATGGCGCCCAGCTCCGCTATCGCGTTGCTGCCGAGCAGCGCGTAGATCCCACCGGCTACCCATACCGCCAGGAACAGCCACGGCGACGGAAGCTGCGCCGCGATCTCACCAGGAGTCCGCAGGATGCCGGCGCCGACGGTATTCCCAACCGTGACGGCGATGCCGAAGCCAACGCCGAGCACGGAGAGAAGTCGAGAACGCGAGGTCCCGATGGCGCCGGATGCTACGGGCTGAGCGGACAGGAGGGGTGAGATTGAGCGAGTGTGGAGTCGGGGGAGTTGTTTAATTACCAGTGATTACCAGTAATCGTGCCTGCTGTAAGGGGAGGTAAGGTCGCAAGGAGGACTGCTTACAACCTTACGTCTAGTTACAGCATGCAGGATCACTGGTAATCACTGGTAATCACTGGTAATTAGAACGTGCGTCGCGTTCCTCGCAGCAAGCGGAGCACGATGAGCAGCACCACGGCGCCGACGAACGCGACGAAGATGGTGCCGGCAAGGCCACCGAAGGGTGAGCTGACACCGAGCTGATCGAACAGCCACCCTCCGACGAAGGCTCCGACTATGCCGATGACGATGTCGCCGATCAGGCCATAGCCCGTCCCGCCAACCAGTATCGAGGCCAGCACTCCGGCGATGAGTCCCACGATCAGCCAGGTCAACAGATCCATGAGTCCCTCCGTGACATGCATCGACCACGTCGGGCAACAGGTATGCCGTGCCCGCTACGCGCGCTCCCCCACTGATCGCTCCTTGACCTGCTCCGAAGTGAGCCCGTAGAGCGGCGGCGTCGGAACGCCGAGGACGCCGAGCATGAGGTAGATCTGTCCTCGATGATGCACCTCGTGCTCGATCATCGACCGCAGCCATTTCCACACCTTGATGGCGGCCCCACCGGGTGTCACGCAGCGCCGCTCCAGATCTTCGGGGGTGAGCACGCTGAAGATCTCCAGCGACTCGGCGTGCATCCGCGTCAGATACATCATCACCGCGTCGTAGCCATTGGCCAGCTCCGGCCCATGCCCAGGATACCGGCTCGGACGTCCTCGCGCATTCTCGGCGAACATCCAGCGCTCCGTCGCGGCGAGGTGACGGATCAGGTCGCCGAACGTCCACGCTCCCTTGCGGTGCGTCCACTCGATGCGGTCCGGCGGAATGCAGGTCACCACCCGCAGCGTACGCCCGCGGATGCTCTCCAGGTAGGTCAGGAACGACTCGACGCTGTGAATTTCCATCAACGCTGGCTGTCGCGGTCGTAGGGGATGATGCGTTCCCATTCGTCGGCATCGGACCGCGCGACCACGGCGACGACGGGCTCCGTGTCGCTCATGTTGAACACTTCGTGCGGCACGCCGGGCTCGATGTAGATGAAGTCACCGGCGCCGTTCTCCACCGACATCCTGAGCCCGGGACCGTACTCGTGTCGCACCTGTCCCTCGAGGATGTACAGCATGACCTCGAATCCGACGTGAATGTGGGCATGGGCGACTCCGCCCGGCGGAATCGTGGCCACGTTCATGGAGAGATGGCGCGAGCCAACGTTCCGCGACGACATGCCCACCTTGTACTGGATGTTGTTCCAGCGGCGGCAATTGTCGCCGCTGCGGATCACCGAGATTCCATCACCGCGCTCGACGTACTCGGCGAGGTCCATCGAGTCATCGCTCATGCTGCGCTCCCGCATTACGACGGTATGATGGCGAGCACACGGAGTGGGCTCCCGCTGCCATTCACCAGCTTGAGTGGCGCCGCGATCACGATCGCGCCCGTGGGCGGAAGCTGATCGAGGTTGCAAAGGCTCGCCAGACCGAACTTGCCGGCGCCGTGCATGATGCCATGGTTGGGGAAGGGCGGGTCGAAGCGACCGGCCTGGCCGGCGTCGGTGCCGACGGTCTCCACGCCCACTCCTACCACGTCGCGCTCCTTCGCCAGCAGCAGCGACGTGGATTGGTGAAATCCGGGCGAGTGCGGGCCATCCTCGGCCACGTTGAGAAACTCGCCGGCGCTGTGGCGGTTGCTCCACCCGGTGCGCAGGAGTACCCACGCACCGGCGGGAATACGGCCATGTGCCCGCTCCCACGCCTCGACGTGGGAGGGCTCGAGCAGGAAGTCGGGGTTGGCGGCCACCTCACGCGTTACGTCGATCACGCATGCCGGTCCGATGAAGCGGCGCACGGGAATCGTATCGCAGGCGTTGTCGGGCAGGTCCTTCCCCGTGATCCAGTGGACGGGCGCATCGAAGTGCGTGCCGGTATGCTCGCCGAGCGCGATCGTGTTCCAGTACCACGCCGGCCCGCGCTCGTCGTACCGCGAGATGACTTCCATCGTCACCCCGGGCGACGAGGCGAATATCTGTGGCAGTCCGATGACCGGTGTGTCCGGTCCCAGCGGCTGCGTGAGATCCACGACGCGGAGTCGTCCAGCATCGAGCTGCGCGATGAGGTCGAGGAGAATGGACATGGCGTTTGTGCGTAGCCGGTAATGGGTACCCGCAATTCCCTCGTCAGCGTTCCCAGGTTCGGAGCGCTTTGTGAAACTCGAAGCGGTTCTCGAGCAGCGTCAGCTCCGTCACGTATCCACTCGGCCCCACCGCTTCCACCTTGGCGACGAGCGTGGTGAGATCGTTGGCCGACACGGCCTCGGTGAAGGCGGCGGTGAACTCATCGAGCGTCCGTACCGTCGCGGTCCGCGGGACGCCCGCGGCGGCGGCGATCGCGGCGATGTCGCTGCCAGTCGACGTCGCGGTGGGGAAGCCGCCTACCGAAAGGAGACTCTCGTTGTCGAAGACCACGTGCACGAGATTCCGCGGCCGATAGCGCGCCAGCGTCGTGAGCCCGCCCAGGTTCATCAGGATCGACCCATCGCCGTCGAACACGATCACCTGCAACTCCGGCCGACTGAGGGCAATGCCGAGGCCGACGGAAGATGCGAGCCCCATCGCGTGCTGGAGGTAGAAGAAGTTCGGGCGGTGCCCGACCGACTGCACCTCCGCCGCGACGGCGCCCATGATCGTCACCAGCACGCGCTGCTCGAGGAGTGGATGAATGGCCCTGATCGCCTCGACGCGCTTCACGTCTCCTCCCACATCAGGTCGCGACAGAGCAGGAGGGCTACCGGCCGGCTCGCCGAGTGGGCCAACGTCTGCGCCTTGCGGATGCGATGCGGCACGTGGCTCGGCGCGTCGAGGTAGGCGAACGGGATGCGCAACGCCTGAAGCACGTGCTCGGTCACGCCGCCACCCTCGGTTTGCCAGGGATCGCGCTCACCGAACTCGCCGCGATGGCTAATCAGCATGAGCAGCGGGATGCGATAGAGCTGCGCACACGATACGATGCCGTTGATGGCCGCCAGGAATCCGTGATTCTGCATCAGCATCGCCGACTTCACGCCGGCGAAATGCGCTCCCGCCGAAATGCCGACGCCCTCCTCCTCCTTGGCCAACCGCACCAGCGTGACCTCGGGGTCGTCCTCAGCCATGCGAATGAGGTGAACGAGCCACGTCTCCGGCAGCGCGGAGATGAGCCGCACGCCGCACCCCTTGAGCGCGTCGTAGATGAGACGTGAGCTGTCGATGGAGACAGGCATTTTGCGCGAAGCGGATAGCGGCCGGCGCGTCGGCAGTGCGGCACGCCTGGAAAGTCCGTGATGCGCGTAATGTGAGTGGAGTGAGTGACCAGGGCCAGGGTGAAGAGCATGAAATGTGTGATGGGTTCATCACCAGACCTCATGCCCCTCACCTTGGTCGTTATCACTCACTCCACTCTCATCACTCGTATTACCGTCACCCCACTCTCGTCACCCGCATCACCGACTCTCCGTGCGCTACACACCCCCCACGATCCCGAGGAGCTCCGTCAACGTCCACCACGCTCCCACGGCGAGGATCGCCGCGGGCACCGCGAAGCGGATCCAGTAGTACAGTATGCGCGTCGACGCCGTCGGCTCACCCGAGGCGAGCTCGCGAAGGGCGGCGGAACGCCGCATGGCCCAACCCACGGTGAGCACCGCCAGCAGCGCCCCCAGCGTCTGCATCCCCGAGCCGAAGGTGAGGTCCCAGGGCAGGAAGATGCGCATGTTGATCATCGGCGGCAGAGCGAGCACGAACGCGACCCCCGACACCATCCAGACGGCACGGCGGCGCGAGACGCGCGTGTTGTCCGTCACCCCCGCCACGAGCACCTCGAATGCCGCCACCGCCGAGAGATAGCCGGCGCCGAAGAGGCCGGCGAAGAACAGGATGCCCACCGCTCGACCGGCCGGTATCTCGGCGAACACGTGCGGAAGGGTCGAGAAGAGCAATGCCGGTCCGCTGCCCGGCTCCAGACCCAGGGCCAACACGGCCGGGATGATGGCCAGACCCGCCAGGAGCCCGGAGGCCGTGTCGCCGAACGCCGTGGCGATCGAAGTCCGTCGCAGGTCGTCGTGCGCGCCCAGGTAGGACCCGTACACGACCATGAACGTCCCGCCTAACGAGAGCGAGAAGATCGCCTGACCCATCGCCGCCACCATCACCCGCGGGGTCAGATCGGCGGGCTCGAACTTCAGCAGGTACCACTCCGCGCCGGCCAGCCCGCCGGGAAGGGTGAGCGACCTGGCGATGAACAGCAGCAGGACGACGAACAGCGCCGGCATGAGCACCGTGCTCGTGCGCTCGATCCCGGCACGGAGTCCCTTGAGCAGCACGACGGCGCAGCTCGCCATCACGATCGCGGTACAGACCACCTGGAGCGCGAACGACCGGAGCGAGAACCCATCGTCCGGTGGCAGCACGGCGGCCGCCTGCAACGGCAGGCCGAGCGCTCCGGCGAGCTCGGCCACGCCGTGAAAGAGCACCCACCCGATGACGTTCGTGTAGTACCCGACGGCGCTGCACACGACCGCAAAGAAGAACCACCCGATGGCTCGGCCGAACGGGAGACCTCCCCGCTCGAACGCACCGACCGTCCCGCGCTGCGTATGCCGTCCCAGCACCCACTCCGCCATCAGTCCGGGGATGCCGATCGCGATCACCACCAGCACGTAGAACACGACGAATGCGGCTCCACCGTACCGCCCGACCATGTACGGAAAGCGCCAGATGTTGCCGAGCCCGACCGCGACGCCGAGCATGGTCATCGCGATGCCGAACCGCGAGGCGAAGCTCTGGCGCGCCGGCTCCGGCGCGCCGACCTCGCGAGGACCGCTGTCCGAGCCGTTCGCCGGCCCGCGTCGCCGCGACAGCTCGGTCATCCGGAGCCGGCCAGCACGTCAGCCAGCAGGTCGAGCGCAGTGTCGACGTCGTCGAGCGTCGAATAGAAGTGTGGAGCGAGACGGATCACGCCTCCCCGGGCCGACGGAAGCACACCGCGCTCGCGCATCGCGAGCTCGGCGGCGTGCGAGTCGCCTGGGCAGCGAAAGGCGGTCGTGGGTGTCTTGCTCCGGGCGTCGCTCGTGCCGTACAGCTCGAGCCCGCGGTCTTGTCCGCCGTCGATGAGTCGCCGTGACAGCTCCTCCGTCCAGGAGGCGATCCGCTCGACGCCCACCTCGGCGATCATGCCTATCCCCGCGCGCGCGATGTACGCATTGACGACCGGAGGCGTGCCGCCGTCGAAGCGGCGCGCCGTCGCCGCCCAGTCCAGCTCCTTCGCGCGAAAGGCGAACGGCTCTCGCCGGCCGAACCACCCCGTGACCGTAGGCCGCAGCCGCTCGATCAGCTCGCTTCGCACGTAGAGGAACGCGATGCCGGCCGTGCCCATCAGATACTTGAGCGTGCCGCCGACCAGGAAGTCGGCGTCCATCGCCTTCACGTCGACGGGACACGTACCGAGCGTCTGGTAGGCGTCGATGAAGACGAGCGCTCCGGCGTCGTGCGCTTTGCGAGCGATCGCCGCGACGTCCTGCTTGAAGCCGCTCTCGTAGCACCCGTGGCAGGCCGAGACGAGGAGGGTACGCTGGTCCATGACTCGATCGAAATCCTCGAGCCTGACAACGCCATCGTGGGCCGGCACCCACACAACACGCGCCCCGCGCCGCTCCTGCGCCAGCCACACGTGACCTACGGTGGGGAACTCCGCCTCAGTGGGAACGACGACGTTCCGGTCGCCGCTCCAGTCGAGCGCGCTGGCGATGATGCTCGTCGCCTGGGAGACGGAGCTGCAGACGGCGATCTCATCGTGCGAGGCACCGACCAGCGCCGCGAACGCGCGCCGTGCCTCCTCCACCTCGCCAACCCACGCGTCCCAGTCCATGCCCATCCGGTCCCACGAGCCGAGAAATGCCTCCGCCGCCGCGCGCGTGGCATCGGTGAGGGGGCCCTGCGAGCAGTTGTTCATCGGGATCATGGTGCGGAGGAGCGGAATCCGCCGCCGCCACGCGGCGAGATCGTATTGGGGGTAAGGAACCGCCGCACCTGTATCACGCATCGCGCGGTGAAGCTGCCTCTCGTGCGTCCATCGCGCAACGAGTCATCGGGCTGGCATCCAGAACGCGCGGCCACGGGCAACCAGAACGCGCGTTCACGAGCAGCCAGCACGCACGGTCACGACCATCCAGAACGCATTGTTACACGGATGAACGCGGAGGAAGCGGACAAAAAGGGCAATGTGCTGGGGTCGCGGCAGCGAGGCGCCGTGCGCCACACCCACAAGCAATGGCTCTTTCATCCGCTCCGTCCGCGTTCATCCGTGTAACCCTTCGTTCTGGATGCCTGTCACACTGTGACCTGGATGCCTGTGACCTGGATGCCTGTGACCCTTGGTTCTGGATACCCGCCTGAAGGCTCGTTGTGGAATCAGGCTGCATCCGCAGGGAGCGACGGAGGCGTTGACCTCCGGGCGCACCCGGGCGCAGGTTAAGGCGAACACGAAACTGCGGGAGGTGCGCGGGTGAAGATCGCATCGGGTCGCCGATTGGCGTGCATCGGGGCCATTGCCATGATGGCGGGAAGCGCGTGCGAAGTGCAGCAGCGGAGAGACATCGCCGCCGAAACAGCGAGCGCGGCGTCGGCGGCGCAGGCGGACGCCAAGGGCCTGCCGTCGCGAACGGCCGCCTTCCGGGTGCCCGACGAGTCGGAGATCACCGACACCGCGTTCCTGCGCTCGGTGCGGCGAGGGCGGGCGCTCATGATCGCCACCAAGGACTCCCTTCCCCGGTACGTCGGGAACGCGCTCCGCTGCACGAGCTGTCACATGAGCGACGGCCTCAAGGAGAACGCGATGCCGTTCGTCGGCGTGTACGCGCAATTCCCCCAGTATCGCAGTCGCAGCGGCAAGGTGATCGAGATGGAAGATCGCATCAACGACTGCTTCGAGCGGAGCATGAACGGCCGCCCGTTACCGCGCGACGGACGCGACATGATCGACATGATCGCATACATGTCCTTCCTGTCGTACGGGGTGCCGGTGGGCGCACGCGTGCAGGGGCAGGGGATCCCGCGCCTCCAGCCGCTGGAGGGCGACAGCGCGCGCGGCGCGCAGGTGTACGCGGCGAACTGTGTCGTGTGTCACGGAGCGAACGGTGAGGGAACGGTGGCCGCGCCGCCGGTGTGGGGCCCGCAGTCGTACAACATCGGTGCCGGCATGGCCCGCCTGCGCACGGCGGCGGCGTTCATCAAGCAGGCCATGCCCTTCGATCGGCCTGGCTCGCTCACCGACCAGCAGGCGTTCGACGTCGCCGCCTACGTGAACTCGCACAGTCGTCCCGATCTCCCGGGCAAGGAGAAGGACTGGCCGCACGGCGATCCGCCGCCGGACGTCGCCTACCCCACGGAGGCCGCGGCGAGGAAGCAGTAGCGCGCCACCCGCACATGACATCTGTCAGCCCCACCGGCTGACGTTCCACAATTGTCGCGCCGCGCGCCCACGCGCATCGTGGCCGAGACGCACGCCGGTCGCTTCCGCGCCATGGCGACCGCCGCTCCGATACATGGCCGGACCGAGCTCGGCGCCGGCGAGAGTGAATCTCGTCTATCTTCCCGTGTGATGGCGTCGGGGTCGAGAGTGACCGCAGTGGGCGGCCGTCTTTCCGTGCCGCAGGGAGAGCGCCGACGTGAGATTGCTGCCGCGTAGCAACGAGCTGGGGTGGACGCCGTACGCGTGGCTCATCTACCTCGCGATCATCCCGCTCTACCTCGTCTTCGCCCGGGCCTCGGTGCTGGATTGGGTCGCCAGCGTGGTCGGGATCGTCGCGTTCCTGGCGCTCTACTTCGCCGGCTACTGGATTCGCGGTCCGCGAGTGCTCGCCATCGTCGGTGGCATCCACCTCCTCGGTACGATCGGCGTCGCGATCACGTGGGGCAGCTCCTGCTATTTCATTTACGCCGCCGCCTTCCTCGGTCGCGCCGGCCCGCCACGCACGGCATTCAAGCTCCTCGCTGGATACCTAGGCATTCTAGGCATCCAGGCGTGGCTGCTCGATTATCCGATCGCGGTCTGGCTGCCGGCGCTCGTCTTCTCCGCGCTCATCGGTGGTGTCAACGTCCACTTCGCGCAGGTGAGCGATGCGAACGCGCGCCTCCGACTCGCGCACGACGAGATCGAGCGGCTGGCCGCCGTCGCCGAGCGCGAGCGCATCGCCCGCGATCTGCACGATGTGTTGGGTCACACGCTCTCCGTAATCATCTTGAAGGCGGAGCTCGCCTCGAAGCTGGCTGGGCGCGACCCGTTGCGCGCCGCGACGGAGATCCGGGAGGTGGAGCGCATTTCCCGCGAGGCGCTCGCGCAGGTTCGCGGCGCGGTGCACGGCTACCGCGCCCGAAGCCTGCGCGCCGAGCTGACCAGCGCCCATGACGCGCTGCGCACCGCCGGGATCGAGGTCGCCACGGACGTCACGCCGGTGCGGCTGGCGCCGATCCGCGAGAGCGCGCTCGCGCTCGCGCTGCGTGAGGGGGTGACCAACGTGCTGCGCCATGCCAACGCCACGTCGGTATCCCTGTCGATCGCCCAAACCAACGGCGCCTGTCGACTGGAGGTGGTCGACAACGGCGGCGGCGGCTCGGCCGCCGATGGCGCCGGCCTGCGCGGCATGCGCGAGCGGATCGAGTCGCTCGGTGGTAGCGTGAGTCGCACCTCGAGCGGCGGCACGCGCCTGACCGTGACGATTCCGGCGAGCGCCGCCAGCGAAGCGGGAGCGTCGCCGGTGCCGGTCGAGGAGCGCGATCGATGATCACCGTCCTGATCGCCGAGGATCAGGGGATGGTGCTGGGCGCCCTCGCCGCGCTGCTCGAGATCGAGGGAGACATCGAGGTCGTGGCGCGAGCGCACGACGGGCGCGAAGCCCTCGAGCTCGTGCGGGCGCACCGTCCCGACGTGGTGATCACGGACATCGAGATGCCCATCGTCACGGGGCTCGAGCTGGCGGCCGAGCTGCAGCGGCAGCGCTCACCGGCGCGCGTCATCATTCTCACCACGTTCGCGCGAGCTGGATATCTGCGGAAGGCCCTGGAGGTGGGCGCGGCCGGCTATCTCCTCAAGGATGCACCGGCCGCATCGCTGGCCAACGCGGTGCGCCGCGTCCATCGCGGCGGGCGCGTGATCGATCCGGAGCTGGCGGTGGAAGCGTGGTCCGAGGCCGATCCACTCACCGACCGAGAGCGGCAGGTGCTGCGCATGGCGGCGGACGGTGAGACCAGCGCCGAGATCGCCGGCATGTTGGGGCTGACCGAGGGAACGGTGCGCAACTACCTCTCCGACGCCATCAGCAAGCTCGGCGCGGGGAACCGCATCGAGGCCGCGCGCATCGCGCGCGAGAAGGGATGGCTGTGAACGCAGACTCGTCATGACAACCGACTCCACAACGAGCTCCTCATGAACCGAATTCGGACGTTCTCTCTGGTTGCCGGCTTGCTGGTCACCGGCTGGACCGCGGCCGCCGCCGCGCAGTCGCGCCCGACGCTCATCCGTGACGCGCGTCTGTTCGATGGCCAGGCCGTCGTTGAGCGCGCGAGCGTGCTCGTGCGCGACGGGAAGATCGCCGCCGTCGGACGGACCGTGCGCGCTCCGGCCGGCGCGGAGATCGTCGACGGACGCGGCAAGACTCTCCTGCCAGGTCTCATCGACTCGCACACGCACTCGTTCGGCGACGCGCTGCGCTCGGCGCTGGTATTCGGCGTGACCACCGAGCTCGACATGTTCACTCAGGTCCAGATGGCTTCCACCATCAAGGCCGACCAGGCGGCGGGAAGGCGACTGGACGAAGCGGACCTGCGTACCGCGGGCACGCTGGTCACCGCGCCCGGCGGCCACGGTACGGAGTACGGCATGACGATCCCCACGATCAGCGCGCCGGAGGAGGCACAGGCGTTCGTCGACGCGCGCATTGCCGAGGGCTCCGACTACATCAAGATCGTGTACGACGACGCCAAGTCGTACGGGCGGAACATCCCCACCATTAGCAGGGCGACGATGGCGGCCGTGATCCAGGCGGCGCACCGCCGTGGCAAGCTGGCGGTGGTGCACATCAGCACCATCGGCGCGGCGCGGGACGCGATCGAGTCGGGTGCCGATGGCCTCGTGCACCTGTTCATCGATCGCGCGCCCGACGCCGCCTTCGCGCCATTGGTCGCCGGGAAGCGCGCCTTCGTGATCCCGACCTTGACCGTGCTCGAGAGCGTGACCGGCAGTGGCGGCGGCGCCGCGCTCGCCGACCATCCCGGTGTCGCACCGTACCTCGCCGAGCCGGCGGCCGGCAGCCTTCGTCGTGGATTCCCGGTGCGGCCGGGGGGCAGCAACCGCTACGAGTACGCGGAGCAGACGGTGCGTGAGCTTCGTGCGGCCGGCGTTCCCATACTTGCCGGCACCGACGCACCCAATCCCGGCACCGCGCACGGGGCGAGCCTGCATCGCGAGCTCGAGCTGCTGGTGAAAGCCGGTCTCTCGCCGCTGCAGGCGCTCGCGTCGGCGACGTCGGTACCCGCCAAGGCCTTCGCGCTCACGGACCGGGGTCGCATCGCTCCTGGCCTGCGCGCCGATCTGCTGCTCGTGGAGGGAGACCCCACCAGTGACGTGGCCGGTACTCGCGACATCGTGCGCGTGTGGAAGGTAGGGGTGCCCGTGGATCGCGACGGGTATCGGGCGGCGCTCGCGTCGGTGAAGCGCGCCTCTCTGCAGGCGCCGGCGGCGCTTGGAGAGAGCGACCTCGTGAGCGACTTCGAGGGCAGCACCCCCGCTGCCTCGTTCGGTCTCGGCTGGGACGTCTCCACCGACGCCATCGCGGGAGGAAAGTCGACCGGCAAAATCGCGATCACCCCGGACGGCGCGAGCGCGAGCAAGGGCTCGTTAGGTGTCACCGGCACGATCGCCGGCGATCTCCCGTACGCGTGGGCCGGGGCGATCTACTATCCGGGCTCGGCGCCGATGACCCCGGTCGATCTCTCGTCCAGGAAGGAGATTCGATTCCGGGCGAAGGGTGACGGGAAGACCTATCGCATCATGGTGTTCGCGCAGAGCCGCGGGATGATGCCACTCGTTCGAACGTTCGTCGCCGGCCCGGAATGGAAGGAGCACGTCTTCCCGTTCTCGGCGTTCGAAGGCATCGATGGCCGCGACGTGATGGCGATCCTGTGGGGCGGCGGTCCCGAGCCAGGCACGTTCTCGTTCCAGATCGACGACGTCAAACTGGCGGGCGGCAGCTGACTGACCGCATCAGTTCCGGTTGATTCCACGCTCCAGCTCGCGCACGATTCTCCTCGCTACGAGCTCGTTCCCTTCGGGCAGGAGGTGCTGCCAGTCCAGGTAGAGCAGCCGCGTTTCGTTGGCGAACAGGCCCGCGAGGGAGTAGAGCCGCTCGGTCGAGTCGGCGGCCCGGCGAACGCGCTCGTACACGTCGGCAGCAAATGCCGGCGACATCCGGCGGCCCGGCTTCCCCGCGCTCCGGATGAGGCGTTCCTCGGGCGTGAGCGGCTTCTCGGCGGCAAGCAGGTTAGGCTGCCAGAACGCGAAGAGCTCCACACCGTACGCACTGGCCAGCGAGCGCGCCATCTCGATGTTGGCCAGGTAGACCTGCGCTGTTCGCTCGGCCAGCTCTGGCGGGCTCACACCAAGTGTGTGCCGGTATCGATCGCGTACCGGAGCGTGACCCACACCAAAGACGTGAAAGGCGAGGCGGGCGAGGGCGAGTGACTCCCACCACGTGGGGCGGTGCTCCAGCCGCCTCGCGTACAGGTTCATGTCGCCGTGCAGCCCGGGCTGATCGTATTGATCCGACGTGAACAGGTCGTTGACGCCGTCGTAGAAGACGGCCATGTCGGGAGCATCGCCGTCGCGCAGCCGGGCCATGAGCTGGAGCAGCGACTGGGTGGATGTATGGCCCAGCTCTCCGTAGTTCACCACGCACACCGGTCGTATGAGCCGCGCCGACAGCTCGCGCTGCATGAACGCCGGTATCGTGGCCGAATCGGGCACGCCGTACCCCCACGTGGTCGAGCCACCGAACACGAACACGCGGAGCGTACCCTCACCGCATTGGGCGCCAGGCGTCCGTCGATTGCCTAACGAGTCGACGGTGATCGTGGCGCCTCGAACCGCCGGGCGTCGCCACATCACGTAGGGCTCGTACCGGGTCCGCACCCGAACAGCGTTGAGCTCGCGCCAATGCACCGTGCCCCAGGGCACGGCGCGATAGTACGCCGATGACGCACCGGTCACCGGCGCATCGGCCAGCGGGGGCGGGGCGGCGGGGGGCGATCCACTCGCGGGCACCGGTGCCACGAGGTGCAGCAGGACGGCCGCCGCGACCTCGAGGACCATCGAGGCGAGAGCGGCGCCCAGCAGGAGCGCCGCGATCGCGCGGTACATGTGGGGGAGAAACGGCGAGTCCCGCGCGGAGTTTCACGCGGGACTCTGTCCTAGTCGGGAACCTGTCCCGAGATCGCGACGACCTGCGTCAGGTCCGTCATCCGAGGATGCTCGCGCACCTCGGGCGCGACGAACGGCTTGCGAGCGGGCGTCTCCCGTGCAGCGGGCCGCGTCATGATACCTCCTTGTCGCCGACGGCGGTGTGTCGAACCATTCTACGCGCGCCGGGTACCCGCCGCTAGAAGGCCAGACTCTCCGCGACGGCGCGCTTGAAGTCCTCCACCTGGGGCAGAATCGCATCCTCCAGCTGGGGCGCATAGCCGACGAAGGTGTCGGTGGATGCCACCCGGATCACCGGGGCATCGAGCCAGGCGAAGCACTCGGCGGCAATCGCAGCCGCGATCTCGGCACCGAACCCCCAGGAGAGCGAGTCCTCGTAGGCCACGATCACCCGGTTCGTCTTTTGTACGGAGGCGAACACCGCATCGCGATCCCATGGAGAGAGCGAGCGCAGGTCGATCACCTCGACCGACGCGCCGCGCTCCTCGGCGATCGCGTTGGCGGCGGTGATCGCGCGCTGCACCGTCGCGCCGTAGGTGACGATGGTGACGTCGCTACCGGGGCGCACGACCTTCGCCTTGCCGAAGG
Organism: Gemmatimonadaceae bacterium; assembly: GCA_035249955.1. GTDB lineage: Bacteria > Gemmatimonadota > Gemmatimonadetes > Gemmatimonadales > Gemmatimonadaceae > DATFFQ01. Next base: position 30,772 of record DATFFQ010000102.1, read on the forward strand.
GGATCATGAAGCTCGGCCCCGGATATCTCCCCTTGTTGTACGTCTGCCGGTACAGATGCTTGTGCTCGAGGAAGATCACCGGGTCGTCGCAGCGGATCGCGGTCCGCAGGAGCCCGTTGGCATCGAGTGCCGTCGATGGGCACACCACGCGCAGGCCGGGACAGTGCGTGAAGAGCGAGGCGCCCGTCTGCGAGTGATAGATGGCACCGCGGATGTATCCGCCGTACGTCGTGCGGACGACGACCGGCGCGCTGAACGCGTTGTTGGAGCGCCAGCGCATCGTTGCCAGCTCGTTACGGAGCTGCATGTACGCCGGCCAGATGTAGTCGAAGAACTGGATCTCGACCACCGGCTTGAAGCCGCGCACGGCGAGACCGATCGCCCGACCCACGATGTTGGCTTCGGCGAGCGGGGAGTTGTACACGCGCGAGCTGCCGAATTCCTTCTGCAGCCCCCACGTCACCTTGAAGACGCCGCCCTTGCCCTTGACCTGCCCCATGTACTGCTCGCGGGATACGTCGGCCACGTCCTCGCCGAAGATCAGCATCTTCGGATCGTGCCGCATCTCGTCCTTCATGCAGGCGTTCAGCAGGTCCACCATCGTCGTCGGCTCGCCGCTGAACTGCGGATCGTCCTCGGTGTCGAAGTGCTCGCTCGTGGGGTCGACGTCGGGAGAGTATACGGCGAAGTACACGGTGTCCTCGCCAGGCTGCGGCTGCGCCAGCGCGTCGTCGGTGGCGGTGAGGATCTCGGCGTCCACCTCCTCCCGGATCTTCTCGATCTCGCTCTCGGTCGCGTGTCCCTCGGCGAGCAGCCACTTGGGGAAGGTGACCAGGGGATCGCGCGCCGCGTCGGCGTCGCGCTCTACCGGCGGGCGATACATCGTCTCGTCATCCGAGAGCGAATGCGAGTACGGGCGGATGACCCGCGCGTGGACGAGCGCCGGTCCCTTCCGATTGCGCGCGTGCGTGACGGCCTTCCGCATCGCGGCGTAGCTGGCGATGAGGTCGCAGCCATCTACTTCCTGCACCAGGAGACCGGGGAACGACGACACCAGCTTGGAGATCGATCCGCCGGCGGTGTTCACCTCCACCGGGACGGAGATCGCATAGCCGTTGTCCTCCACCAGATAGACCACCGGCAGCTGCAGGTTGCAGGCGGTGTTGAGTGATTCCCAGAACTCGCCCTCGCTGGTCGTGCCGTCGCCGGTCGACACGTAGACGACTTCGTCGTCCCGGAAGCCGTCGGTGATGTTCAAGAGCTTCGCCCGGAGCGCGCCCTCGGCCGTGCCGACGGCCTGAAGGAACTGCGTGCCCGTGGGCGAGGAAGACGAGACGATGTTGAGCGCCTTGTGTCCCCAGTGCGAGGGCATCTGGCGGCCGCCCGAGTTCGGATCGAGCGCCGCGCCCGTTGCCTCGTAGAGCATCTCGCTCGGCGTCATGCCGAGCTGCAGGCACAGCGCGCGGTCGCGGTAGTACGGGAAGAACCAGTCGTACGACGGCTTGAGTGCCATCCCCGCGGCGGTGAGCACCGCTTCGTGCCCCGCTCCCGAGATCTGGAAGAAGATCTTGTTCTGTCGCTTGAGCTGGATCTCCTTGTCGTCCAGCCTCCGCGACATGTACATGGTGCGGTAGGCGGCGACGAGCTGCTCTCGACTCAGCTCGGCCGTGCCCTTACGCTCGGCTCGGGTCTGGGTGGCCATGACTCTCCAGGGTGAAGTCCGCGTCGACTCCGAAAGATAGTCCGTTGCCGCGGGTCACAGAACCGGGCCGCCCATCGGACCGAGGACACCGCGTCGGCCCCTGGCACTTCCCATGCAGATCGAAGCAGGTTCTCACCAATGGAGCGAGACATGGGCGCGCCGCCGAGTCACTGCATCTTCTGCGACATTATCCATGGAGCGGCCGAGGTATCGGTATGCTACGAGGACGCCCTCGCGCTCGCGTTCATGGACATCCAGCCCGTGCACCACGGCCACACTCTCGTGGTGCCGCGGCAACACTACGAGTCCTTCCTCGATCTGCCCAACGAGGTGGGGAGCCATCTGTTCGACGTGGCGATGAAGCTCGGCCCGGTGATCCGCCGCGTGTCGGGTGCCGAGGGGATGAACCTGATCGTCTCGAGCGGCGCCGCGGCCGGCCAGGATGTGTACCACTTCCACATCCATCTCATCCCGCGCACACAGGGCGACGGCTTCGACGTCCCCCTTCCATTCCCCGGCTCGCAGATGCCCGATCGCACGCAGCTCGACGCGATCGCCGCGCGCATCATCTCCGCCCTGCAGGATCCGCTGCGCAGTCGCACACCGGCGGTTCCAATGAGAGCGGTCGTGGGGTAGGGTCAGTGAGCGGGTGACGAGAGTGGAGTGAGTGACAAGAGTGGAGTGAGTGACAAGAGCTAGGGTGAGGAGTATGAGGTTGGAGTGATGGGTCCATCACGCACTTCATGCTCTTCACCCTGGTCCTGGTCACTCACTCCACTCTCTCACCGGCCTCATTGCGTCTAACTGGGCGTCTAACTGGCGCGCACCGCCGCCACCGCCCCCGCCAGCCGGTGCGCGAGGTCGCTCAACTGCGTCGCGGCGTTGTTGAGCGACTCGATCGCCCGTTCCTGAGCCGTCGTCGCGTCGGCGACGCTCTCGGTCTCGGCCACGGCGCGTGTGGCCGCCTGCTGGGCCGTGGTGAGCGCCGCCGACATCGTCTCTGAACGGTGCGCGTTCTGGCGCGCCGCCTCGACGATGCGATGGCCGGCGCCCGCCACTTCCTCGGCGACCTTCACGATGCGGTCGAGCTCGTGCACCCAGTCACGGCTGGATTCCGCGACGCCCAGCACCTCGCTGCGGGTGCGCTCCATGAGCCCCACCGCGCGCTCGAGCGTGGAGCGGATGTCGCGGACCGCGCGGTCCATTCCTTCCGCTTCGGTCGCGCTGCGGTCGGCGAGCACACGGATCTCCTGCGCCACGACGGCGAATCCACGTCCGTGCTTGCCAGCCCGCGCCGCTTCGACGGCGGCGTTGAGGGCGAGAAGTCCGGTCTGGTCAGCCAGCGACGTGATCGTCTGCCCGAACTTCTGTACCACGCCCGAGATGTCCTGCATGCGCGAGATCTCGGAGGCGCCCTCCTGCACGATCTCGGCGGCGCTGGTGAGCTGCGTCATCGCGCGGCCCGTCGCCTCGCGCACCTTCCGCGCGTCGCGCACCATCTGCTGTCCACTATGGTGCGTCGCACGCCCCTCTTCCACGGTGATCGTGGCGACGGCGTGCGCCTGGCGCGCCTCCTCGGCTCCCTTCGACAGCGTGCCGGCCAGCGAGCGCACGGCGGACGCGAGCCGCTGCGCGTTCAGCGTGCTCTCCTCCGACGTTGCGTGCAGCTCCTGTGTGGTCGCCGTGATCGCCTCGACGTGCTGGGTCATGTCTTCCGAGGTGTTCAGCACCGGCTGAACCAGCGAGTCGAGCGACAGCGAAAGCGCGAGCTGCGGCCCTACCTGGTGGAGGAGCGACGCGTCGTGCGCCCGATACATCGCCGACCGCGAATGCCGCACACTCCACAGCCCCACCAGACGCTCGCCATGGCGAAGTGGCACGACGATCTCGGAGCCACCATCGATGAGATCGAAGCGCTGCTCCGATGGGAGCTCCAGATCGGAGCACGCGCGGCCGTGGTGCAGGGCCAGGGCGGGAAGCGCGGCCCTGGTCGACAGGCGGTCACCCGGCATGACCGACGGATCGGTGTCGGTGATGATCACGAACTCCCGTGTTGACGCGTCGTAGGTCGCGATCCCCATGTGCTCCCACGGCACCAGCGAGCGCGTGAGCTGCTGGACCTCGGTCAGAGCGCGCGAGAGCTCGGTGCGCGCACTGATCACGCTCGTCAGGCGGTGCACCAGCTGCATGCTCTCGCCATTCGCTGCCCGGCGCACCAGCCAGTAGAAGAATCCCGCCAGGGCGAAGAACAGGACCCCGATCGCCACGTACTCGGCGGCCGTCCACGTGGAATAGGCTGCCCGCACGCCCACGAGGGCGAGCGTCGTCGACAGCACGGCGACCGTCCCTTCCCACCGCGCCGTGAGCTTGGGGTCGACCCACGCGATCGCCGGCGAGAGCTTGAGCTGCAGGTAGAAGGTGGCGTTCACCGTGAGGTGGAAGAGCACACAGAGGAGCGCCAGCCGCCAGATGTGACCGGCCTCGTAGACACGCTCGCCGAACTCGCCGCCGACCGTCACGTACGCCAGCCCGCTCAGCACACACGCTGTCGCGAGGTGGCCCGCGTTGCCGATCGAGTTCCGGAGCGGGATGCGGCGGATCGCGGCGTCGCCCACCAGGAGCCCGATGGCGCAGGCGAGCGCGCCCGCGGCCCAGCCCAGTGTGAGGATGGCCCCGATGCCGGCGCCGACGGCGAAGCTCGTGAACCCCTTCCCGGGGAGGGGAATGCCGAACACCCGCGTGGCCGCGGCGACCACGACCATGAGCACCGCGCCGAGCCACGGAAATGGCGACATGTATTGCTGCATGCCGAGGCCGATCGGGATCGCGAGTGCGGCAACGGTCACGACTGATCGGCGTACGAGCTCGTCCGACAGCCACGGCGTGCCGGCGGCGGCGAAGGCCGCCTGCTCGGCGGAGATGCGGGCTTGGGAGGGCGCAGCCATTCGTCTATCCGGAGCGGGCTGTGGCAGCCGCGCAGGAGGGTTGGCGCACGTGCAACGAGGGTTCGGTGGTTGTCCGCGAAGCTATGCGCAGGCCCTGAGGAGACTTGCGCGACTGGCACACCGGGTGCATTGGTGTGACGCACGGCGCGCTTGCAGCGTCACGTCAACAAGGGGCACATGGACGAACCCACGGTCCGACGGCAAGCCAGAACTCGAAGACGATGCGCGCAGGTCGCCCAGCGCTCATTCATCGAGCAACGCCCGGAGCGGGATTGGTCCCGCTACCGGGCGTTGCCATTTCTTGGCGAGGTGCAATGTCTCGACATAGCCTTCACCGAGTCACTCTTCCCCGTTCTCCGCGCGGCCTCACCCGCCGCACGCGGACCCATCACGGACTCGAGCAGAAGCGAGCGATCAAGCGCGCGACGATGCGCGATTGCTGCCGCCGCTGCGTGTACTGCGGCTCGTGTCTGGACATGCACCTGGCGACGATCGATCACGTCTACCCGCGCTCGCACGGCGGGTCGACCGATCCCGGGAACCTCGTCGTCGCCTGTGCACCGTGCAATCGAATGAAGGGGGACATGCTTCCCCATGAGTTCTTCATCCGGTACCCGCTCGCGGGTCTCAATTTCCTCACCTACGCCCGCGTGGTCCATCGCGCGCTGAAGCGAAATGCGAGGCGCGCCGTGAGTCTCGCCTTCGCGGCCTAGTGGGGTGCGCCGTGTCGCGCCACGAGCCCCTGCGTGGCTAACCACAGAGGCACGGAGGACACAGAGGATTCACAGAGGGTCCTGCGTCGCACGGAGCTCCGTCGCGCCACGAGCAGCTTGAACCACGGAGACACAAAGACACAGAGGAACCCGAGGAGGAGAGGAGCTCTCCACTGTGGTGCCTCTGTGTCTCAGCGCCTCTGTGGTAAACAACTGCTCGTGGCGGGGTGGACTCGCCCCGATCCGAATCCCTCTGTGAATCCTCTGTGCTCTCTGATCCTATAAAGCGTTGGCCTCGCCTGCGGGTGGGCGGTAGAGTGGAGTGTCCAAGACCCACTCACGCGCGCCGCCAACAAGGAGGCCAACGTGTTTGTCGCGGGGATTGATGCACACACAAGGTACGTCGTCGTGGTGGTGGTGAACAGCCAGGGCGAGCGCGTGCTGGCGCCGACCCGCGTCGCGCTGGGCGCGCCGGCGCGGCTGCTCACCGTGCTCGCGCCCTTTCGCCCGCTCGAGGCGGTGGTCGAGACCAGTCCGTCGTGGCCCTGGCTCCATGAAGTGCTCACGTCCGCGGGGATCACCTTCGTGCTGGCCCACGCGCGGAAGCTCCGGGCGATCGCCGAGGCGAGCTACAAGGCGGATGCGATCGATGCCGAGCTCCTGGCCCGGATGCGCCTCGCGGGACTCATCCCGCGCGTCTACGCGACGCCCGCGGCGCAGCGCGAGTGGGCGACGCTCATTCGCCATCGGGCGGCCCTCGTGCGCGCGCGCACCGCGGCTGCGAATCGCCTCCATGCGCAGCTGCATGCGTGCGGGCTCGCGCTCAAGCGGGGGCAGCTCCTGACACGGGCCGGGCGCCGCTGGGTGCGGGAGCGCGCGTGGCCGGCGCTGAGCGTGGAGCAGCGCGCCCTCGTGCGCTCGCACCTGCGGCTCCTCCGCGGGCTCAGTCAGCTGATCCGCGCCCTCGATCGCCGGATCACCCAGGTGGCGGCACCGATTCCCGAGGCGGCGCTGCTCATGACGATTCCCGGCATTGGCGCGCACCGCGCGCTCCTGCTCTGCGCCGAGCTCTTGCCCATCGCGCGCTTCCGGACGCCCGCGCATCTGGCGAGCTACGCGGGGCTGGCGCCGCGGACGGCGCAGTCGGGCGAGCGCGGGATCCGGCATGGGCCGATTCCGGCCGGGGCGAATCGCTGGCTCCGGGGCGCCTTCGTGCGCGCGGTCGTCGCTCACGTGCGGCACGCGCCGGCGAGCGCGCTCGCGCAGTACTACACGGCCCAGAAGAAGCGCGTCGGCTGGCCGGTCGCGCGCATCGCAACGGCGCGGAAGCTCGCGCGCATCGTGCACGCCATGCTGAGCCGCCATATCCGCTGGCAGAATGGACCACTGCCTTCACCGAGGGGAGAGCTCCACGAGACACATGCCGCGCAGACGGCCTAATCTCTGATTGAGCCCCCCGTTTCGCATAGGAGATCATGAGTCTTCGCCAGCAGCAGTCGCGCGAGCCGGCCGAAGCAACTCGCATAGGTGCGTGAGACACGCGTGGTGTCTCGCCTAAGATCGGTCGAGAACGGTGACCTGGCACGTCGTGCGTGGGATCTTGGACGAACCCGCAACCCCAGGACCGGCGTGCCCGCTACCGCGGGCGCGCCGGGGGGTGGGCTACGCCCACTTGACGCTCAACGCTTTATAGGTGTGTCTCCGTGGTTAGCCACGGCTCGTGGCGCGAGGCGCTCGGCCTGTCCACGAGCCCTCTGTGAATCCTCAGTGCCCTCTGCGCCTCTGCGCCTC
>DATFFQ010000103.1:0-28273 GCA_035249955.1 Gemmatimonadaceae bacterium
TGTCCGGGCTGAAGGAAGGAGAGCGGGTGGCGCTGCTCGCCGCGGCCGCGCTGCAGCAGCAGCGTCAGCAGCAGCTCGAGCGCATTCGCGGCATGGCCGGGACCGGGGTACCGGGGATGCAGCGCCAGCAGACCGGCGGCACGGGAGGAACGGCCGCGCCCCGTCAGCGCTGACCGCACATGCTCTTCGGCGAGATCCTCAGCGTTGCGCTGGGCGCGCTCCGAGCGAACAAGCTGCGCTCGTTCCTGACGATGCTGGGCATCGTCATCGGCGTCGCCGCGGTCATCGCCATGGTCGCGCTGGGGAACGGCGCGCGGCGAGCGGTCGAGGAGCGCATCGCCGCGCTCGGCACGACGCTGCTCACCGTCATACCCGGACAGCAGCGCGGCGTCGGCGGCCTCATCTCGTTCGACGACCGCGCCCGCCTGACGATGAAGGATGCCAAGGTGCTGGAGGAAGGCTCGACGCTCATCGCCGCGGTGCAGCCCGAGATGCAGCGGCAGTTCCAGATCCAGTACCTCGACAAGAACTCCAACACGCAGGTCGTCGGCACCAGCGCCAACTACCTCACGGTGCGAAAGTTCGAGCTGGAGGCGGGCCGGATGTTCACGCCCGGTGAGGATGCCGCCGCGCGGCGCGTGGCCGTCGTGGGGCCGGCCGTGCTGCAGAATCTCGGACTCGAGACCCCCGAGGCGATCATCGGCGAGCCGCTTCGCATTCGCGGCATCCAGTTCGAGGTGATCGGCGTCCTGAAGTCCAAGGGACAGGCCCAGAGCTGGAACAACCCCGACGATCAGATCCTCATCCCGATCACGACGGCGCGCTTCCGGGTGTTCGGCAGCGATCGAATCCGCGCCATCAGCGTGCTGGCGCCCAGCGAGGCGCAGATCCCCCAGGCGATGGTCGAGATTCAGCGCGTCCTGCGCCGCCAGCACAAGCTGCGGCCCGGCGCGCCCGACGACTTCCAGATACGCAACCAGGCCGACTTCCTCAACACGTTCGCCGAAACGACGCAGGTGTTCGGGCTGCTGCTGGCCGGAATCGCCACCGTGAGCCTGCTCGTCGGGGGCATCGGCATCATGAACATCATGCTGGTGTCCGTCACCGAGCGCACGCGGGAGATCGGTGTTCGCAAGGCACTCGGTGCCACGCGCACCAACGTGCTGCTGCAGTTCCTCATCGAGGCTATCGTGCTCTGTCTGCTGGGCGGCGTGGTCGGCATCCTCGTCGGCTCGGGTGGGGCGTTCGCGCTGAACAAGTACGCGGGGTGGAACACGGCGGTCGCCCCCGAATCGATCGCGCTGGCGTTCTTCTTCTCGGCGGTCGTCGGCGTGCTCTTCGGCGTGTGGCCGGCACGTCGCGCGGCGATGCTCGATCCGATCGCGGCGCTCAGATACGAGTGAACGCCCGGACGCGCGCCCGGCGTGTAGCATCTTGTCCGTTCGTTCTCTAAGATCTGTACGATACCGCGCGCTCGCTTTCTCCCAGACTTCCTCCACGACCATCTCATGTCCTCCTCCCGACGCGAATTCCTGAAGACGGCCGGCCTGGCCGCGGCGGCGATCGGATTGGCCAAGCCCATCTCCGCGGCGCCACGCGTGGTTCCCTCACCCGGCGACGCGGCCGCCAACGAGCTCCTGATGGAGGCGCTCCAGGCAGCCAAGGATGCCGGCGCCTCGTACGCTGATGCACGCGCCGGCCGCTACCGACAGCAGTTCATCGGCACGCGCGAGCGACAGATCACCGGCGTGAGCGACTCCGAATCGTACGGTGTCGGCGTGCGCGCGCTGGTGAATGGGTCGTGGGGCTTCGCGGCTACCAACGAGATGACATCGGAGGCCGTCAAGCGTGTGGCTCGTGAGGCGGCGAGCATCGCCCGTGCGGCTCGTGGGGCCCAGAAGCGGCCCGTCGAGCTGGCGCCGACGAAGCCGGTCGTCGGCACGTGGCGTACGCCAGTGCAGATCGATCCGCTCGAGGTGCCAATCGAGGAGAAGGTCGCGCTGCTCCTCGCCGCCAACGAAGCGGCCCTCAAGGTGCGTGGCGTACGGTTCGTGAACTCGGGACTGGCACTCCTCCGCGAGGAGAAGACGCTCGCCACGAGCGAGGGCACACTCACCACGCAGACGTTCGTGCGGGTGGGGCCGCAGTTCACCGCGACGGCCATCGGACAGGGAGACTTCCAGAGCTATACACACGAGCTCGCGCCGCGCGGCTCGGGGTGGGAGTACATCACCGGTCTGGACCTACCCGGACACGCCGAGGAGTGGGCGTCGATCGCGGTGGAGAAGCTCACCGCGAAGTCGGTGGAGGTCGGCCGCTACGATCTCATTCTCGACCCCACGAACCTGTGGCTCACCATTCACGAGTCGATCGGGCATCCCACCGAGCTCGACCGGGCCATGGGATACGAGGCGAACATGGCCGGCACGAGCTTCATCGCGCCGCCGGAAGAGAAGATCGGAAAGCTCAAGTACGGACCGGAGTTCATGAACGTCCAGGCCGACCGGACGCAGCCCGACTCGCTGGCGCGAGTCGCGTGGGACGATGAAGGCGTGCCCGCCGACCAGTGGCTGCTCGTCGAGCGCGGCGTCTTCAAGGATTACCAGACCACGCGCGAGCAGGCAGCCTGGATCAAGCATCTCACCAACGTCGAGCGCTCCCACGGCTGCTCCTTCGCCGACTCGTGGTCGAGCGTCCAGTTCCAGCGCATGCCGAACGTCTCGCTCCTCCCCGGCGAACAGGACATCTCGATCGACGACATCATCGCCGACAGCGAGCGCGCGATCGTCATCAAGAACCGCGGCTCGTGGTCGATCGACCAGCAGCGGTACAACTTCCAGTTCTCCGGGCAGGTGTTCCACGAAGTGCGTAACGGCAAGATCGTCGGGATGCTGAAGGACGTCGCCTATCAGGCGCGCACGCCCGAGTTCTGGAACTCCATGGACATGATCGGTGGCAAGTCCGGCTACTGGCTCGGCGGCTCGTTCGGCGATGGGAAGGGCGAGCCCGCGCAATCGAACTCGGTGAGCCATGGCTGCCCGCCAGCGAGGTTCAGACAGGTCAACATCGTGAACACCGGACGTCAGGCCTGACCTTCAGCCATCACGAGACTCCACTCCAATGACCTATACGCCTCTCACGCGCGAGCAGGCCCAAGCGCTCGTCAAGCGGGTTCTCGCGCTTGGCAAGGCCGACGAGGCTCGCGTGAACATCACGTCGGGCTGGACGGGCAACACGCGCTTCGCGGCCGGCGAGATCACCACCGCCGGTGGAACGACCGACACCACCGTCACGGTGACCAGCACCGTCGGAAAGCGGCGGGCATCGGCGTCGACGAACGTGCTCGATGACGCCTCGCTGAGGCGAACGGTGGAGCTGGCGGAGCGACTGGCGCGCCTGTCGCCCGAGGATCCCGAGCTCATGCCCGAGCTCGATGCGCAGCAATACGCGACGGTGGACGCCTTCGTCGAGCGAACGGCGCAGCTGACGCCCGAGGACCGCGCCCGCGCCGCGCGACAGCTCCTGGAGAGCGAGCCGGTGCGCTCGAACTCGCTCATGGCCGCCGGCTACATCGAGGCCAACGCCGGCGTGCAGGTGATCGGCAACAGCAAAGGGCTGTTCGCGTACCATCCCAGTACCGCCGCCGAGCTGTCGTCCACCATTCGCACGCCCGACGGCACTGGCTCGGGGTTCGGCGGTGCCGCCGCGCGAAGCTGGTCGGACATCGATGCCGCCGCCGTCGGAGCCCGTGCGTCACGCAAGGCACTCGCATCGCGCAATCCCCAGGCGATCGAGCCCGGACAGTACACCGTGGTCCTCGAGCCGCAGGCCGTAGCGGGGATGATCCCGCTCCTCGCCGGCTCGTTCAACGCGCGCCAGGCCGACGAGGGACGCAGCCCGTTCTCCAAAACGGGAGGCGGGAACAAGATCGGCGAGAAGATCGCCGACGAGCGGGTGACGATCTACACCGATCCGGCCGACCCACAGATCCTCGGCCGTCCCTTCGACAACGAAGGACTGCCGACCAAGCGACAGGTGTGGATCGAGAATGGTGTGCTCAAGAACCTCGCCTATACGCGGTTCTGGGCGCGGAAGCAGGGGACGGAGCCAAGCGGTGTGTCGTTCGGCGGGTTCGGGGGCGGCGGCAACGCGGCCGGGCTGAAGATGGAAGGGGGGACGAAGACCGTCGACGAGCTCGTGGCGGAGACCGACCGCGGCATTCTCGTCACGAGGTTCTGGTACATCCGCTTCCTCGATCAGCGTACCGTGCTGCTTACCGGCCTCACCCGCGACGGCACCTTCCTCATCGAGAACGGGAAGATCACGCGCAGCCTGAAGAACTTCCGTTGGAACGAGAGCCCGCTGTTCATGATCAACAAGCTGGAAGCCCTGGGCCGCGCCGAGCGGACGTCAGCGGGGATGATCATGCCGGCGATGCGCGTGCGGGACTTCAACTTCACTTCACTGTCGGACGCGGTGTGAGCGTAGGGATTAGGGACTGGGCACTAGGGACTAGGGAAGACCAAGGGTGAGATCACGATCGCGATCTCACCCTTGGCTTTTCCTAGCCCCTACTCCCTGATCCCTAATCCCTATTCTGCGCCTTGCCGATGTTCTTCTGGATCTTCCCTTCGATTTCCTTCGCCTTCCCCTTCACCTGCTCGCTCTCGTCGTCCACCAGATCGCCGGCGGTGTTGCGCACCTTGCCTTCCATCTCCTTCAGCGACCCCTCCACCTGATTCTTCGCGCCGCGCTCTTCGAGGTCGCGATCGAAATCCTTGTCCCTGTTTCGGTCAGCCATGTGATCCTCCTGAGTTGATGCGGCCGGCGTCTCCGAGACATCCCGCACGCTGGCCGCGCCGGAACCAGGGCAAGGCGCATGCCTGTCACCAAGTCGTGATTTCGCGACGGATTGCCTCCAATCACGAGCCGCCTGGCCGTCCGCACGCACCGCCGCCCGACTCACGCAAGTCCTTGCGGCAGCAGTTCTCTCCTATCTATCGTCCACGAATGGCCCGCCATCGCGTGATCGCGGTCCCAGTCGACGCCTGTCCAGAGGCCGCGTGTCCCAACCCGTACCCATCGAACGACCCATCCGGCAGAAGGTACACGCTGCCTTCGTGGTGAATGGCGAGCGGTGCGAGCTCGCGTTCGCGCCGCACAAGACGCTGCTCGAGGTGCTGCGCGAAGACCTGGCGCTCACCGGCACCAAGCACGGGTGCGAGCTTGGCGAGTGCGGCACCTGCACGGTGCTCGTCGACGGGACACCGATTCTCTCGTGTCTGGCCCTGGCGCTCTCGCTCGCCGGCTCCTCCATCGAGACGGTGGAGGGGATGGCCCGCGAGGGCGCGCTGCATCCCCTCCAGGATGCGTTCGCCGAGCTCGGCGCGGCGCAATGCGGGTATTGCACGCCGGGGTTTCTCCTCGCCGCCAAAGCGCTGCTGGCGGCGAATCCCGATCCGACACGAGAGCAGATCACGGCCGCGCTGAGCGGCAACCTGTGCCGCTGCACCGGCTACCTGAAGATCTTCGAGGCCGTGGAGATGGCAGCCGCACGGATGCGCCAGGCCCGAGTCGACGCGCAGCGTGCAGCCGCCGCCCACGCGGAGCGGACGAATGGCTGACCGACTGCCGCGTACCGTGGTCGGTACGGCGCGTCGCAAGGTCGATGCGACGGCGAAGGTCACGGGTGAGCTACGCTTCGCCGACGACTTGGTGCTGCCGCGGATGCTCCACTGCAAGCTGCTCAGGTCGCGACTGCCGCACGCGCGCCTCACGCGCGTCGATACATCGAAAGCCGATGTATTCCCCGGCGTCGTCGCGGTGATGACCGGCAAGGAGCTGCCGATCCCGTTCGGCATTCTGCCCGTGTCGCAGGATGAGCACGCGCTCTGTCCCGACGTCGTGCGCTTCGTGGGCGATCCCATTGCCGCCGTCGCGGCGATCGACGAGGACGCCGCCGCCGAGGCGTGCGACCTGATCGAGGTCGAGTACGAGCCGCTCAGGCCGATCGAGTCCATCGAGGACGGTCTCGCGACACGCGATCCGCTGATCCACGACTACGGAGACGACGGCAACGTTCACAAGCGCGTCTCGCTGGAGTTCGGCGACGTCGACGCCGCGATGCGGCAGGCCGACCTGGTGCGGGAGGATGTGTTCTTCTACGAGGGGAACACGCACCTGCCCATGGAGCAGCACGCGGCACTGGCACAGTGGTCGCCCGAAGGGAAGATCACCATCTGGTCGAGCACGCAGACTCCGCACTACCTGCATCGCGCGGCGAGCAAAGTGCTGGAGATGAGCCCGGCACACGTTCGCGTCATCGCGACGCCGAACGGCGGAGGCTTTGGCGGAAAGTCCGATCCATTCAGCCACGAGATCGTCGTCGCGGCCCTGTCGCGAAAGACGGGCCGGCCGGTGAAGATCTGCCTGACGCGCGAGGAGGTGTTCTACTGCCACCGCGGCCGCCACCCGACGCTCATGTGGGTGAAGACCGGCGTGAAGCGCGACGGGTCGATCGTGGCGATGGACTTCAAGTCGTTCCTGGACGGCGGCGCGTACGGCTCGTACGGCGTGGCGAGCACCTACTATACGGGCGCGCTCCAAACGGTGACGTATCAGGTACCCGCGTATCGCTTCCGTGGCGCGCGCGTGTTCACCAACAAGCCGCCGTGCGGCCCGAAGCGCGGACATGGAACGCCCCAGCCGCGATACGCGCTGGAGTGTCACCTCGACAAGATCGCCGAGGCGCTCGACCTGGATCCGGCCGCGATGCGAAAGCGGATCCTGCAGCCGGCGAGCTCGGTGACGGCGAACTGGCTGCGCATCGGCTCGATGGGGCTTGGCGCCTGCATCGATGCGGTGGTCGGCGCGAGCGGCTGGTCGGAGAAGTTCCGGAAGCTCCCGTTCGGCCGGGGAGTGGGGGTTGCCTGCTCGTCGTACATCAGCGGGGCGGGTCTCCCCATCTACTGGAACAACATGCCGCACTCCGGCGTGCAGCTTCGACTCGATCGCTCGGGGGGAGTGGCCGCGTTCTGTGGCTCGACCGATATCGGCCAGGGGTCCGACTCGGTGCTCGCCTACTGCGTGGCGGAGGTGCTGGGAATAGAGCCCATCGACATCCGCGTCGTCACCGGGGACACCGACATCACACCGGTCGACCTCGGATCCTACTCCTCGCGAGTCACGCTCATGTCGGGTAACGCCGCGATCCAGGCTGCCGAGCGGGCGCGCGACATTCTTGCCGATGCGGTCGCGGCGAAGCTCGGCGTCCCGCGTAGTCGACTCGCGTTCTCCGGTCGTCGCGTGTTCGATCTCGAGGAGCCGGATCGTGGCGTGACGTTCGCCGAGGCGGTGCAAATGGCCGAAGCGAAGAACGGGACGGTCGGCACGGTGGGCTCGTACACGCCTCCGCGATCACCCGGACGCTACAAGGGCGCGGGTGTTGGACCGTCGCCGGCGTACTCGTACTCGTGCGCGGTCGCAGAGGTCGAGGTGGATCCGGAGACGGGGATCGTGCGCGTGCCCAAGATCTGGGTGGCGCACGACATCGGACAGTCGATCAATCCACTGTTGGTGCTGGGACAGGTGGAGGGGTCGATCTACATGGGGCTGGGCGAGATCCTGATGGAGGAGATGACGTACCGGGACAAGCAGCGGAACGTGGTCCACCATCACCCGAGTATGCTGGAGTACAAGAGCCCGACCACGTTCGAGATGTGCGACGTGGAGACGTTTCTGATCAGCGATCCCGATCCCGAGGGTCCGTTCGGCGCGAAGGAGGTGGGACAGGGTCCGCTGCTTCCGGTGATGCCGGCGGTGGCCAATGCCGTCTACGACGCGGTGGGGGTGCGCGTGGACGAGGTCCCATGCTCGCCGCACAAGGTGCTCAAGGCGCTCAAGGACAAGATGAAGGGGAAGGCGGCGCGCTACGGCCCGGCCGGAATTCCGGATTACGCGTTCCCGGAGCCGGCGCGCATCCCGACTCCTGCGCAGGGGGGGAACGGGCGCGAGGCGGATGGGCGTGCGCACAGCGAGGTGGGAGGTGGCGGGGCAAGCGGGACGCCGGTGGAGCAGGCTGGTGAGACGACGGCGGCCGAGATCGCCGGACTGACCTCGGAGCGCGACGTGGGCGCGCGGGGGGCCCCCCCCGAAAACCACGATAGAGCGGCGCCGAGTGGGGATCAGCATCGGGATCGCGCAAGCGGTAGCACGGAGCCGCACTGATGCTCCGACTGCCGCGCTTCACCTATCTCGAGCCACGCACCATCGAGGACGCGATCCGCCTTCGCGCCGAAGCCGGCCCCGACAGTGCGTTCGTTGCCGGCGGAACCGACCTGTACCCCAACATGAAGCGCCGCCAGCAGACGCCGGCTACCGTCATCTCCATCGCCAGAGTCCCCGAGCTGGGCCGCGTCGTCGGCTCACCCGAGGCGGGGATGACGGTCGGCGCCGCCGTCTCTCTCACCGCGCTGGCCGGGCATCCGGTGATCCAGTCGCACTATCGTGCCGTCGCTCACGCGGCTGCGGTCGTCTCCACGCCCCTGCTCAGGAACATGGGCACGATCGGCGGCAATCTGCTGCTCGACACCCGGTGCAACTACTACGATCAGACCTACGAGTGGCGAAAGGCGATCAACTTCTGCATGAAGCGCGACGGCGAGATCTGCTGGGTCGCTCCCTCGAGTCCGCGCTGCTGGGCCGTGCAGTCCTCAGACGGCGTTCCAGTCGCGGTGGCGCTCGGCGCGCAGGTGACGCTGGCGAGCCCGCGGGGCACGCGTCGCATCCCGGTGGCATCACTCTACCAGAACGACGGCATCGAGTATCTCACCAAGGAGCCGGACGAGCTGCTGCTGTCGTATCATTTGCCGCCCGCGAGCGGCTGGCGTGCCACCTACCGGAAGCTGCGACGGCGCGATTCGTTCGATTTTCCGGTGCTCGGCGTGGCGGCGCGGGTGGACCTGGCCGATGATGGGACCGTGCGCGCGGCCCGGGTCGTGCTTGGTGCCGTGGCGAGTCACCCGATGGAGATCCCTGCCGCTGCCGATGCCCTCGTCGGCCGGCGGCTCGATGAGACAACCATCGGCGCGGCGGCCGATGCCGCGTTCAAGCCCGCCAAGCCGATGGACAACACCGATTTCACACTCGGATGGCGCAAGGAGATGGTGCGCGTTTACGTCCAGCGCGCCCTCACCGAGCTTCGCGCCTAACGAGTCGAATACCACTGCCGCCGATCGCTCGAACCCCCGGAATCATGTCGCACAAGGCACGACTCTTCTGGCCCCTCGCATTCCTTCTGGTCCTCACCGACTGCGCCACCAAGGAATACGCCGTCGAGCAGCTCAGAACGCCGCACGCGCCGCGCGAGGTGTTGGGCGACGTGCTGCAGCTCACGCTCACCTACAACCAGGGCGCGGCGTTCGGCATTCACCTGGGACCGTGGTCGCGCCCACTGCTCCTTTTGCTCGGGTTCGCCGTGCTGGCGGTGCTCTTCGGGTTCTATCACCGAACCCAGGCGGGCGATCGCGCCGCGGCGCTGGCGCTGGCCTGCGTGTGTGGCGGCGCCGTCGGAAACCTGCTCGACCGGCTGCGCTCGGAGCGCGGCGTGGTCGACTTCATTGACATCGGTGTTGGCACGGTCCGGTTCTGGACCTTCAACCTGGCCGACGTCGCGATCGCGATCGGTGCGCTCCTGCTCGCCGGCATCCTCTGGAAGCGAGCGCCGGTGCTCGGCGCTGACGTACCACCCGCGATGTGACCTCCCGAAAGAGGACGGACTGATCTCCCACTGGCGCGAGCACCAGCGTCAATCTGCGCTCACCTGGAGTGAGTTCGCGGGACCGAGCGCCTTCTACATCGGCTAAGAGTCGGTCGGAGCTGATCCAGCGCTCGTGACCGGGAGCGCGGTGTATCCGGATTGCATCGTGCGCACTTCGATCCGCCACGCGTGCCGAGGAAACCAGGCGCGGTACCTCCGTCGTACACTGACGGGGTGATACGGACGCTCGCCCCGCGGGGGCCGCGGAGACATCATTACTCCCATGCGCGCGCGCAGAACACACGAGGAGCTGAGGGAATCGGCGGCGGCCTACGCGTTGGGTGCACTGGACGGCGAGGATCGGGCAGCGTTGGAGGAGCACCTTCCACGGTGCGCTCTCTGCCGCGCCGAGGTGGAGTCTCATCGCGGCGTGGCCGCGATCCTGGCGCACGCGACTCCGGTGGCGGCGTTGCCGCACGGTCCAGCCATTCGCGACCGCCTGCTCGACCGGGCGAGGGCGTCGGCGGTCTCGGCGCTCCCGGCGGCAGCACGTCCGCACCAGGCGAGTCGCCCTCGGCGACCACTAGGTCTGTATGTGGGGTGGATGGCCGCCGCGGCGGCTCTGGCCATCGCCATCGCCATGGGGGTGGTCTATCAAGGACAGCGCGCGGAGCTCGCGCGCGTCAATGCGCAACTGAATCAGGCGCTCGCCGCCTCAGCGGAGCGTGACTCGGCGCTGCTCGCCCTTCTCGGGCCCGAGGTTCACGTCGTCTCGCTCAGCCAGTCCGACCAGAAGCCCTCGGCCCGAGTCTTTTGGAACCACACCAGAAACGTCTTCATCGTCACCGCGTTCGACCTTCCACCAGCGCCGGCCGGCAAGACCTACCAGCTGTGGGCAATCAGCAAAGGTAAGGCGCCGGCCTCGATGGGCACGTTCCAGCCAAGGGGTGGCGGGCGAACGGCCGTGGTCCTTCCAGTCCCGCCAGGCATTACCCGCGCCGGGTTCATCGACGACTGCGCCATCACAGTCGAGCCCGAGGGTGGCTCGCCGCAGCCCACGGAGCCACCACGCCTGCTAGGGACGTGGCGCCACACTGACTAGCGCACGGGCCAAGCGCAGAGCCTTAGCGGTATCGGGCGGCACTCGGCGCCCACGACGGCGGAGGTTGCGAGGGTCGGCGACCCTGTAGCGGATAGGCAGGTCGGACTGACTGCAGCGGCGGGGCCTGCGGGTGCCGGTCGACCTTGCCTCCCGTTATATCGCCCGATATATTGCCCCGACATATCGCGCGATATATCGGGAACACTGGCTCTCGACGCGATTGGGCGTCTCGAGGCCGTTCCCGGGGCTGCCAGCCCTCAATTTCGCCTCCAGGAGACCCATCATGTGCAGCGCAAGCTGGTGCGGCAACCCCTTCCATCGTGCCGGTCAGTGGGCCGGGCGCGGCGGCGCGGGGTTCGATCCCAACTTCATGGCCTGGTTCTGGGGCGGGCCCCGCCGCGGACGCGGTGGGCCCTTTCGCGGCGGCCGGATGTTCGAGCAGGGCGACCTGAAGTACGTGATCCTGCAGCTGCTCGATGAGAAGCCCCGCCATGGGTACGAGATCATCAAGGAGCTGGAGGACCGCTTTGGCGGCACGTACTCTCCCAGCCCGGGTACCGTCTACCCGACCCTCACCATGCTCGAGGACCTCGGCTACGCCCGCGGGATCCAGGAGGAAGCCGGGCGCAAGATCTACGAGATCACCGCGGAAGGCAAAGCGTATCTGGCCGAGAACAAGAACACGGTCGACGACATCTTCGAGCGAATCGCCGAGTTCGGCTCGAGCTTCTTCAGCGGGGCAATGATGGAGGTGAACCAGGCCTTCAAGAACGTGGGTCGCGCCACCTATGCCACCGCCCCACGCCACATGCGCGACGCCGAGCGCCTGCGGAAGATCAAGGAGGCGCTCGAGCGCACGGCGAAGGAGATCGAGGAGATCGGCCGCTAGCGCCGGACGCGCGATCTGGACGCCACTCGGCGTCCTCGTTATCTACAGGGCGGGCCGCGCGTACGCGCGCGGCCCGTTTTTGTGGTCACCGGCCGCGCGAGCGGCGTCCGCGATCTCTGCCTAACGAATGACTGTTGAGCCTGCCGGTACCGGCGGTCCATCTCCAGTTCCACCTTCCACCTCCGCGCCGGAGAACGCACAGGCGGCGCCGGCGACGCCGGCGACGGACGAAAGATCCGAGACGCCCCAATCCCACCATCCCGAGCAGCATCCCGTCGGGAGGCGGCTCGCCATCCTCGCCCTCACCGCCCTCGGCGTCGTCTATGGTGACATCGGGACGAGCCCTCTCTACGCGATCCGTGAGGCGTTCCATCCGTCGCACGGCGTGCGGTCGACGCCCGAGAACGTCTACGGCGTCCTGTCACTGATCCTCTGGTCGCTCACCCTCGTCGTGAGCGTCAAGTACATCATGTTCGTGCTTCGCGCCGACAACCGCGGCGAGGGTGGCACGCTCGCTCTCCTCGCGCTCATCCAGCAGCGGCTGGAGCGCGGCACGGATTTCCGGCGCAACGCGGTGCTGGTCGGGTTGGCGCTCTTCGGCACATCGCTGCTGTTCGGCGAGGGAATCATTACCCCGGCGATCTCCGTCCTCAGCGCCATCGAAGGGCTCGAGGTGGCCGCACCGGCGCTTCAGGACTTCGTCGTGCCGATCGCCGTCGGCATCCTGTTCGTGGTCTTCATGGTGCAGCGACATGGCACGGCCAGCGTGGGACGCGTCTTCGGTCCGGTCATGCTGCTCTGGTTCGTCAGCATTGCCGCCGTGGCGATTCTGGAGATCGCGCGCGAGCCGGAGATCCTGCTGGCGGTGAATCCCTGGTACGCCGTGCTGTTCTTCGTGCACAACGGCGCGCAGGGCTTCTTCATCCTCGGGGCCGTCGTGCTCGTCATCACCGGCGCCGAAGCGCTGTACGCCGACATCGGACACTTCGGGCCGCGACCCGTACGCGCCGCGTGGTTCGCCGTCGCGCTTCCCGCCCTCGTGCTCAACTACTTCGGACAGGGTGCGCTGCTGCTGCGCGATGCGAGCGCGGCGCAGAACCCGTTCTATCTACTCGTTCCGTCCGCGCTCCGCATTCCAATGCTCTTGCTGGCGACCGCGGCAGCGGTGATCGCCTCCCAGGCGCTCATCTCCGGAGCGTTCTCGCTCTCGCAGCAGGCCATGCAGCTCGGCTACAGCCCTCGCGTGACCATCAGCCACACCTCGGCGCACCGCGCCGGGCAGGTGTACGTCCGAGAGATTAACACCCTGCTCATGCTGGGCTGCATCACGCTCGTGGTTGCCTTCGGCAGCGCCTCCGGACTTGCCGCGGCCTACGGCATCGCGGTGACCGGCACGATGGCCATCACCACGGTGTTGTTCACCGTCGTCGCGCGGCAGCGCTTCGGTTGGTCGAACGCCAAGGCCGCCGCCTTTCTCGTCGTCTTTCTCGCCATCGACCTCGCATTCTTCTCGGCGAACATCGCGAAGATCCGCAGCGGTGGCTGGGTGCCGCTGGCCATTGGCCTCGCGATGTACATCCTCATGACCACCTGGAAGCGCGGCCGTGAGGCGCTCTACGAGCTGCTCCAACAGGGCGCGATGCCGCTCGAGCTCTTTCTCGCCGACATCGAGCGCCGCCGCCCGCATCGCGTGTCGGGCACGGCGGTGTTCATGACCTCGAGCCCGGCGGGCGCGCCGGTCGTGCTGCTGCACCACATCAAGCACAACAAGGTGCTGCACGAGCAGGTGCTCCTGCTGTCCATCAGCGGTGCCGACGTGCCGTACGTGCCGCCGGCGATTCGAACCCGGGTGGAGCCGCTCGGCCAGGGGTTCTATCGCGTCGCAGCGACGTACGGCTTCATGGAGACACCGAACGTGCCCGAGATCATGAAGTCCTGCGCGTCGTCGGGCATCCACACCCGCCCGCTCGAGACGACGTACTACCTGGGTCGAGAGCGCGTGATCGCGACCGGCAAGTCCAAGCTCGCGCGGTGGCGCAAGAAGCTTTTCGCCTTCATGTCGCGCAACGCCCGCTCGGCGACGGAGTTCTTCGGCATCCCGCCCAACCGCGTCGTGGAGCTCGGCGCGCAGATCGAGTTCTAGAGGCGACCGTCCCACGCGCGCACTCTTGCCCGGGCCCGGCTCCGACGCGAGCTTTTTGGCGCACGCCGCCGATCACTCACCTCCCGCGTCCCCAGCGTACATGACCCCGACCGTCGCACCGCGCTTGTTCGTCGCGCTCGTGCTGTCCTGCGCCATGGCATCGCCCGCTGCGCCGCAGTACGCGCCACGCGACTCTCTGCTCGACAGCCGGACCTTCTCCTTCTACGACCGCGGGCCGTACCGCGCCGGAGTCCCGCGGCCCGAGACCACGCTTGGCTACGACATCGGCTCGATGAACACGCAGTTCGCCGCCCAGGAGCGCACCCTCCTCGCGATCGCCGACGCGGCGAAGGACCGGGTCCGCGTGGAGGACATCGGCACCACGTACGAGCGGCGCACGATGCGGATCTTCATCGTCTCCGCACCCGAGAACATCCAGCGGCTCGATGCCATTCGCACCGACCTCGCGAGGCTGGCCGATCCACGCACCGTACCGCAGAGCGAGCTCGATGCCCTCATTGCGCGTACTCCCGCCGTCGTGTGGCTCAACCACTCGGTGCACGGCAACGAGTCGTCGGGGTTCGAGACGGCGATGCAGACGCTCTACCAGCTGGCGGCGAGCGAGGAGCCGGCCACGCTCGAAGCGCTGCGCAACGTGATCGTCATCATCAATCCGAGCTCCAACCCCGATGGGCACGAGCGCTTCGCCGTCTGGTACAACTCGATCAACGTCGCCAATCCCGACCCCGGTGCGTACGAGCACGATGAGCCGTGGAGCGTCCAGGGACGGTTCAATCACTATCGCTTCGACATGAACCGAGACGTCATGGCGACGTCGCAGCGCGAGGTGCAGGCAATCGTTCGGGCGATGCTGCGGTGGCCGCCGATGGTCGCCGCCGACCTGCACGGACACACCGAGCAGTTTTTCTTTCCGCCAGTGGCGAAGGCGGTGAACGAGCACTTGGCGGGGCAGCTGGACAAGTGGCTCGAGATCTACGGCCGCAGCAACGCCGCGGCGTTCGACCGGTACGGCTGGCTCTACTATTCGCGCGACATCTTCGACTTCTACGCCGTTTTTTACTGGGACACGTGGCCCTCGCTCACCGGCGGCATTGGCATGACCTTCGAGACCGATGGCGGTGGATGGAAAGGGCTGCTCTGGGAGCGTCAGGACGGCTCACTGTTGTCCTTCCGCGACGGGATCGCCAAGCACTACGTGGCGTCGCTCGCCACCGTCGAAGCCACCGCCCGCCACCGCGCCGAGCGTCTCGGCGATTTCGTGCGCTACCGGCAGGATGCCATCGCCGATGGACAGCGCGAGACCATGAGGCGCATCGTGCTGGTGCCGGGAGCCGATCCCGGTCGCGCCGCCGAGCTCGTCTCGACGCTGCTTCGCTCCGGCATCGAGGTGCGGCGCGCGAGCGGCGGGTTCTCCTCCAGCCGCGCGCACGCGTACGGCGACGGTGCGGTGAGCGCGCGTCGCTTCGAGCCGGGAGCGTACGTCGTCGACCTGGCTCAACCGCATGGGCGAATGGCGCGCGCCTTTCTCGAGCCCACTCCCTCGCTCGACACCACCTTCGCGCGCGTTCAGATCGAGAAGTTCCGCCGCAACCTGCGACGTGCGTCGGAGGGGGAGGGGGAGGGGGAGGGATACGAGTTCTACGATCTCACCGCGTGGTCGCTCCCCGTCGCCTTTGGTGTCGACGCGTACTGGACCGAGGATGTCGGCGCGATCGAGGGAGACCTCCTGTCGCTCCCGGCGGAGGAGCCGGCCTTGCCACAGGCGCGAGAGCAGCCGCGTCGAATTGGTGGTGAGCTGCTCGCGGTACCGATCGCGAGCGGCATCGTGGGTGGCACTCGCGCTACATCGGCGTACGTGTTCGGGCCGGAACGGAATGGATCGGCAAGGCTCGCCTACCATCTCCTGGCCGAGGGGTATCGTGTCGCGGTGGCCTCGCAGCCCATCGAGGCCGCGGGCCGTCGCTGGGCGCGAGGCACGTACGTCGTGCGCGTGACCCGCAACGACTCGACCGTGCACGACCGCATCGACGCGCTGTCGCGTGAGAGCGGGGTGGAGGTGATGCCGGTCAACACTGCGTATACCGATTCCGCGCAATATGGTATCGGCTCGGAGCCGACAGTCGGTCTGCAGGAGCCCGACATCGCCATCGTGAGCGACGAGGGCATCAGCCAAACCGGCTACGGCGCGATCTGGTGGGCGTTCGAGCGTCGCTACGGCATCCGCTTCACACCCGTTTCGCTCTCCTACATCACCGACGGCGACATCGCGAAGTTCAACGTCATCATCCTTCCTCCAGCGTCGCCCGGCGCGCTCGGCGAGCGGCTCGGCAAGGAAGGCGCCGACCGCCTCCGCGAATGGGCGCGCGCCGGGGGAACGCTGATCACCATGGCCGGGTCATCGGCGTGGGCGGCATCGGAGAGCGCCAATCTCACCAGTGCGCGGCGCGTTGGCAGCGACGCCGCGCGCGACACTACACCGGGTGCGCCGCGTCCCGGCGCCGACTCGGTCACCGCCGCCCGGCGGCAACGTGAGCGAGCCTCCGAGCGTCAGGCGGACGATCTGCTTGCCGTTACCAGCCCGTCGGCCAGCGACGCGTCGCCCGCGCCGCTTCCCGGCTCACACTTCGACGCCGTGCTCGACCGTACGCACTGGCTCACTCACGGCTTCGAGCGCCCGCGCATCACCGTGATGGTGAGCGGATCCACGTTCTTCACGCTGTCGAAGGAAGGCACAAACGTGGGTGTGTTCGCCGCCAGCGGACCGCTGCACCGCGCCGGCTTCATCTGGCCCGACAACACCGAGCGCCTGTTGCGCGGCACAGCGTTCCTGATCCACGAGCCGGTCGGCGACGGACACATCGTGCTCTTCGCCAACGAGCCGATGTTCCGCGGTTGGTGGCGCGCGCTCGACCGGCTGGTGCTCAACGCGATCCTGTTGGGCCCGACCTTCTGATCGCGCGCCGTGGTTGCAGGGCGAGGCGAGAGAGGTGACGAGAGTGGAGTGAGTGGCAACGACCAGGGTGAGTGGTATGCGGCGAGTGATGAATCCATCACCACCTCATGCCCTTCACTCTCGTGGTTGTCACTCACTCCACTCTCGTCACCCGCTACGTCACCTGCGCGTGGCGCTAGAGTGAGAGCGATGCCCGCCTGATCTGCACGTCGCGAGCGCGGCGCTGGGTATCCAGCATTTGCTGCTGGGCGTCCAGCATGCGGCGCCGCACCTCGCTCAGGCTGCGCTGCGCTTCGCGCATCGCGCGCGCGACATCCTCTTCGATATCCGACATGCTCCGCGTCCAGACCCGGGCGCGAATGGGAGGCACGGGCGCGACAGGTGGAATCGGTGGTCGTGGGATCGCGATCGCCTCGATGCCGTCACCGGGAACGAAGAACATGCCACGACGCCCGCGCTCGCCGTACACATCCTCGGCGCGCTCGGTCTTGACGCGCACGTTGCGATACTGGCCGTTGGCGTAGACGCGCAGCTCCACCTCGGCACCGGCCTCGAGCTTCTGAAGCTCACGCATGAAGCGCTGACGCCGCGCGCTCACGAGCCCTTCGTCGTCGGCGTCCTCGCGCGGCACGGTGAGATTGACGCCGCCGATCGCGGCGATGCGGTTCCCTTCCTCGATGCCTGCCTTCTCCGCCGGACCGTCGGACGCGACCTCGATCACGAGCAGACCGAGGGTGTCACGCGCGCTCGCGCCACCGCCCAGCTGCAGACCCACCACCGCGCGATCGTCCCAGTCGTCGAAGTTCACGAACTGACGACCCTCGTTCAGCTCGGACGCGGCCACGGTCTTCACGCGCACCGTCTTGAATTGCCCGTCGTCGTACACGCGAAGCTCGACCTCATCGCCCGCCTTCACCTTGCGCATCTCCCGCGTCAGCCGGCGCGACAGGATGCCCTCCATGTCCTCCTCACCGGCGTCGGCCGCCGAGAGCCGCAGGTTGACGCCGTTGATCGCGGCGATGCGGTTGCCTTCCTCCAGCCCCGCCTTCTCGGCCGGGCTATCGGTCGTCACGGCGGTGATCAGCACGCCAAGCGTGTCCCGCCTGCTGCCTGACGACGTCGACACGCCGATCACGGCACGGTCCCCGTCCTCACCGAGTCTCCAGACGCGTACGTTGCGATCGGGACGTGGCGCACGCTCCTGGGCGTCGGCGCTGATCGCGGCGACACTCAATACGGCGGCGGCGGCCAGGAAATTACGAAGTCGCATGATTGCCCTCAGGTGCCTGGTGTGTGATCCCTCGACATCTGATCTGTCACTCCCGGGGCCGCGCAGGGTTGCTCGCCGGCGGTGGCACGGGGACGACTTCTCCCGCACACGCGCCGCGTCCATATTGCTTGCATGACACGCACTGTCGAACGCCCGGCGCCGGACAGGTCACCAACTCCGGCCGATCTGCACACATTCGAGCACCACTGGCAGGACGAGGCGGACGCGGCCTATCTGTATCGAGTGCTGGCCGAGGCCGAGCCCGACCCGAAGAAGCGGGGCGTGTACTCGCGGCTGGCAGCGGTGGAGGACCGGCACGTTACGATCTGGGGTGAGCTGCTCGCCAAGGGCGGCCGCCCGCCCAAACCCTTCGTTCCGAGTCTTCGCGCGCGCATCCTCGCCACTCTGGGGCGCGCCTTCGGCCCCCGCTTCCTGCTTCCCATGCTCCTGGCCGAGGAAGGGCGGGAGGTGAAGGGGTACCTCGACATGCACCGGGCCACGCCGAAGGGTGGGGCCGGGCACGGGGAAGCGTTGGTGCTCGCCAAGGAGTCGGCCGAGCACGCTTCGGCGCTGGCCGGCATGGCTGGTCGGACCGGAGAGCCGTGGCACCGGACGGAGTCCGGTGGCTTCCTCCGAAACGTGGTCTACGGATTCAACGACGGGCTCACGGCGAACTTCGGGCTGGTCGCCGGTGTGATCGGCGCCTCCGCGACGCAGCAGCACCAGTTCGTGATCGTGGCGGGCGTCGCCGGAGTGATCGCCGATGCGCTCTCGATGGGCTCCAGCGGATATCTCGCGGCGAAGAGCGAGCAGGAAGTGTATGCGCACGAGATCTCGATGGAGCGGCAAGAGATCGAGCTCATGCCGGAGGTCGAGCGCGACGAGCTGGCGTTGATCTACGAGGCCAAGGGGATGGACGCTGCCGCCGCCCACTCGCTGGCCACCGAGGTCATGGCGGACCCCAAGCGCATGCTCGACGAGAAGGTGCAGGAGGAGCTCAAGATCGGCGACCAGACGGCCTCCCCGCTGCGTGAAGGATGGATCACCGGTCTGGCCACGGCCGTCGGCGCCTTCATTCCCGTCTTCCCATTCCTCGTGCTGGATGGGATGTCGGCGATGGTCTTGTCGTTCACGATCTCGATGCTTTCCCACTTCGTGGTCGGCGCCGCGCGGTCGTTCTTCACCGGCCGCGGCCTGTTCCGCTCCGGCTTCGACATGTTCGTCGTCGGCCTGGGCGTCGCGATCGTGGGCTACTATGTGGGTGAGTGGATCTCGAAGGGGCTATAGGCGCGAGACGCGGGACGCGACATGAGCAGGCGGAGCCCTCTGTCGGGCCACCTGGCAACGGACTAACGGTAGTAACTACCAGTAATTCAGTACTGAATAAGAGAGTAAGAGCGTAAGGGTGTGCCCCTTTACGCTCTTAGCTCTTACCTCCCACTGAATTACTGGAAATCACTACCTCTAGCCCGTTGCTAGGTGGCCCTACCAAGGGCCCTCCCACTTGTCCTCGGGGAATCGCTCCCTTTAGTCCATTGCTACCCGGCCGAACAGAGGGCTCCCCCCTGTTCGCGTCCCGCACCTACACCACGATGTTGATCAACCGCCCCGGTACGTACACGACCTTCTTCGGCTCGCCCGTCACGAACTTGGCGATGGCCGGCGTAGCGAGCGCGGCGGCGAGCACCTCGTCTTGTGTGGCCTCGCGCGAAACAGTCACGTTGCCACGCAGCTTGCCGTTCACCTGCACGGCGATCTCCACCGTGTCGCGCACGACCAGCGACGGATCGTAGGTCGGCCAGCCCGAGTCGAACACGCTACGCCGGTGTCCCAGCCGCTCCCAGAGCTCCTCGGCGATGTGCGGGGCGAACGGTGAGACCAGCTGAACCAGCGGCTCGACCTCGGCGCGCCGTGGCGTCCGCTCGCTGGCACGGAGGACGTTCATGTACTCCATCATCGCCGCGATGGCCGTATTGTAGCTGAGGCGCGGGATGTCCTCGCCGACTTTCTTGATCGTCTGGTGCAGTTTCCGCATCACGGCATCCTCGGGCGCGGCACTCGCGTCCGCCTCGTGCACCGACGCCCATAACCGGTCCAGAAAGCGCTTCACCCCGGAGATGCTACGGTCGCGGAAATCGCCCCCTTCTTCGAACGGCCCCAGAAACATGAGGTAGGTGCGAAACGCGTCCGCGCCCCACTCCTCGATGTACTGGTCGGGGTTCACCACGTTGCCCTTGGTCTTCGACATCTTGGCGCCTTCACGGATGATGTGGCCGTGGGCACGGAACTTCTTGAACGGCTCCTCGAACTCGACGTAGCCGAGCTCCTGGAGCACCATCGTGATGAACCGGCTGTACAGCAGATGCAGCACGGCGTGCTCGTTCCCGCCGATGTACTGATCTACGGGGAGCCAGCGCTTCGTGCGCGCGACGTCGAAGGGACGATCGTCGAACTCCGTGCTGGGGTAGCGCAGAAAGTACCACGAGCTGTCCAGGAACGTGTCCGACACGTCCGTCTCGCGGCGCCCCAGCGTCCCGCATTTGGGGCACGCCACGCGGTACCACTCTTCGTGCCTGGCGAGTGGTGACACGCCCGTGTCATCGGGGCGGAAATCGGCGATGAACGGCAGCACGACCGGCAGATCCTTGTCCGGCACCGGCTGCGGCCCGCACTCGTCGCAGTAGATGACGGGAATGGGAGGACCCCAGTAGCGCTGGCGCGAGATGCACCAGTCGTGGAGCCGGTAGTTCACCACCGTCCTCGCCGCGCCACGCTCGGCGAGCCATTCGACGATGCGGCGCGTCCCCTCCTGCACGCTCAGTCCATCGAACGCACCCGAGTTCACCAGCGTGCCGTCGTCGTGATGCGTGATGCCATCGATCGGCGTGTCGGCGCTCTCCCCGGGGCCGGCCACCACGCGGACGATCGGGAGATCGTGCTGCCGCGCGAAGTCGAAGTCGCGCTCGTCGTGCCCCGGTACCGCCATGATCGCACCGGTGCCGTACTCCATCAGCACGTAGTCCGCGATCCAGATCGGCACGTGCGCGCCGGTAGCCGGATTCACCGCGAACGCACCGGTGAACACACCGGTCTTCTCGCGCTCTCCGACCTTGCGTGATACGAGGTCCTTTTTCGTCGACCGCTCCACGTACTCCCGCACCATTGCCCGGCGCTCGGCTGGGGTCACCGTGGCCACGAGCGGGTGCTCCGGCGCCAGCACCATGTACGTGGCGCCGAAGATCGTATCCGGCCGCGTGGTGAAGACGGCTATCCGCTCACCACCGGGCACGTCAAAGAGCACCTCGGCACCTTCCGAACGTCCGATCCAGTTGCGTTGTGCGCTCTTGGTCGACTCCGACCAATCCAGCCAGTCGAGGTCGCCCAGCAGGCGATGCGCGTAGTCGGTGATCCGAAAGAACCACTGCTCCAGGAACCGCTGCTCCACCTTCACCCCGGGATGCCGCTCGCACTCCCCGGCGATCACCTGCTCGTTGGCGAGCACGGTCTTGCACTCGGGGCACCAGTTCACCGCCCCCTTCTTGCGGTACGCGAGCCCGTTCTCCAGCAGGCGCACGAAGATCCACTGTGTCCACTTGTAGTACCGTGGGTCGGTGGTGGAGAGCTCCCGGCTCCAGTCCACCATCAGCCCCGCGCGCCGGAGCTGCCGGCGGAAGTTCTCGATGTTCCGCGGGATCAGCTCCATGGGGTGGATCCCGACCTTCAGGGCATAGTTCTCGGAGTGGATGCCGAAGGCATCGAACCCTATGGGCTCGAAGACAGTGTGCCCTTGGAGACGCTGGAATCGTCCATAGATGTCGTTCCCCGTGAACGCGAAGAGGTTGCCGATGTGCAGTCCCTCCGCCGACGGGTACGGAAACATCATCAGCTGGTAGAACCGCCGCTCAGCATTGTCCAGGTCGGGAGAGCTCGCGCGCTGTGCCTGCCAGCGCTCCTGCCACTTGTGCTCGACTGTGGCAGGATCGTAGGGCACCGAGCTTTCGGCGGGGATGTGGTGTGAGGTCAATGTCATGCGCGGAATTCCTTCAGACATCGGAATTTAGCAGCGTCACCATGCCACACAAGCTCGCGTCCCGCCGCTCCCGCGCTCCGCGACGCGCGGTCGCGACCGCGCTCGGCACTCGTCCATTCGCTGACGACCTCTGATGACACCCGCGCGCGGCGCCGAACACGAATCCAGCACCATGTTCAGCCGGTCCTTCCAGCGCCGGCTCGTGTTCGGAATCGGCGCCATCGCCATGCTGCTCCTCGGCGCGGCGGCGTGGGGGAGCATGCAATGGATCGGCGGGTCGATCGAGCGCCAGACCGATTCGCAGCTCATGGACGCGGCGAACCGGTCGTCCGCGCTGGTCGATAGCTATCTCCGCGAGCGCCGACGTCTGGCCCAAGCGCTCGGCACGGCGCCGCAGCTCGTGGATGCCGCGCGCATCGGCTCGCAGCGGGCGCGCGCAGCCGGTATCACCGGTCAGCCCATCGAGCGCATCGAAGACCTCTTCAACGAGCGCCGCTCGCTCGACGTGGACCCCCGTGCTCGCTCGTTTCTGATCCGTCTGCTCACGACCACCGAAGCGGAAGAGATCATCGTCACCGAGCAGAACGGCTACAACGTCGTCACCACGGCGCTCACCTCCGACTTCGTGCAGAGCGACGAAGGCTGGTGGCAGGAGGCGGCGCGTACCGGCATGAGCTCGTTGACGGCGTCGTACGATGAGTCGGCGCGGGCCGTGGCCATTTCCGTCGCGGCGGCGGTTCGGGAAGACAGCATGGGCACACCGGTGGGCGTGGTGAAAGCGGTATTCGGCGTCGGCAGCCTCGATCAGGAGCTCACTCGAGCCGCGAGCGTGTCGGGCGTGCAGGTGGAGCTGCTCGATCAGAAGGGGGCGGTGATCGCCGGCTCGAGCGGCCTCGCGCGCATGAAGCCCCTTCCCGGCTATTCGATGAGCACACCGGCCGGCGAGAGCGCGATCGCCTCCTTCGAGGGTGCCGACGGCATCGAGCGCGCCGCCAGCTCACTCACGAACGGCGGGACATGGCGCATCGTCGCCCACATGAAGGAGAGCGTGGCGCTGGCGCCGCGACGGTCGGCGCATCTCGCCATCCTCAGTGGCGCGCTGCTCTCGTTCGTGGCGCTCATCATCCTGCTGGCACTCGTCGGCAACTTCGTCGCCCGGCGTGTCAGCCGTCCCGCCGCGGCGCTCGCCCACGCCGCCGAGCGCGTGACGGCTGGTGACCTGAGCGTGCGCGTGTCCGGTACCAGTGCCGACGATGAGCTCGGCCGACTGGGACGTGCCACGCAGGCCATGGTGGGCGAGCTGCGCCGCCTCGTATCCGCGATCCGTGAGTCGGCACGTGAGACAGCGGCGATGTCGGCGGAGATCACGGCCGCGACGGAGGAGATGTCCGCCTCGGCGTCGGAGATCGCGCGCACATCGAACGATCTCAGCCAGCAGTCAGCGGAGATGGCGCAGATGATTCAGCGCACGGCCGGCGATGCGGCGACGCTCATGTCGATCGCGTCGCGACTCACCGACGGGGCGCGCGACGGCGTGGAGCGCAACGCGCGGCTTCGCGTGCTGGCGCGTCAGAACAGCGAGCGGCTGGATGAGAGCTCGCGTGCCCTCGCGACGCTCGCCGAGGAGGCCGAGCTGAGCGCGCGGGCGTCGGACTCGCTGGCGACGGCCTCGGAAGAGATTCGCGCGTTCGTGACGCTCGTGCGCAAGATGGCGCGGCAGTCGAAGCTGCTCGCGCTCAACGCCTCCATGGAGGCGGCGCGCGCCGGCACGCACGGCGAGGGCTTTGCCGTGGTCGCCAGCGAGATCCGGAAGCTCGCGGCCGGCGCCGCCCAGGCCGCGGAACGGACCGAGGTGACGGTGGGCAACGTCCTGGAGCGCGTCGCCGAGACGCAGGCGTCGAGCCGTCGTACCGCGCAGACGGTGGTCGGGGTGCAGGACGCGACGCGCGAAGCGGTGCAGTCGTTCACGCAGGTCGAGCAGGCGGTGCTGGACTCGGAGAGCTGGACGACCTCGATCGAGAGCTCGGCGGCCGAATCGAGCGCGCTGGTGAACGAGACCACCTCCCGCCTCGAGGTATTGGCGCGCGGTACGGAGTCCTTCGCCGCGGCGATGCAGGAGGTCGCGGCCTCGTCGCAGGAGCAGAGCGCCAGCTCGCAGGAGATCGCCTCCGCCGCGGCGTCGCTGGCCGATGCCGCCCGTCAACTGCTGGAGATCGTGGCCACGTTCCAGCTTGCCGAGGCGCCCGCATCGCCGGCTTCCAGCGCGCGGCCTACTCCGGTGGATTCGCCGACGATCCCCACCGAGCAGCCGGTCCTGGCCATCGCCTGATCCGGGGCGCGTGGGCTGAGCCAAGCCTGTCAGCCGGGGTGCCTTCGCGATTCACGAATCGCGAATCACGAATCACGAATCGTGACTCACGAATCGAGAATCACGATTCACGATCGGCGATCAGGTCGGCGAGCGTCTCGTGCGCGCGCACCACGTCGTCGCGTGAGCTCCCGGCAATCATCAGCGGCACGCGGCCCGACACGGCACTCACCGGCGTCAGCGGCACGATTCCACGGCCCGTCTTCGCATTGAAAAAGATCTCGCCGTGGAGCGCCCGGAATTCCGCGAACGTGCGAGCCCTGGTGTGCACGCGGCGTGTCGCGAATGCCCGAGGCGCCGGCCGCGCCGCCCCTTCCTGAAGGCGCGCGAGCCGCTCCATGACCTTGGTTGGGTAGGTGGCGCCGTTGATGCGCGGATTCGCCTCGGCGAGAAAGAACCGCGCCGCGCCGAGCGGGTCCAGGTACTCCACGAAGTCGAAGCCCACGATCCCCGTGTAGCCGCAGTCGCGCATCCATTCCGCGATCCGCGCGGCCGCGGCGCCCATCTCCGGCGCCATCGCCGCCCGTGATGGAAACACGTTCCCGCCGTGGCGGAGCTCGCCATGCCAGGTTTGATCGGTGATGTTGAGGCACTCGATGCCACCGTCGAACGGATCGACGTACATCTGCACGTTGGGCGAGACCACGAAGTCGACGAGCGGCTCGACGACGTAGAACCGGTTGTCGCCTCGCCGCGCGATCTCCGCCAGGAGCTGATCGGTGCTCTCGGCGTCGGGACCGGCGATGAACGTCGACGTCGCTGCGGTTCCGTACGACCCGCGGACGAGAACGCGTCCCGTGCGCGCCCGCTGCCGCGCGATGGCCTCGCGCAGGACCGTGACATCGGCGGCGCCGCCGTCGCGTGGCGGATCGAGCGCGACCACGTCACCGTCCACGACCGGAACGCCCAGCTCTCGCGCTTTCGCCTTCACGATGTGCTTGCGATACGCGCGATCCACGATCCCGGGGTTGCCTCCCAGCAGACCTACCGGCCGCCCGAGCACCTGCGACAACGCGCCGACCAGCTGCACTTCCCACTCGGAAACGACGTAGGGGGACACGACCACCCGTCGCTCGGGCGGCACCAGCGCGCCCACGCGCTCCAGCACATCGCGGCTGGAAAGCAGGCGCTGAGCGAGCGATGTCGCCGCGGCCGGAGGCGCTCCGTCCGCCAGCACCACGATGCTCTCGCGGCGCGGACCCAACCCCAGCTCCTCCAGAAACGCAAAGAAGTCCGGATCGATCGGCGAGGCGAGGCAGACGATGTCGTGCTCCTCGGCGAGCAGGAGGGCACGCTGTGGTGTCGAGAACGCCACGTTCGGCGTTCTCGCCACGAGCGTCGCGTAGTCGTGAAGGGAGCTGGAGCTGTGAACGAACAGTTGCGTCACGCCGTCGGCGGCGAGCGAGAGCCAGCGGCAGGCCCGTTGAGCGCTGACCGCGGTCGAACCCGCGCCATCACGCGCGCTGCGCGGGGATCCCTGACTACCCGACATCCGATGCCACGCCATCGTACTCCGAGTACACCTGTGAGCGCGCGACGCGGAATTTCCCCGTGGTCTCGATCGGGATCTCTCGCACCAGCTCCACCTGTACGGTCACCGCCGGGCCGAGCAGCGCCGCCAGCGCAGCGTGAAGGCGGGCGTGCGCGTCGATGGGCATTGTCGCGCCTGGAACGACGCGGAGCACCACGCGGTCGATGCGCTCCTGGAGAATCTGATGCTGGCGGATCCATTCGTCGTTGCCGCGCTTGAACGCGCGCAACAGGTCGTACGGGTGGAGCACTCTCCCGTCAGGCATGGGGAAGCTGTCGATCATGCGTCCCTGGATCGCGCCGATCGTGGCGAACGGCAACCCACAGCGACAGCGGAGCGCGCCACGCGTGACCAGATCACCCAGGCGATAGCGAATGAAGGGCATCGCGTAGGAATGCAGGCTGGTACCTACAACCTCACCGCGGTCCCCTTCCGTCGCCGGCGCGTCCGCCTGTAGCACCTCGAGGATCATTCCGTCGTCGCACGTGTGCATCGCGCCGGTGTCCCTGCATTCCCAGGCGAGCAGGTTGAACTCGTGGCTTCCGTACGTATCGAACACCGGTGCGTGAAAGGTGCGCGTGATGCGCGCCCGCATGTCCTCGGTGAGCACCTCGGCGCCGGTCACTACCAGGCGCGGGCGTAGCTCGGCGCGCGGCTCGGCATCCAGGAGGCCGGCGAGGAGCCCCAGCGTGCCCGAGTATCCGATCACGACATCCGGTCGGAGCTCGCAAAGTCGATCGACGAGCGTCGCCGCGCCTAGTGACACATCGAGCTTGACCCGACGCTCGAGCCCGACAGCGGCCAGCACGCGACCCACGACTTTGGTATCGCGGGGATGGGCGCGGCGCTCGCGACCGATCGTGACGACCCGATCGCCCGGTCTGGCGCCCAGGTAGTGCATCGCGCGCCGCCGCAGGACACTCAACACACTCTGCTCGAGCCAGGTGCGCCGAATGGTCAGCGGCTCGCCCGATGACCCACTGGTCGTACTGGTGATGAGGCGACCGGGATCGATGCCTGCGGCCACCACGTCGCGTACGGCACTGGCTTGCAGGTCCCCGCGCGACGTGATCGGAATCTTCGTCAGGTCGGCCAGCGTCCTGATGTGCTGCGGCCGCAGCGCGTGCGCATCGAACAGGCGGCGATAGTACGGCACGCGCTCGTAGGCATGGTGCACGATCGCGCGCAGTCGTTCTTCCTGGTACGCCACCATCCGCTCCCGCGTCCACCGGCGGGGATCCCGCAGGATGTGGCGTACCCTGAGCAGACTCGGGCGCGATGGGGCGCGCCACGTATCCGTCACGCCGCTTGTCCTCTCACCACGGCGTCGGTGCGCACCAGCCGGACGCCACGTCGCTTCCAATCGGCGAGGAGCGCGTCCACATCCTCCGGATGGATGGCCTTCGTGGCGTCGACCACGGCGTGGACACGCGGAACGCCGCGTGCCAGCAGCCCTTCGATCGCGTAGCGATTGCACACGTCCAGCGCCACTCCATACACCACCACGTCGATGGGCGCCAGCGCCTCGAGAACGACCTCGGTGTTGGCGTTCGTGAACACGTCGAACCAGTGCTTCCTGAGCAGCACATCACGATCGTGCGTGCGCAGCAGTCGCACGAGCTCGTCCCGCGATGTGGGCTCGGGCTCGACGATCACGGGCGCGGACAGCGCGGTCTCGGGGATCTTCTCGGCGCCGGGCGTCCCTCGCATGCAGTGCTCCGGGAACGTTTCCCGAAAGTCGGGCGTCGCCGATAGCTCGCGGTGGCCCGGTTCGTGGTCGTCCGCCGAGGCGACGATGCGGATCCCCCGCTCGTGGGCGTATGTGGTGAGCCGGGCCAGATTCGGCTTGATCTCTTCCGCGTCGGGCACGTAGAGCTTACCATCGGAGTCCATGAAGTCGTGCTGGGTATCCACGTCCCAGAAGATCAGGCGATCGGCCATCGGTCCAGTCTCCCGTTCGCTGTGCACCAGGACGCGCGCGGCAGGGATCGCGTCCCTGCCTCGCACGTCACGTGGCTCGTACAGGAAGATACTCGGCTCGGAGCCGCGGCACACACCGTCGTAGATGCGCATCCTGCTGCTGAATTACGAGTACCCGCCGCACGGCGGCGGAGCAGGGCTGGCGACCGCGGGGCTCGCGCGGGAGCTGGCGCGACGCGGCATCGGGGTGGACGTGGTGACGGCGGGAACCGAGCGGAGGCGCGACTCC
>DATFFQ010000104.1:0-25008 GCA_035249955.1 Gemmatimonadaceae bacterium
TCGGTGGTGTAGACGTCCTTCACCTCGAGGATCCCGAGCAGCGTGCCGTCTGGCGCGCGCAGCGCCACCCGGTCGCGAGCCGGCGGCGACTGCAGGCGCAACGTGATCGGGATGGTCCATGGGAGGCCGTTCGCCAGCCGCATGTCGCGAAGCGTGGAGACGTAGTCGCTGCGCCCCATGAAGCCGGTGAGCGGGCTCAGCGCGCCGGTGGCGATCATCTCCACGTCGGCGGCTTCCCACTCATCGAGGGTGATGGCCGGCAGTCGCTCCGCCTGTTCCGCCAGCGCGGCGCGAAGGTGTCCGGTGAGCACGCGGTCCACCAGCGCGCCGCCGTGTGGTGCAGTCGGAGTCATGAGCCGTAAATCCCGGAGAGGGTGGTGATGCCGCTCACCAGCACGAGCGCCGCGACTCCCCAGCGCAGCGGCTGAGGCGACGTGCGTGTGGCGAGCCACGAGCCGAACAGGACGCCGGGTACGGATCCGGCAAGCAAGTTGGCGATGAGGGTCAAGTCGATGGTGCCGATGTTCCAGTGCGCGATCGACGCGACACCGGAGAGGAGCACGGCGTGCGCGATGCCGGTGCCCACGAGCTGGGCGCCGCCGAGCGGCGAGAAGAGGATGAGTGCGACATCGACCAGCGTCCCGCTCCCGACCGACGTGGCGCCGACGGTAATCCCGATCGCGAATCCGATCGCCGAGATGGTGCGGGGTCTGGGACACTGCGCTCGTTGCGCCCAACTGGCGCCGCGGCGGCGAGCGAGCTCCATCCACAGCGCCGCCAGTGGCGAGAGCACGAGCACGATTCCGATCCAGAGACGAAGCAGGTTGGGAGCAGCGGCCATGCGCGCGACGAGGAAGACACCGGCGAGCGCGCCGGGAATACTGCCCGCGGCGAGGAGTCGTACAAACGGCCACATCACGGTGCGCCGGCGCAGGTGCACGCCAATCCCCGCCAGCTTGGTGAGGAGGCCGAAGGCGATGTCGGTGCCGACCACCGTCGCGGGGGCAACGCCGAGGAGCAGGAGCAGCGGGGCCATCAGCGCGCCGCTTCCCACGCCGGAGAGCCCAATGAGAAAGCCGATCGCAAGGCCGGCGATCGCCAGGTCGATGTCCATAGTGCTACGACCTGGCGGTGAAGGTGTGCAGCCCGCACTCGGTCTTCCCGGTGCCGCTCCACCGCCCGGCGCGCTCATCCTCGCCTTGCTGCGTGCGCCGCGTGCACGGCCAGCAGCCGAGGCTGGAGTAGCCTTGGTCGAGCAGTGGATGGTATGGGACGTCGTTCTCGTGGATGTAGCGCCAGACGTCGGCGCGGCTCCAAAGCGCGAGCGGGTGCACCTTGATGAGCGCGCGTCCGTCGACGTCGTGGTGCTCCACGACGTCGGTGCTGCCGCGCGAGGCGCCCTGATCGCGGCGGATCGCGCTCACCCAGGCGTCGTAGTCGCGGATGGCGCGTTCCATCGGCTCCACCTTGCGAATGGCGCAGCAGCGGTCGGGGTCGGTCTGGTAGAGCGGCCCCGGATCGCTGAGCGGGCGCATGGTCACGACCTCGAGGCCGTAGCGCCTGACGAGGGTGTCCTTAAAGGCGTGCGTTTCCTCGAACAAGAAGCCGGTATCGAGGAAGATCACCGGCAGGCGGCGACCGATTCGGCTCAGCATGTGGGCGAGGATGACGCCGACGCCTCCGAAGCTGAGAGTCACCGCGATGCGGCCGGGGAACTCTCGCACGCTCCAGGCGAGAATCTCCTCCGGATGGCGGTGACGCAGCTCATCGGCCCTGGCGCGAATGTCCGCGGCGCTAAGCATTGGCGGGCCGCAGGTAGCCGAGATCCTGGAGGGCGGCGACGATGCGCTCGACGCCTTGCTCGACGGTCTCGCGCTCGGTGTCGACCGTCAGCGCCGGCGACGTGGGCGGCTCGTACGGATCGGAGACGCCGGTGAACACCGGGATCTCGCCGGCGATCGCGCGACGATAGAGTCCTTTGGGGTCGCGCCCGATGCAGGTGTCGAGCGACGCCCGGACGTAGACCTCGACGAAGTCGCCGATCGCGCGCCGGGCTTCGTTCCGTGTCTCGGCGTACGGGGAGATGGCGGCGGTGACGACGCCGGCGCCGTTGCGAGTGAGGAGCTTCGCGACCCAGGCGATCCGGCGAATGTTCGTGTCGCGGTCCTCGCGCGAAAAGCCGAGTCCCTTGGAGAGGTTCTCGCGAACCTCGTCGCCGTCGAGGATCTCGAGCCGAATGCCGTCCAGCGCGAGGCGGTCGGCGAGAGCGCGGGCGAGCGTGGACTTGCCGGCGCCGGAAAGGCCGGTGAGCCAGAGAGTGAAGCCTCGCCGCTGCACGAGCCGCGGGACATCGAGCGTCGTTGGCTGCATCACGTTCGGGTCTCCGTAGTGAGGGGATGAAAAAAAGGCCCGCTCTCATTCGAGAGCGGGCCTGGGTTGGCGATGGTCGCGGCGATCAGATCATGGCATGGGCTCTGTCGGACGCAGCTTCGCAACCGTGACCGCTCTCGAGGAGCGAGCACACTTGGCACAACAGCAGGTGCAGGTTACGGAGCGCAGCACAGTCATCAATTCACCAGGCGAGTGGCATACAAACACAAAAGCGGCCCTGACGGTTTCCGCCGGGTCGCTTCCCGCGACTTAGACGGGTTGGGCGGATCGGCGCGATCCGTCGCGCGGCCCGTCAAATCGGGGAAATCGCCGCGCGAGAGACAGTGTATGTCGCGACGCTCGCCAAGTCAATGAACGGCTATCGCCACACGGCAATCTCCTCGAGCGGCTTGCGCGCGATGTCGGGCACTCGCGCATCGGGTGCGGGGTATCCCACCGGCATGATGAGCATCGCGCGCTCGTTCACCGGCCGGTTCAGGAGCTCGCGCAGGAATCCCATTGGGTTGGGGGTGTGCGTGAGCGTCACGAGTCCCATCTGATGCACGGCGGCGATGAAGAGACCGGCGGCGATGCCGCACGACTCCTCCGTGTAGTAGTACGGGCGCTTGCGTCCGTCCTCCCCCAGTCCGTACGCCTGGCGAAAGAGGACGACCAGCCAGGGCGCGTCGGTGAGGTGCGGCTTGTGCTCGTCGGTGCCGAGGGGGAGAAGCGCTTCGAGCCATTCACGCGGCGCCTTGTGATGGTAGAACTCGTGCTCCTCCCGTTCTGCGGCCTCGCGGATCTGCTGCTTCAGTCGCGGATCGGAGATGGCAACGAAGGTCCACGGTTGCTGGTGCGCACCGCTTGGCGCGGTACCGGCGGTGCGGATGGCGTACTCGATCAG
Source organism: Gemmatimonadaceae bacterium (assembly GCA_035249955.1). GTDB lineage: Bacteria > Gemmatimonadota > Gemmatimonadetes > Gemmatimonadales > Gemmatimonadaceae > DATFFQ01. The sequence goes on from DATFFQ010000104.1 coordinate 3,275, forward strand.
CTCGCGGGGTACGGGCTCGGCTGAGAAGTGCCGCGTGGTGCGGCGACGGTTCATCTCCTGGTAGAAGACAGTGGCGCGCTCGCGTGATTGGTCTAGAGTCAGTCGGGTGAAGTGCAAGGGAACGAAGGGGTACTGCTTCACGCCGAAGGGCGGGCTGTCTGGACTGGTCATCGGGCAACGATAGCATCACACAGCGACCATCGCACGACGCCGCATTCGCGCGGGGGGCGTCTCGTGGCCCGGTGAGGCGCGGAACTTTCCGGCGGCGTTGTGGCTTGCCCGTCGAACACATCGAGCGAGGACGCGAACATGGTGCTGCACTCCCGTCTGATTGTATCGGCCGTTACGCTGCTGTCGTGCGCACTGCCGATCACCGGTCGCGCGCAAGGGTATCCCTTCAGCCAGCGTGCGAGCCTCTCGCAGAGCATCGCCTTCACCGATGTCGAGGTGACGTACGGCCGGCCCGTCGCGCGCGGGCGCGTGCTCTTTCCAGGGGTGGTGAAATGGGGTCAGACGTGGAACCCCGGCGCGGACTCGGCCACCCGTATCACCTTGAGCCGCGACGTGCGCATCGAAGGGCGTGAGGTGAAGGCTGGAGCGTACTCGCTCTGGCTCATCCCACGCGCGAGCGAGCCATGGATCGTCATCTTGAGCCGGGCCGCGCACGTGTTCCATACACCGTACCCTGGCGATTCCCTCGAGGCCCTGCGTGTGGAGGTGGCTCCCGAGCAGGGAGCGCACATGGAGACGCTCGCGATCTACTTTCCGGCGGTGATACGGAACGAGGCGGTCATGCGAGTGCACTGGGGCACGACGATCGTACCGATCCGCATCACCGCGTCCAATGCGGCGCCACAATGACGGCCTGAGGCTGCCGGGAACCTTTTTGCGTGGTCGTGTCTTGCCACGGCGACATGACCAGTGACGCCGAGCAGAAGCGCGAAAAGGACCGGCAGTTCCACGAGGAAGCGCTGCGTTGGCTCCCCGACGTCACGCGCTTCGCGCTGTCACTGACCGGGAACGAGGCCGACGCCGAGGACCTGGCTCAGGACACGTTCCTCCTCGCATACCGCTCATGGGATCAGTACGCCCGTGGGACCGAATGTCGGGGGTGGCTGTTCACCATCTGTCGTCACGCCTACCTGCGGCGCCGGCGGCGCGAGAACCGGCAGATCACCTGTGACGACCCCGAGCTGGAAGCGCTGGCGGCGGCGGCGGTGCATGCGTCGGCGCGACAAGGCGGCTACGGGGATCTGTTTGCCCGCATCGATCTGTCGGACGCCATCGAGCACGCGCTCGGCGAGTTGCCCGACGCCTTCCGCGAGGCGGTGATCCTCGTGGACATCGAGGACCAGTCCTACGAGTCGGCGTCGCACATCCTCGGCGTGGCGGTCGGGACGGTGCGGTCGCGGCTCTTTCGCGGCCGGCGCCTGCTCCAGGAGTCGCTGATCAGCTATGCCCGCGACGCGGGCCTCGTCACCGCGAGTGGCGAGTCATCGGAAGGAGAGTTGCGGCCATGAGCGCGAGCTCGATGCAGCCGATGCTGGATTGCGACGCAGTGATGCGGCAGCTGTGGGATTACCTGGATGGTGAGCTCACGTCCGATCGCGTGGCCGCGATTCGCGCACACCTCGCGCTCTGTGAGCGCTGCTACCCGCAGTACGAGTTCGAGCGGACGTTCCTCGAGACCGTCGCGCGCGCACGCCGCGAGCACCCGGATCCCGGGCGGGTGCAAGAGCACGTGATGGCCGCGCTGCGGGCCGACGGTTTCGGTGGCGTGTGACAGGACATGGGATTCGACTCACAACCTGGTGACGACGGAGGTCGGAGCATGAATGCGAAACGTGCCATCCTCGGAGGCATTGTTGGCGGACTGGCGATGACAGTTCTGGGCTGGCTGGTGCGCCAGCTGGGGATCGATCTGAACACGGAGATGATGCTGGGAACGATGGTGCGCGCGCCCGGCGGGACGGCGTGGGTGATCGGTTTGTTCATGCATCTGATGGTCGCGATAGTGTTCGCGCTCATCTATGCGTGGGGGTTCGAGCGGGTGACTCACCGAGCGGGCGTCGCGGTGGGGCTCGGCTTTGCCGTGGTGCACATCGTCTTCGCCGGGCTGGCGATGACCATGATTCCAGCCATGCATCCCATGATCCCGGAGCAGATGCCGGCTCCCGGCGCGTTCATGGTCAATATGGGCGCGACGTTCGTGGCGCTGTTCGTGATCGAGCACCTGCTCTATGGGTCGATCGTCGGCGCGCTGTACGGGCCGGTGGAGTCTCGTGCCGGTGAGCCCGCGACTGCTGTGGAGGGGCGTCGGCTCTAGCTTGGCGGCACGAGGGCTTGACCGGGGCAGCCCGTAATTGTATACAAGGATGGATACCGAATGGGGTCCGGGCGTGGGGTCGCACCGGCTCTCACGACCACCCCTGGCGGATGGCCGCGCGGTGCTGGCAGCCGACCACCGGCGCCGTCCTCATGGAGCCCACCATGTTCCGTCCTCTGCACCACTCGCTCAGTGCACTCGCCGTCCTGTCGCTCGCCTTCGGTACACTGGCCGCGCAGGACACCCGGACAGCCGATTCCACACGGGCCGCGAGGCCGGAGCGCCAGGGGGCGGACAGCGCGCAGGCTGCCCGTCCGGCGACCCCTCCCCGGGACTATTCGGCTCCGCTCGGCGCGCCGTACACGGCGGAGGACGTGACCGTCACGACGCCAATGGGGCACACGCTGGCCGGCACCCTCACCATCCCCCACGGCGCGAGCCGCACGAGCAAGGTGCCGGCGGTGGTGACGATCACCGGGTCGGGACCGCAGGATCGGGACGAGATGCTCCCGACGCCGCCGGGCTATCGTCCGTTCCGACAGATCGCCGACTCGTTAGGCAGGCGGGGGATTGCCGTGCTGCGCATGGACGACCGTGGCACCGGCCAGTCCAAGGGCGACCACAGCAAGGCGACCAGCGCCGACTTCGCCGAGGATATCCGGGCCGGGCTGGCCTACCTGCGCACGCGGCCGGAGATCGACGCCGGCCGGCTGGCACTCCTCGGGCACAGCGAGGGCGGTCTGATCGGGCCGCTGGTCGCGGTGAAGGAGCCGGCGCTCAAGGCGCTGGTGATCATGGCGGGACCGTCGTGGACGGGTCGGAAGATCCTCGACTTCCAGCTGCGGAACCTCACCAACAACGACACCACGCTGAAGGGCGCGAAGAAGGACTCGGTGCTGGCGGCGATCCCGGGGCGCATCGACTCCCTCAAGAAGCACAATCCGTGGATGGGGTTCTTCCTCGACCACGACGTCCTGGCCATCGCGCGCCAGATCAAGCAGCCAGCGCTCGTCCTCGTGGGTGGCACGGACCAGCAGGTGACTCCGGAGCAGGCCGCCGAGCTGGCGGCCGCGATTCGCGAAGGTGGAAACACGGACGTGACCGCGAAGGTCTTTCCCGACGTCAACCACCTCTTCATCTACGACCCGGTCGGTTTCCCACCCGGCTACGCACGCCTCACGCGGAGCGCGGTGGAGCCGGTGGTGATCGGAACGGTCGTGGATTGGCTAGCGGCCAGACTCGCGGCTAAGTAGGCGTCGGGACGGCCCTCTATAGGGCCATCTAGCAACGGACTAACGGTAGTAACTACCAGTGATTCAGTACTGCTTGAGAGAGTAAGAGCGTAAGGGTGTGCCCCTTTACGCTCTTACTCCCGTTAGCTCCTACTAAATTACTGGAAATCACTCCCTCTAGTCCGTTGCTACCCGGCCAAACAGAGGGGCCTCCGTCCCACGCTGGGAATCAATACCCTTAGTCCAGGGCCATTCCAACCCTGGCTCAGTGATGATGGTGATGTCCATGCCCGCCGTGCGCGTGCGCGGCTCCCGCCTCCGCTTGTTCTCCCGGCCTCAGCACCTGAAAGTGCGCCATCATCCCCGCCTCGTGATGCTCGAGAATGTGGCAGTGGTACATCCAGCGACCGGGGCGCTCGTCGGGCATCCAGGCGATGCGGACCCGACCTCGCGACGGGATGTTGATCGTGTCTTCCCACGATAGGAACGGCGGCGGCGCGCCCTTCGCTTCCAGCACCTGAAAGAAGAAGCCGTGCAGGTGGAATGGGTGATCGATGAACGTGTCGTTCACCACATCCCACACCTGCAGCTCCCCCACCGTCACCGGTGGCGCCGCGTGGTGCATGGCACCGTCTACCACCCAGTCGAGGCCGCGCTTCAGGCTCATCCTGGCGCCCAGATGGACCTCCCGATTGGGGGTCGCATCTCCGCGCACGAGTGGCTCGATACTCCGCAGCCGCTCGGGGATGCTCGCCTGCGAGGGTGCCCGCGGTCCGACGCGGATGGTTCCGAACGGCTCGGTCTTGCCCTTGCCGTGCAGGCGGCCGTACGCCAGCGACTCGATGGCGAGCGTCTCGCCTTCCTCGAACGGGCCGACCGCCAGGTCCAGGCGGTCGCCGGGCACCAGCAGCGCCTCGCTCACGGCGACCGGCCGCTCGATGAAGCCACCGTCGGTGCCGAGGATGCGGAAGGGCTTCCCGCCTAACGAGAGAAGCACGTAGCGGGCGCTCGACGCGTTGACCACGCGCCAGCGCTCCACCTGGCCGGCGGCCACGAGGATCTCCGGCTCGACGCGCCCGTTGAGGAGACGCGTGTCTCCCTCACGGCCGCTGTGCTTCTGCGAGAACCCGCCGAACTTCGCGAAACCGCCGGTCTTCCTGTCGAGCATCACGTCGTCGAACACCAGCACGCGCTCGCGGTCGACACTGGGCTCGTTGGGGCCGCGCACGACCAGCGGGCCGTAGAGCCCGCGCTCGAGCTGCACGGTCTCGTTGCTGTGCGGGTGGTACCAGAAAGTGCCCGGGTCGGGGAGCACGAAACGGTACTCGAAGGTCTCACCCGGCTCCACTGGCTTCTGCACATCATCGGTGCCATCCATGGAGGAGGGCACCCGGAGACCATGCCAGTGGATGGTCGTGGGCTCCGAGAGGCTATTCGTCAAGCGCACGACCAGTGTGTCGCCCACGTTCCCTTCTATGGTAGGGCCTGGCACCTGGTCGTTGTACGTCCAGCCGGGAAGGGTGCGTCCGGGCGCGATCTCCCAGTTCGATTCGCGCGCTTCGAGGTCGATGATTCGCTCCATACTGCGAGGGGTCGGGGTGAGTGATGAGGGGCGAGGGTCCAGGGTCAGCTGGTCGGCAGGCGCTGCATGGATCGGGCGCGCCAGGCGGTTTCCTGTGAGCATTCTGGCCCACGAGCGCTTTGTCCGGGCGACGATAGTATACCGGAACGCACGGCGACTGGCGTCGCCCTCGCGCTCGCGCACATCATCGAGATGCCATGACGCGCGGGGTTGCTGCGACGCATGCATCTTGCGGCGGACGCCAGGCTACCCGTTCTTATAGTTCGTCCTGCAGAGCTGGAGACATCCATGAACGAGCTCACCAATCTCGTCGCGCAGAAGACCGGCATTCCAGCGGACAAGGCGCAACACGCCGTCGAAACGGTCGTCGCCTACCTGAAGGAGAAGCTTCCCGGTCCTGTCGGGAGCCAGATCGACAGTCTCGTCGCCGGTGGAGCCGGAAGTGGCGCGAGCGGACTCGCCGACAAGGCCAGGGACATCGGCGGGATGCTGGGCAATCGCTAGCGCGCGCGGCTCGATCTGATCCCGCTCCTCGTTGGCGCGGTCGCGATCGTCGCCGGATCGATCGCGGCGATCGCCGGATTCGGCATCGGCAGTTTGCTCACGCCGGCGGTGGCGCTCGAGGTGGGAACGAAGGTGGCCGTGGCCGCGGTCGCGATTCCGCACGCTGTCGGCACCGCGCAGCGCTTCGCGATGCTGTACCGGCATGTCGACCGCCGCGTGCTGCTGAGCTTCGGCATAACGAGCGCACTCGGCGGACTGGTGGGGGCTCTCCTGCACAGCCGCGCCTCCGGACGTGCGCTCGGCATCGTCTTCGGAATGCTCCTCATTCTCGCCGGCGTGTTCGAGCTGACCGGCGCGATGCAGCGCGTGCGTCCAGGCCGCGTGACAGCGTGGATCGCGGGCGCGCTCTCAGGGGTGCTGGGTGGGTTGGTGGGCAACCAGGGTGGCATCCGCTCGGCGGCGTTGCTCGGCTTCAACGTCCCGAAGGAGGCGTACGTCGCGACCGCCACCGCCATCGCCCTCTTCGTCGATGCCGCACGCCTGCCGGTCTATCTCGCAACCCAGTGGCGCGAGATCGTCGATATCTGGCCACTCGTGCTGCTCGCCACCGTGGCGGTCGCCATCGGTACGGCAGCCGGTACACGTCTCCTGGGTCACCTGCGGCCGAGCACGTTCCGCCGCAGCGTGGCGGTCCTGCTCATCGCACTGGGCGTGTATATGATCGCCCGGGCAGGAGCACTCTAGCGGGCGGTCACGCTCGCGCTCATGGCTCGCGCAGACGACTCGCCAGCTGGCGAGCGCGGCTCGCGATCGATCCGCGACCGGACGCATCGAAGTGCTCGCCGACGATCGCATCCGAGATCTCGACATCACCGGCAAGGTCCGACGCGATGCGCCGAGCGAGCACCGGCCACTCGGCGGTCGCGATAGCCGAAGGCAACGGCCAGCCGCGATTTCTGGCGTCGATCCACGCGTCCCAAAAGACCAGCGCGATGTGGAGCTTCAGGAGCTCCGGCGCCTCGCCGCGCGGGAGCTCCCGCTCCATCCGGTCGAACCGCCGGCCGACCTGATCGAATCGCGCGGCTTCGTGCGCCACGGCATCCCGGAGCAGCTCGGTGGTGAGTGAATGGCGAGCGGCCTGGTAGCTCAGCATCCATCCGGTCTCAGTGGAGCCGGCAGGTGCTGTCACTCGAGAATCCGGAGCGAGATCGGCGGTGGTGGCACGTTGCCGGCGGGGGCGTCGGTGGGCGCGGCCGGAAGCGGTTGTGCGACGGGGGCCGCTCCGTTGACAGACGGTGTCGGCAGCGGTGCGTCAGGCCGCTCGGCCGCGGCGGTGGGCATCGGCGTCGCCTGTGTCTTCGCGGCACGCGCCGCTTGTCGCTGACGCTGCAGCTCCGCCGATGCGGCGAAACCGCCCTTCTTCATCTCGTTCGCATCCATATATCGCCCGTCGTGAGGGACACTCGCTGTGATCCCTCATAATAACATCTTGTATTACTATTTGCGAATCTAATCATCTTTCGTGTGATTATGATATATTTAACTATACCGGGCGCATGGACGGCGAGGGTCACAGGCGTTCCAGCAGCGCCGGGCCGCATTCCAATTGCCGGGAGAGACCATGAAGAGCAGCAAGCGCGTGAAGTCAAATCGTGTGACGTCCGACCTGGTCGCGGCCGCCGCGGCCACGGGACGGTTGAATACGTTCGGAAAGGCAATCGGCGCGGCGGGCATGTCCGACATGCTGCGCGAACCCGGTCCGTTCACCATGTTCGCGCCAACCGATGCCGCGTTCGCCAAGGTGCCCAAGGCCGAGCTGCGGTCACTCCTCGATGATCCCCGGAGGCTGACACGCCTCGTCGCGCATCACGTAGTGCGGCAGCGGGTGAAGGCGCCACGGGCCGGCTCGCCCACCATGGCGACCAGCGTCCACGGAGACGCACTGAAGATCACCGCCGAGGATGACGGCTTCATGGTAAACGGCGCGCGGGTCGTGAAGACCGATCTGCGAGCGTCCAACGGCGTCATCCATGCCATCGACACCGTGCTCGTGCCGCGCTGATTCGCGGCGCTCACGGCGCATGCGGGCAGGCGCCAGCCTAGCGCCTGCTCGGTGCGGGAGGAGAGAGTCGCGTCCAGCGGCCCCCGTTGTCGCGCTGTTGGGATCAGGGTATCCTACGCCGGCTCATCCCACCAGCTTCGATCTCATCCTGCGTGCTTTCCCGACTACACATCGATGCCGGTGCGTCGCCGCGTCGCGCGGTGCGGCTCGCCGGCGCGCTCGGACTCGCGCTTGCCGCCGCCTGCAGCGAGCGATCGGACGGCGTCGAGAAGTGGCCAGGGGAATTTGTCGCGTCGGATTCGATGGGCGTGTTCGCCACCGACACGGCCACCCTGGGCGAGGTGGCGCGCCCCGATCTGGATGAATCGTCCGGCGCGGCGATGAGTGTCGCACAGCGTGGCGTGCTCTTCACCATCAACGACTCCGGCAACGAGCCGCTGCTGTACGCACTCGATACGACGGGCACGGATCGCGGCGCGTGGCGAGTCCAGGGCGCGCGGAACGTGGATTGGGAGGCGATCGCGATCGGCCCATGCCGCAGGCCCGCGACGTCGGGACCCGATGAGGCCGATTCGAGCTGCGTCTACATCGGAGACGTCGGCGACAACACTGCCGAGCGTGTCACGCGCGCCATCTACCGCGTGCCCGAGCCCACCACTGAGAGCGCCGGCTTCACAGGCCGCACCGCGCCCGCGCAACGGCTCGAGTACCAGTACGCGGATGGACCACGGAATGTCGAGGCGATGTACGTCGCTCGCGACGGAGGGATCTACCTCATCGGCAAACACGACCGACGCAACGGCGGTGGCCAGCGCCGACGGGTGCGCGTCTATCGCCTCGCACCCACGGCGTGGGAGGGCGCATCGCCGGCGACGGCGCAGCTGGTCGACTCGCTGCCCATCGTTCCCGGCTCGGCGCTCGGACGGCAGATCAGCGACGCGGCGCTCTCCCCCGACGGCCGCCACGTCGCGGTGCGCACGTACTCACAGGTCTTCATCTTCGCGACCGACCCGGCCACGGGTCGCATCGATACCGCGCGAACGCCGGCGGTGTGCAACATCACGGCCTTCCTCGATGTGGGAGAGGGGATCAGCTGGCTCGACCCATCGGGCGTTCTGCTCCTCACGAACGAGGGCCGCGCCGCGTCGATCTATCGAGTGAAGTGCCCACTGCCCTCGCGCACACCATAGCTCGTCGCGGCTCCCTGCAGCCTGGAGCGCTCTTCGCGCCACGGGTCGAGCTGAGCACAGAGGCGTGTGCCTCCGTGGTTCGCCCGGCTGGTTGCGGGATGAGCGCCGTTCTGCTAACGCGGAGCGGGCGGAGCGGCTGAGCGCTGCCGGCGGAGGAGAACGCCCAGGCGCTCCATCTCGGCGCCGTACTCGGCCCAGTTGCCGGCGCGCTGGGCGGCGGTGGCGCGCTCATAATGCTCGAGGAGCTGGCGCAGCAGCGCCGGCGTCCCGGTAGCCGTTTGGGCCGCCGGTAGCTCCTCCGCCGGATCGTCCGATGGCTCGGTCTCCGCCGGTGGGGGCTGGCCGGTGTCTTCACCGAACAGCCGCGCGAGCGCGCCGTCGAGCGTCTCTTCCATGACCACGCGGTTCTGGTAGGCCACGATCACCCGCTTGAGCTCGGGGATCTGGCCGCCCTGCGCGCGCAGATAGAGCGGCTGCACGTACAGCAGCGATGCCTCGATCGGGATCACCAGCAGCTCGCCCCGAATCACCTCCGAGCCGCGCTGGTCCCAGAGCGTGATCTGGCGCGCGATCTCGGTGTCCTGGTTGATGCGGTTCACGATCTGCCGCGGCCCGTACACCAGGCTCTGCTTGGGGAAACGGTAGACCATCAGCTGGCCGTAGTGCTCGCCGTCGCTTCTCGCCACCATCCACGCCGCGAGGTTGTCCTTCTGGCGGGGCGTGAACGGTGTCATGAAGATGAACTCGGCGCTGTCCTCGTTAGGCAGGCGCATCACGATGCGCCGCATGAACGGGCTCTGCCGGTCGGCCTGCTCGGCGACGACCGGGATCTGCCACTGGTCCTCGCGGTGATAGAAGGCCTCCGGCTCGGTGAGATGGTAGATCGTGTACAGCGACGTCTGCGCCCGATAGAGATCCTCCGCGTAGCGGACGTGCCGGCGCAGATCCGCCGGCATCGAGTCGATGGGCAGGAAGATGTCGGGGAAGATCCGCGCGTAGGTGCGGATGATCGGGTCGCCGGCATCGGCGATGTACGCGCGCACCGTGCCGTGGTACGCGTCGATCACCACCTTCACGCTGTTCCGCATGTACGAGAGCCCGTTCGTGAGGCGCTGCGCGTATGGGTAGCGAGTGCTCGTGGTATACGCGTCCAGGATCCACCGCAGCTCGCCAACGTCGGTGAGCACGAGGTAGGGATCGCTGTCGAAGCGCAGGAACGGTAATGCCTTGGCGGCACGCTCGGTGATCTCGCGGTGGTAGAGGATGCGGCTGTCGCCGGTGAGATCCCCCGACAGGAGGAGCTTGAGCGACTGAAAGCGCCAGGCCAGCAGCATCCGCCGGAAGATCGACGAGATGGGGACACCCCCTGTGCCCTCGTAGCTGGCGAAGATGTTCGCCTCTCCGGACGGGGTGTCGAACTCGCGCTGCCGGGTGTCCACGATCGCGTAGGTGTTGGTGAGCTCGCCGTAGTAGATCTGCGGCCGGGTGGTGCGCAGCGACACCGTCGACGTGGGAGGTAGATCCTTGATGAAGAGCACCGGCAGCCCCACTCCGGTCACCTGATTCACCGGCGCCAGGGTGATCCCCATCCCGTGCGTGAAGGTGAGGTGGTCGTTGATGAACGAGCGTGTGGGCAGTGAGGCCACGTTGAGCTCGCGCGGCGAGAGCAGCACCTGACGGTAGCGGCCGTCGATCCAGTACCTGTCGTCGTCTACAGAAACGAAATCGTAGTAGGTACGGATCTCCTGCAGCTGCCCGAACGTCTGCAGCAGCGGCTCGTGATCCCAGAGACGCACGTTCTCGATGGTCGGCGCGTTCGCGCCGATGTCGCCGAGCGTCAGCGTCGCGTCGCCGGTGAGATCGTGCGTCTCGACGCCGTCCAGTCCCCACGCGCGCCGGGTGGCAGCGATGTGGTGCTCGATGTACGGCCCCTCGCGGGTGAGCTCGGTGGGATCGACCACCAGCTTCTGGATCGCCGCCGGATACACGCCCCGGGCGAGCACCGACACCACGATGAATCCCAGGATGGCGCCCATCGCGTACGGAACGACGCGACGGCGCACGACGCCAAGGATGATGACGGCAGTGCCGACGAGCGCCGCCGCGGCCGAGAGATGCAGCCCTGGTCGCCTCGCGTGCAGATCGGTGTAGCTGGCGCCGACGAATCGGCTGCCATCGGAGAGCAGCAGCTCCGGCAGCTGCACGAGCCAGATCCTGAGCGCCGACAGCACCAGGAAGATGCCGAGCAGCACGGCCAGGTGCGCGGCCGCCGTATCGCTCACCCGGAACGACGGTCCGGGCGGGTTGATCTCGCCGCCGAGGAAATACAGAAAGCCGGCCAGGACCGCCGAAAAGACCGTGATCGTGACGAGGATCGACAGCGCCATCGACAGCGCCGGCAACACGAAGACGTAGAAGCCAACATCGCGACCGAGCACGGGATCGGCGACGCCGAACGACCCGCGGTGGAAGAGTTGGAGCACGGTCATCCAGCCGCCGCTCGCCGAGAGCGCGAGCAGCACGGCGAGGAAGATCGCAACCGGCAACGCCAGGCGGCGCAGTCGTCCCACGGCCTCGGCCGTGCCGGCCGGCGCGTGCGCGAGCAGCAAGGGAGCCAACAACGCGCTCCGCTGCGCGAGCCGCACGTTGACGTACAGGATGCCGATGGCCAGCGCGCCAACGACGGCGAACAGGATAAGCCGCGTCGTGAGCTCGGTGAGCAGCACGCTCTGGAATCCGATCTCCCGGAACCAGAGCAGATTGGTCCCGAACCGGATGCCCGGGGGCGTCCCGAAGAGCAGGACGAGCACGACGAGGACCGCGATCTTCGCCGTGCGGCCTATGCGCGGGCGTGGACGCCTACGGTCGAACGGGATGACGACTGGCGGCGGATGCTTTTCCATTCAATGGGAATCATGTAGCGTGAACGCCCGGCGTCAACCGATGGCGCCGACGCGGCCGAGCTCTTGCGGTGCGGTGTCCACGGTCGAGCAAGGAGAGCACTATGAAAGCCATCATGCTGCCGGTGGTGCTGATGAGCGTGTGGGCATGCGGCCCGGCGGTGCCGAGCACCGAGCAGGCGAACGCCGGGCGCGATAGCGCGGCCGACAGCCTGGCCGCTCGTGACACGGCCGCGGCGCCGGTGGAGCTCCGGACCGACCGGGAGCGCTACGTCCCCGGCGATGCCGTGTCGGTCACGCTGGTCAATCGTACCGACGCGACGTTCGCGTTCAACCCGTGCACCAGGATCCTGGAGCGCGAGAGCTCACAGGGGTGGACGCGTATTGCGGAGCCCCAGCGCGTGTGCACCATGCAGGCGTACATCCTGGAGCCGCGGCAGACCCGCACCGAGACCACGGAGATTCCCGACACGGTGGCCCCGGGCCGCTATCGGATCGTGATCGCGCTCACCCGGGAAGGAGCAGCGCCGGGCTCCGACGCCGCCAGTGCGGTGAGCTCGACGATCACCGTCGGATCGTAACCGCCGCCCGACGCGCTCTACACGAGCGTGTCCTCGGGCGGACGCACCACGAGCGTGGCACACCGCGCTCCACGAAGGACCTCACTCACCACGCTTCCCAACAGCGCCCGGCCGAGGGCCGAGCTGCGCTGGCTGCCCAGCACGATGAGATCGCACGACAGTCGCTCGGCGGCGGCCATGATCTCGTGCCCGGCTTCGCCGAAGGAGACCTCGCTGTCGACGTGCGGCGCTCCCTCGCCGAAATGCTCGGCGATGAGCCGGCGCATCCAGTGACCGGTCGCCTCCCCGATGTCACCACGCACCGCATCGACGTTGGCCTCGACCAGGCCGCCGGTCCCGAAGGCCGCCGCCGAGAGCACGTGCCCCAGGACGGCCGAGCTCACGACGTGCAGAGCGTGTACCGTCGCGCCGAACCGGTCGGCGAGCCAGCGCGTCCACCGGAGCACCCACACGGATCCCTCATCATCGTCCAGCGCGACGAGAATCCGGCGCGGCGCGGCATCGGGGAGGGCGTTCGCCAGGAGGATAGGTACCGGCGAGCTGCGTGCGAGCACCTCCGCCGTGCTGCCCAGGCGATTCCACACGCCGGGACGATCGCCGTGCTTTCCCACGATGATGAGGTCGGCGTCGTACTCCTGGGCCACTTCCAGGATTTGCTCGGCCGGACGTCCCTCGCGCACCTCGAGCCAGATTCGCTGTGCGCCGATGGTCTGGCTCACCTCGCGCAGCCGCTTGTCGGCGCCGCTGCGCGCGGTGTCGAGCAGCGTCTCCGGTTGCGGAAACCGACCGCGGAGGAATCCGGGAGGCCGGGGTACGAAGATGGAGTGCACGAGCACCAGCTCGGCCTCCCTGGCGAAGTGGCGCGCGGTCCACGTCGCTGCCGCGACCGAGGCCGCGCCGAAGTCCATCCCGACGACGACACGCTCGAGCTTCATGGTGCCCTCCAGTCACTCATGCTACTCGTCTCACTCCTTCGCTCTCGCCCGCCCATCCGCGATCGTCACACGTCGCCGGTGCATCAGCAGAGGGTTGAGGTCCGGTCACTCAGTATCGACACAGCTGGCGCATTGCGTAAGGGAAAGAGGTCGCGACGGTCCGTGCGGCTCGGGTGGTCACGGCATGCAACTGGCGACACAGGCGCCGGTGTCATGGCAGCGGTTCTCATCCTCATCCTCATCGCCCTCGTCGGCGCCTCGCCCGCATTCGCCCAGGCCGACTGCGTGCTGGATACCACGCGGCGGGCAACCGCGCCGCGAACGGCCTCCCGATTGCACCTCCGGCTGAACATTCCGGCGTTCCGTCTGGATGTCTTCGAGGACTCGATCCTCGCGCGCAGCTACACGGTCGCCGTTGGCTTGCCAAGCTACCCGACGCCGCGTGGAGCCTTCGCCATCACGTCGATCGAATGGAATCCGTGGTGGTACCCGCCGCCGAGCGAGTGGGCGCGACGTGAGCGAGTGACGCCACCGGGCCCGAACAATCCGATGGGGCGCGTGAAGCTGATTTTCCGCGAGTACTACTACTTTCACGGCACCCCCGCGGAGGGATCGCTCGGCAGTGCGGCGTCGCACGGTTGCGTTCGGATGGCCAATGCCGACGCGATCGCGCTGGCGAGGCTCGTGCACCGACACGCGACGCCCAACGTCACCAAAGAAGAGATCGACGATCTCGTGGGAAATACTCGGAAGACACGCCGCTTCATCATCTCCGACGCCGTGCCTGTGGAGATCGAGTATCGGGTGGCTGAGGTGAGGGGCGACTCCCTGCTGTTGCACCCCGACATCTATCGGGTTGCTCCTGGCCGAACGGCGGTGCACGCGATGACCGCGCTGGTCGGTGCCGGATTCGATAGTGCTCTGGTGGACAAAGACCGCCTGCGCGCCGCCGCCGATCAATCGCGGCGGCGCCTGGTGACCATCGCACTGCCAGATCTCCTCATCCGAACACGGACATCTCGCGCGCCTGCCGGCGGGTGGCAGGTACCTCGCCGGCCGGCCGTCGCCAGGGCAGTACCCGTTCCGTGACGGGCGCAACGATCGCAGTGTCGGGCCAGCTGCTGATGCGGATGACACCGCCCTCGGCAGCCTGCAAGGTGCCGGCGGGCAGGCGCGCCTCGAAGACGTAGCAGCCGTTGGCCAGCGGCTCGACGCTGAACAGACGCCTGCAGACGTCGAGCACGTGACCGCCGCGGCGCCCGTCACTCACGGCCAGCAGCTCCACGCGCACATCGCAAGGTAGCAGGGCACCGAGGCAGACGATCGCTCGCACGACTTCCTCTCCGCTGTCGGCCGTGCGTGGCGGACAGACGTCGACCTTGTCCACGTGGACGTGCTTCCACTCTTCCTGAAGCGTCCTGGTCGCCGGCGACTTCAACTGCCCTTCGGTCCGGGGCGAGCGCGGCAGCGACTCCATTCTCTCGATGACGTGCATTGTTCCCTCCCAACACTCTGGCGCGGCGATGGCGGATAACTGGCCGCCATCCCAAACATCGCAGAACAGGGACTGCAGGTCTGTCGGCGAAAGCCCCCAAAGCTGTCAGGATGTCTCCTCAGCGCGCACGAGCGCGCGGGTGGCCATCGTGCCACCCGCGCCCGGCGGGCTTAGAGCGTGACCGCGAGCTTGTCCTCGACGGACGTGACGCCCGGAGCATTCCACGCTGCGCGCTCGGCATCCAGCCGCTCGGCCCAGGAGCGCACGGAGCCTTTGAGGGTGACGCGTCCGTCGGCGGCCTCGACCTGGATTCTCTGGGCGTCCAGCTCGGCACTCCGTCGGAGGGCATCCTTGATCCGCTCGCTCACCTGATACGGTGACACCGTCATGGCCTTTACGTTGATGAGATTGGTCACGCCCTTGACGCCAGTCAGATACCGGACCGCGCGCTCGGCAGCGGTCTTCTGGTAGTACCAGTCCACCGAGCCCTCGAGCGTGATCCAGCCGTTCTCCACCTTCATCTTGATCTTGTCGTCTGGCACCTCGCTGTCCCACTTGAGGACGTTCACCGCCGCATGTGCGATCTCGGTGTCGTTGCGCTCGAAGACGGAAGGCGGCTTGACCTGAAGGTCCTCGGCAACCGCCTTCACACCCCGCACGCGTTCCGCGGCACGCTCGGCCGCGTACTTCTGTGCGTACGTGCCGACCTGGCCGGCGAGCGTGACGACGCCGTCCTTCACGGCGACGGCGATCTCCGCGCCCCGTACGGCCGCATCCCACTTGAGCTCGTCGAGCACGTCCCGCTGTAGCTCCCTGTCGCTTCTCATGGCTCCCTCCTGCATGGGAATCGATGCTTCTGCATCGCCCGATGAACGTAGGGCCGGCGTGCTGGCCTGTCTGTCGGGGCGGCAGGCTGGTTTCGTGAGCGAATGCCCTACATTCCGGACAACGTGCGTGCGCCCGCGGCGCGTCGCGCCGCAGACGGAGCGACGCCTTGTGCCGCATCGTCAGCGCAAGGGCGGTTGACCTCGATGTGATCGATACCGACGGCGATGGTGCTGTCCGCTTCCGACATCCCCTTGCCATCGTCACGGCCGCCGGCCGGCGCGGTGCGCACGCGCAACCACAGCCGGCGTGTGCCGGGCGGGAATGGACCCAGCACCCGCTGATAGTGCCGCACGTCGAGCTGCGTGTGACGCACCGGGAGGAGCGCGACCTCCGACTCACTGGCAGCGTCGATGCGCCAGCGAACCCAACCGGGCTCCGAGGTGCGGATGAGGAGTCGCTGATCGGGGCGAATGGACGTCACGCGGCACGTGGGCGTCCAGATGACCACGGCCGGCTGCTCGTGCGGCGTCACGCGATCGGGGGCGTGCTCGCCGAGCGCCTGGTACACCGCGCGCAGGTGCGCGTGGAAGAGCGCATCGAGCTCGCGGTCGCGCTCCGACTCCTGATCGATGCCCAGCCACCAGAACCAATCGCTGCCCTCGGCGGCATAGATGGCGCGGTAGGCGGCGGGCGATGTCTGGGGAGATGCGCCCGAGCTCTCGAGGTGCGCCCGCACCTGGCCCAGGAGCGCCCACGCTTCGTTCTCCTCTTGCTCGCCGATCCAGGTGCCGAAGTCGACGCCGGGCTCGGAGCCCGCCTCGTCGGCCCATGACCCGGCGTACAGCTCGTGCACGCGGGACAGCTGCTCGATCGGGTGCGGCGCCAGTTGGCGGAGGGGATTGCCGTCCAGGTATTCGCTGAACGACACCGTTTCCACCTCCCGATCACGCTCCAGCAGTGCGTACAGCGCGTGCAGGAAGGGGCGGGCGTCGTCCCGGTACGCGCTCCAGGCGTTCTCACCGTCGAGAACCACGGTGAGCACTCGATCCTCCGTGCCGGTGAGACGCCACGCAAAGCGCTCCTTGATCTGACGCAGGAAGTCGCGCGCGGCATCGGCGTAGTCGGGTCGGTGCTGGCAGTGGAAGCCGATGTGGTTGGAGAGCCAGGGATCGCGGAAGAACGTGGCGATGGTCGCGCCGTTCGCTTCGACCCGGTACGGCTGACAGAGGACGTTTGGATCGGCGACGTCGTAGCCCCACCGGCCCGAGCGCGCGAGCACATCGCGGTCGGTCGCCATCCAGCGCGCCGAGTAACGAGCGAGGATCGGCACGATCGATGGGCTCACGGCGCCTTCCGCCGGCCACACACCACGCGCGCGGACGCCGAACCATCGCACGTGATCCTCACTCGCCAGCCGCATCTGCGCGTCGGCATCGGCGGGGTAGGCGAATCGCGGCGGGAGCGTTGCGCCGGGGCGATCGAGTGTGGCCGCGTCGGAGTCGATGAGCAGCGGGAGAATCGGGTGATAGAACGGGCTCACCGACACCTCGATCTGTCCACGCTCCTGGAGCTCGCGGTGCACGGGAATGACCGCGCGGAGAATGCTGTACTGCGCTTCGATCATCTGGCGCAGGTCGGCGGTGGTGTAGCCGCGCTGCTTCGCCACCAGGCCGTGTACCGAGATCGTCTCTCCGGTGACGAGGCGGACCTCGCCGTCACGGAACTCTTTCGCGAACCACGCCAGGTTGAACCACATCTGGAGGTCCCGGATGTCTTGCGTGGTGAGCTCGCCGTGGCCGCGGGCGAGCGCGTACAGCTCCGCGTACCGTGCGTGCGGCCGGATCTGGTTGTCGTAGCTGGCGTCGAAGAAGGTCCGCAGGATCTCCTCCCGCTCGTCCGCACTGAGATCTTCGGCCGGGATGAGCGTCAGCTCGAGCGCTCGATCGGTGGCGCCATGCTCGACGTAGTCCTCGATCTGTGAGAGCAGCGACGGTGTGAGGTTGATCGTGAGGTGGACCCCGGGGTACTGCCCCACGAGCGCCGCCATGGCGTAGTAGTCGCGAATGGCGTGACGGCGCACCGCGGACTGGAGATAGCTCCCCCTGGGCGACGGGAGCGTGGTGTCCCTGTACAGCGGCTGATGCTGGTGCCAGAGCAGCGCCAGGTAGAGCTTGGGGCCCACGCGGAATTCGGCCGCTGGTCCTTCCACGCCGCCGGTCGCGGACCGGCCGCGCACGCGATAGTGCACGTGGTCGCCACGGGCGAATGGCGGCAGCTCCACGCGCCAGTAGCTATTCTCGCCGCGATTGTGCAGCCAGCGTGCATCGAGCCGGTCATGCGCGGTCGCGCCATCGACATGAGCCACGTCGACCTCGACCCACACGCTCTGTCCGGGCTCGACAGGCCAGCTCCCGATATCGAGCGTCACCCAGTCCGAAGGGCTCACCCGTGCCGGCGTACGCGGCGAATCTGGTGTGACGTGCCAGACGAGCATCCCACCTCCGGTCCACAGCGTGGAAGGTACGAGTTCGATGGATGGATATCTGTCGGGTAGCCACCGCCGTTCGTGTGCGGATTGCGCCGACGCGGCGCGACTGTGCGATCGGGTGCGCTCCGCGTCAGGGACTTCACCACGGGGATTGGTTGTTTCGGCCGACAGAACGTCGCGGCGAATCGCGTCAACTTGAGCATCAACGGGGAGCAACGATGACTACGAGCGCGACGTTGGCGACGCAGCGGGTTCCGGAGTCAGCTACCGCTGCACGGGCCACGGAAATGGCGATGGCGACTGGAGAACCGACCCCGCTGATCAGGCTGTTCTCCGAGGTGGGACGCGGCGATGTGCCCCTGGTTGGCGGGAAGGGCGCCAACCTCGGCGAGCTGACACGTGCCGGCTTCCCGGTGCCTCCGGGCTTCATCGTGACCGTCGAGGCGTATCGCCGGTTTCACGAGCAGCAGGGCGTGCGCGACCGCATCGCGGCGCTGCTCGCGGGTGTGACCGTCGACGATCCAGACGCGCTCGGACGCACCTCGGCAGCGCTGCGGGACGCAGTGACCGGTGGCGAGATGAGCGCCGGGGTGCGCGATGCGATCGTGGCAGCCTACCGCCAGCTCTCGCCCGGGCGGTCCGATGTCGCACTCGTGGCGGTCAGGTCGTCGGCGACGGCGGAAGACACGGCGCAGTTCTCCTTCGCGGGCATGTTCGAGAGCTATCTCAACGTGAAAGGGGAGGCCACGCTGCTTCGCCGCGTGAAGGAGTGCTGGGCATCCAGCTACGGGCCTCGCGTTCTCTTCTACCGCCTCAAGCAGGGACTGCCGGCGGAGATGCCGGTGGCGGTCGTGGTACACCCGATGGTGGAATCCGAGAAGTCGGGCGTCATGTTCACCGCGGACCCGGGACGTCGCGATCGCAGCGCGATCGTCATCGAGGCGGCGTGGGGATTGGGCGAGGTGGTGGTTGGCGGACTGGTGACGCCAGACCGGTACGTGATCGACAAACAATCGCTGGCGATTCGCGAGCGGCAGATCGGCCACAAGGACTTTCTGCTCTCGCGCGACGAAGTGACCGGCGAAACGCAGCGGACTGAGCTGAGGGGAGATCCGCGATGCGAGGCCCAGGTGCTCACCGAGGAGGAGATCCGACGTGTGGCGGAGCTCGGGAGGCGTCTGGACCAGTACTATGGCGTGCCGCAGGATGTGGAGTTCGCCATCGCCAGCGGAGAGGTGTACGTCACGCAGACGCGCCCGATCACGACGCTCGAGCCAGGTCCCGGGGAAGTCGCGCTGCCGCCGCAGGGGGATGCCGGTACTGTGCTCGTGCGGGGGCTGGGGGCCAGTCCGGGCGCCGCATCGGGGATGGTGCGCGTGCTCTCATCGCCGGCCGAGGCGGGGAGGCTCCGGCAAGGGGAGGTGCTCGTGGCGCGGCTGACGTCGCCTGATTGGGTGCCGCTCATGCGCCGCGCGGCGGCGATCGTCACCGATCAGGGCGGCATGACCTCGCACGCGGCGATCGTATCTCGCGAGCTGGGGATTCCGTGCATCGTGGGGACTCGCGCTGCCTCGACGCAGCTGCGCGACGGGATGATCGTCACCGTCGACGCCGTGGAGGGGACGGTGCGCTCGGGCGCGATCGGGAAGAAGCGCCCGACGCCGGCGGCCGTGGAAGATCGAGCCACCGAAAACCATGCGCACGGTGCCGACTCCGGAGCGGTGACGGGGCCGCTCGTCACGGCCACGAAGCTCTACGTCAATCTCGGCGAGCCGGAGCTGGCAGATGCCGTTTCGCGGCGGGATGTCGATGGCGTCGGCCTTCTCCGTGCCGAGTTCATGATCCTCTCCGCCCTGAACGGTGTGCACCCGCGCCAGCTCCTGGCAGACGGCCGCGCCGACGAGTTCGTGAGCCGGCTGTCGGAGAAGGTCGGTATGTTGGCGCGTGCATTCCATCCGCGACCGGTGATCTACCGGGCAATGGACTTTCGATCGAACGAGTTCCGCGGTCTCGCCGGCGGCGAGCGATACGAGCCCAGCGAGGACAACCCGATGATCGGCTACCGGGGATGCTACCGCTACGTGCGTGAACCCGACCTGTTCGCGCTGGAGCTGCGCGTCCTGCACGCCGTGCGGACGCGGTTCGACAACGTGCATCTCATGATTCCCTTCGTCCGCACCGGTTGGGAGTTCAGGGAGTGCAAGCGGCTCATCGACGCGAGCCCGCTCGGCGGCGATCGGCGACTCCAGCTGTGGGTGATGGCCGAGGTGCCATCCGTGGTGTCGTGGCTGGAAGACTACGTGCGCACCGGTGCGACGGGCGTCTCGATCGGCTCCAACGATCTCACGCAGCTCATGCTCGGCGTCGACAGGGACAGCGAGACGCTCGCTCCACTGTTCGACGAGCGAGATCGGGCGGTGCTCGACGCGATACATGCCATCATCGAGCGGTGCCACCAACTCGGGGTAACGTGCTCGATTTGCGGACAGGCACCGTCGGTGTATCCCGAGTACGCCGAGACGCTCGTACGCTGGGGGATCGATTCCATCTCGGTGAACCCCGACGCCATCGAGCGGACGCGGCGCAACATCGCGATCGCCGAGCGGCGATTGCTGCTCGAAGCTGCGCGCAGAGGCGATGCACCGCTGCCGCCGAGGGGCGGATGAGCGGACCGGCGGCAACGTGGCTCTGGCCACTGGTCGCGGCCATGGTGGTGACGACCGCCGCGCTCATCGGCATCGGAATACTCTTCGGCGCGTAGGTCGCGCGGGGCGGGAGGCGGTCCTTCCTATCGGAGGTCGATATGAACATCCCATTCACGCGCGAAGAGTTTCTCGCCGTCTTCGCCGAATACAACCTCGCGGTGTGGCCGGCACCGCTGGTGCTCTCGGCCTTGGCGCTCGCCGCCGTGGCATTCGCCTTGATGCCGCGGCCGAATGGATCATCCCGCGTCGCCGCCGTGCTGCTGGCGGCGCTCTGGCTGTGGGCGGGCGCGGTGTACCACGCCAAGTTCTTCACTGCGCTCAGCCCGGCGGGCTATCTGTTCGCGGCGCTGTTCGTGGCGCAGACGGCACTCATCGTCCGGGTGGCGTTCGTGTCCCGCCACCTGTCGTTCGCGCCGGCGTGGAGCGCGGGCGGAGTGGCTGGCGCGGTGCTCATGGTGTACGCCCTCATCCTCTACCGTGCCACGGGTCTGATGATCGGTCATCTGTATCCGGCGAGCCCGACGTTCGGTGTGCCGTGTCCGGTGACGATCTTCACGTTCGGGTTGATGCTGTGGGCGCGGCCGAGCTTTCCGCGCGTGCTGCTCGTGATTCCGACGCTCTGGGCCGCGGTGGGCACGGTCGCCGCGCTCCAGCTGGGGATGGTCGAGGATTACGCGCTTCCGGTCGCCGCGGCGCTGGGATGGCTGTTCACGCCGTATCGAGCGACGACCGTCCGGCGGACGTCCGCTCCGCACGCCGCGTGATGCCGGGCCACGTCGCGCGCTCCACGATGGAGTCCGCGGGCCCACAGGCTGCCGCACGGGGCTGACGATGGCGATCGCCGTCGCCGCGTTTTCCCTCGAGGCCTGTGCCGATCGCCAGCCCACGAGCTTGACAGCCGGCACA
>DATFFQ010000105.1:0-9757 GCA_035249955.1 Gemmatimonadaceae bacterium
AACGACGAGACGCTCCGGGATGGGCTGCAATGTCCGTCGGTCACCGACCCGGTCATCGACGACAAGAAGCGCCTCCTTCACCTCATGGTCGATCTCGGCATCGCCTCCGCCGACATCGGCCTCCCGGGCGCCGGACCACGCGCCCGCGCCGATACCCTCGCGCTCGCCAAAGAGATTGTGGCCGCTGGCCTCGATCTCGAGGCGAACTGCGCGGCGCGCACGGTCATCTCCGACGTCGAGCCGGTCGCCCGCATCTCGCAGGAAGCCGGCATCCCCATCGAGGCGGCGACGTTCATCGGCTCTTCGCCGATTCGGCAGTACGCCGAGGATTGGACCCTCGACAAGATGCTGCGGGTGAGCGAGGAGGCGGTGACCTTCGCCGTGCGCGAGGGGCTGCCGGTCATGTTCGTCACCGAGGACACGACGCGTGCGGCCCCCGATACGTTGAAGGCCCTCTACGCCAACGCGATCCGCTGGGGCGCGCGACGGCTGTGTCTCGCCGATACGGTCGGACACGCGACGCCGGACGGTGTGCGCCGTCTGGTGCGATTCGTCCGCGATGAGATCATCGAGCCGAGTGGTGAAGCGGTGAAGCTCGACTGGCACGGGCACCGCGACCGCGGGCTTGGCCTTGCCAACTGCCTGGCCGCGATCGAGGAGGGAGTCGATCGCGTGCACGGGACGGCGTTAGGCATCGGCGAGCGCGTGGGCAACGCGGAGATGGATCTGCTGCTGATCAACCTCAAGCTGCTCGGTGCGCACCGCCACGACCTGAGCAAGCTTCCCGAATATTCACGACTCGCCTCACGCGCCTGCAGCGTCCCCATCCCGCCCAGTTACCCGGTGCTCGGGGACGACGCGTTCCGGACGGGAACCGGCGTGCACGCCGCCGCGATCATCAAGGCGAGGAAGAAGGGACATGCCTGGCTCGCCGACCGTATCTACTCGGGTGTGCCCGCTGGTGATTTCGGTCTCGCGCAGCGCATCGAGATCTCGCCCGTGTCGGGCCTCTCGAACGTGAAGTGCTGGCTCGAGGAGCACGGCTACGACCCCGCCGACGATGCACTCTGCCAGCTGCTGTTCGATGCCGCGAAGCGGATGAATCGCGTGATCCGTGACGACGAGCTCCACGCGATGATCGACGAGCGAAAGCGGCAGCCCGCGCGGGCGTGACCGAGCTCGCCGACGTACTCGAGGGATACCTCGATCTCCGTTGGCGCATCAATCCGGTCGAGGGCACGTACGTCGGCCGGCGCGAATTCGACTCCGAGCTTCCACGTCTCGATCCGGCATCGCTACGCGAGTACGCCGCCGCGCTGCGGTCGTACGCGGCCAGCCTCGAGGAGGTCGAGGCTCCTTCACTGGACGACGAGATCGACCGCACGGCGACGCTGCACGCCGCGCGTCATGATCTGCTTGTCCTCGAGCGCGAGAAGCCGCATGCCCGCAATCCGACGCACGCGCTCCTCTACGCGCTCAATGGCATCCACCTGCTCCTGGCGCGAGACTCCGATGATCCCGCACGTCGCGGGTCGGCGCTGCTCGCGCGCCTGCAGGCGATGCCCCGCTTTCTCGACGAGGCCGCCGCCGCGCTGACCGAGCCGCGCGCCGTCTTTCTCGACACGGCTCGGGCGATGATTGCCGGCGGTGTCTCGCTCCTTCGCGATGGGCTCGCGAAGGTGAGCCTTCCCATCGATCCGATCGCCCTCGCCGAGGCACGCGACGCAGCCATCGATGCGCTCCATCGTTATGGGGACGCCCTCGCCCTGATGGAGCCTGCCGGCGAGCGCGACTTCGGCATCGGGCGGGAACTGTTCGATCTCAAGCTCCACACCGCGCACATGATCCGCGAGAACGCCGACGAGCTCCTGCGTTTCGGTGAGCGACTGCGCGCCGAGGCGATCGAGCAGCTCGAGCGTCTCGCCGCCGAGCTGCGTCCGAATACGGCGTGGCGAGATGTCGTGCGATTCCTGCGCGAGGACACGCCGACCCGGGATACCGCCGTCGACGAGTACCGGAGCGCGATGCGGGCCGCGCTCGACTTCACCGTCGAGCGCGGGCTGGTGACCGTACCCGACGGGGAGCTCCTCGTCTCGCCGACCCCCGACTTCCTGCGCGCGCTCATTCCATTCGCGGCGTATCAGGGTCCCGCCGCCTTCGACGGCGATGCGCGCGGGACGTTCTTCGTCACGCTGCCCCAGCCTCACGAGGCGTGGCGGCTGCACTGTCGCGCCGAGCTGCCGAGCACGGCGCTGCACGAGGGGATTCCTGGTCACCATTTGCAGATTGTGACCGCCTGCGCGCTCCCACGACCGGTGAGACGAGTCCTCTCGAGCCCCGCGGCGCAGGAGGGCTGGGCGCTCTATTGCGAGAATCTCATGGCCGAGCAGGGGTTCATCAGCGACCCCGCCGCGCGCTTCTTCCAGGTGCATCACCTGCTGTGGCGCGCGCTCCGAGTGATTCTCGACGTCTCGCTTCACACCAAGGGGATGACGGTCGACACGGCCGCCGCGATTCTGCGGGACGAGCTCGGCCTCGAGGAGAGCGCTGCGCGCTCAGAGGCGGTTCGCTACTGTGCCTTTCCCACCTACCAGCTCTGCTACGCGCTCGGCCGACGCGAGATCCTGAGCCTGCGCGACGATGCCCGCGAGGCGCGAGGCGCCATGTTCTCGCTGCGAGCGTTTCATGATGAGCTGCTGTCGTACGGCGCGCTGCCGACGCCGTTGGCACGGTGGGGGATGGGGCTGGCGTGACTGCGGCGGCGAACTGCGAACTGGAAGCGGGTACCGACTTCAAACCAATCCTTGCAGTTCGCCGCTCGCAGCTCGCAGCGTGATCCCATGAAATCGCGTCTGGGCCCCAACGTCATCGCCCTCGCGGCGGTGAGCTTCTTCACCGATGCGTCGAGCGAGATGATCTATCCGCTCTTGCCCCTGTTCCTTACCGCCACCCTCGGTGCGAGCGCTGCCTTCGTCGGAGCCATAGAGGGGGCCGCGGATTCCGTGTCCGCGCTGCTCAAGCTCGCGAGCGGCTGGCTGTCCGATCGCACCAGGCGGCGCAAGCCACTCGTCGTGGCCGGATATGCGCTTGCGTCGGCCGTTCGCCCGCTCATCGCCCTGGCGCAGACTGGCGCGCACGTCTTGCTTATCCGCGTGACCGATCGCGTGGGGAAGGGGATTCGCGGCGCACCACGCGATGCGCTGATTGCCGACTCGGTTGACCCCGCGTTGCGCGGGCGCGCCTTCGGATTTCACCGCGCCGCCGATCACGCCGGTGCGGTCATCGGTCCGCTCATCGTGTACGTCCTGATGTCGCAGATGGGCGTCGCGGTTCGGACGATTTTCTGGCTGGCGGCGATCCCGGCCGGAATTGCAGTGATCACGCTGATCATCGCCGTTCGAGAGCCGCCCTCAGCGCCCTCAGCGCCCTCAGCGCCCCCAGCGCCCGTAGCGCCCCCAGCGTCTTCAGCGCCTCTGGGAGCCCGCTTCTTCGCCTACCTGGGCATCCTGCTGCTCTTCACGTTAGGCAACTCGACGGACGCGTTTCTCCTACTGCGCGCGACGGAGCTCGGGGTCGGGGCGGCGCTCCTGCCGGTGCTCTGGGCCATGCTGCATCTCGTGAAATCCGTCTCGAGCACCCCCGGCGGAATTCTCTCCGACCGCCGCGGACGCAAGCCGGTGATCGTCGCCGGCTGGATGGTCTACGCGCTCGTGTACTTGATGTTCGGGCATGCCACCGACGCGTGGCACGTGTGGGCGCTCTTCGCGATCTACGGGGTGTATTTCGGCCTCACTGAGGGCGTCGAGCGCGCACTGGTGGCCGACATTGTGCCGGCCTCACGCCGAGGCGCGGCCTTCGGCTGGTACAACCTCGCAATCGGGGTCGGCACGCTGCCGGCGTCGGTGATCTTCGGAACGATCTACGACCGCTTCGGCGCCTTCACCGCCTTCAGCGTCGGCGCGGCCGCCGCGATGCTCGCGAGCATCGGTCTGTGGATCGTCGTTCCGAGCGCTACATCTCCGGCACGAACATGATGTGCGCCTTGGGCGTCCCGGCGCCCATGATCCACGGCGTTCCGCGCGCAGGCTTGTCGGACAATCCCGTGGTTTGCGCCGTCGCGAACGGGATATAGACCACGAACAGTCGGCGCGCACCGTTGGCGGTCAGCGTCGCTGCGTCGAACGTGGTCCAGTCACCTGTGAGCGAATACAGCGACGCCGGCCCCTTCGGAACGGGGAGCTTTCCGGCCCTGACCTCGCTGAAACGGGCGCTGTCGACCGCATCGCCGTTCACCCCGCTCGAACGAAGCGCTCGCCCGCGCGCCATGAATGGCTCCAGCGAATTGTGATAGCACGCGACGTGAAAGCGGGAGATCGTCCTGTTAGGCGCGAGGCACGTCATCTCCCCTGTGCCCTTGCGCAGCGGCGTGAGCTTCCCGCTGGCGTCGTAGCCGAGCACGGTCGCCCCGGCGCGCAGGTCAGCCGGAAGTGGCAGTACGGCGACCGTGATCTGCTGCTCGGCGGTAAGCGTGGGCGTCGCGGACGAAGCGACGCTTTCCTGGGCATTGAGTGCGGCGGGCGCGAGGAAAACGGAACAAGCGACAGTTCGCACCACGCAGCTCGCAGCTCGCAGCTGTTTCAACAGCATTTCGCCCCCGGTTTCGAATAGCGCTCGTCGAGCCGCGCGCGCTCGAATTGATCGCGCGACATCGGCTCGATCTGTGGATGGTGTCGCGCGACGTGTGCGCGGTAGGCGTCGTATCGCGGTGCACCCGCGACGACGCGAAGTGCGTGCGCGATCGCCGCGAGGAAGGCTTTCACGCCGGCGGCGATGGCGTCGCCTCGTCGTTAGGGTGGTCGTCCGGCCGCCGCACGTCGGGCCGGCGCTCATCGGCCACAGTGCGATCCGCCGGCACATCGCTGCCGCCGAGGCGGGCCAGCGATTCCCGGAGCTTGTCGGTGTCGAAGCGCGAGCCGAGCGGGACAGCGACCTCGAGTCCCTGCATGTAGCAGGCGCGGGCGCGTGACGTCTCCCCGCGGCGGACGTAAATGTCGCCGAGCACGCGCAGACACTGCGCCCGATGCACCTCGCTCTTGGCGAGCACGAAGAAGCCGAGCGCACCTGCCGCGAGCGACTCCGCATGAGGGAGATCGTCCTGCGCGGCGAGTGCCTCGGCGTAGTTCAGCGTCGCGATGCCGAGCAGCTCGAAGTCGTCGACCTGTCGCGCCGCTTCCATCGCCTGACGGGCGATCGTCGCCGCGCTCGAGTACCGGCCGCGGTCGAGCGCGGCGGCCGCCTGGTTGTTGAGCACGAAGGCGACGCCCCAGTCGTAGCCGGCGCGCCGGAAATGCCAGTAGGAATCGAGGAAAAGCCGCTCCGCGGCATCGAGGTCGTCCCGCTGGGCAGCGATCGATCCCATGTTCTGGAGCGCCAGCCCGCGAATACGGTCGTCGACCGGAAGCTCGAGAACGCGCTCGTACAGGGGGAGGGCGGCGTCGAACTCACCACGCTGATGGTAGACGTTGGCTTCCGCGTTGATCGCCTCGGCGTACAGCGAGTACTCGCCCGCCTTGCGAGCGGCGGCGGCGCCTTCGCGAGCGGAGTCGGCGGCCTGCTCCCACCGCGACCACACGCGATAGAGGTCGGCTTTCCGGCACAGCGCCAGTGCCCGGATGGTCGCATCGCCACTGCGCGAGGCCGCGTCGTAGAGCTGCAACGCTTCCTCGAGCAATCCCGCCTTCTGCAGACGCAGCCCTTCCTCGAGTTGCTCGCGCTCCGACGCAATCACGTCTGCCCCCCTGTCAAGTGGACGCGTACGCGCCCCGGCAATGTGCCGCACCAGACTTCGACACCGAATACTTCCCGCGACAGACTGACCGGTTGCTCCCTGCTCCCGCCTGGCGTCGCTCCTATAGACCCCACAGGAGCACAGATGCACTCATCGAACCGCCCCTCGGGCCTAACCGTCGCCATTCCTGCGCTGCTGATGGCGCTCGGTGTCGGCTGCGGCGACGTCGAGCCGACGAGCTCATTCGCGCCGCAACCCTCCCTCTCCGTGCGCGCCGCGGCCCGGCCTGATGCCTGGCTGGCATCGTGCGGATCCGACGTCTCCCCCACCGCCTCAGCCATGATCGGCCCGGAAGGAGGCGTTCTCTCCGCCGGCCCGGCAGTGGTCTTCATCCCTCCCGAAGCAGTTCGTACGCCAACACGTTTTACGATTCAGCCGCTCGCCGGCACGACGCTGCGAGTGCGGATCACCGCCAGAGGCCGCGAGCGGTTCGGCTTTGCGCGTCCCATCGCGGTCATGATAGGGTATGCCCACTGCTCGCGCCAGGAGTTTTTACGCGGGAACGTTTCGGTCTGGCATGTCGACGACGCCACCGATGCCCCGCTGGAGCGGATGCCGACCGTCCACGACCGGCAGAACGCGACCCTGGGGTTCCTGACGACGCACCTCTCCACGTACGCGGTAGCACACTGACGAAGAGCTGCGAACTGCGAACTGCGACCTAACTGCACACGGGTCGCAGTTCGCAGGTCGCGGGTCGCAGCAGTTCGCAGTTCGCAGCTCGCAGTTCGCCGCTCTACTCCGCCACCAGCGCGGCCTCAAAGGGCACCTCTGTGCTCGTCGCCGGTTTGCGCCCTCTCAGCACCGCCACCCATTCCCTGGCCGAGTCGGCGAGAATCACGATGACGGCGATCATGAAGAAGCCGGCGACGGCGGCATCCAGGCGGTCGTTGAAGATCATCCGGGCCGCCGCGGCGGCATCAGCGGCGCCGCGGGGCAGGACGCCCGAGGCGAGCTGATCGGAAAGCTGCCGTGCATGCGCGAGAAAGCCCAGGCGCGGATCGTCGGAGAAAATCTTCGCCGATCCACCGACCATCGTCACCACCACGAGCCAGGCGAGCGGCGCGAGGGTGATGGGCGCATAACGAGCCTTCCCCATCTTGATGATGACGGTCGTCCCCACGCAGAGCGCGACCGCCGCGAGCAGCTGGTTCGCGATGCCGAACAGCGGCCAGAGCGAGTTGATGCCGCCGAGCGGGTCCGTCACCCCCTGATAGAGAAAGTGCCCCCACATCGCGACGAAGATGGCGCTCGACATCACGATCGCCGGGTACCACGAGACGCGCCCGAACGGTTCCCACACGTGGCGGCCGAGGTCCTGGAGCATGAAGCGTCCGACGCGCGTGCCCGCATCCAGCGTCGTCAGGATGAACAGGGCCTCGAACATGATGGCGAAGTGATACCAGAGCGCCATGGCGCCGCTGCCGCCGAGCACCTGCGAGAAGATGTTCGCCATGCCGACGGCGAGACTCGGCGCCCCGCCGGTGCGCGAGAGCATCGTCTCCTCGCCCACCTGCGTCGCGACAGCGTGAATTTCGGCCGGCGTGATCGTGAATCCCCATTGCGCGATCGCCGTCGCGGCCGACTCGGCGGTCGTGCCCAGCGCCGCGACCGGCGCATTGATCGCGAAATACAGCCCCGGGGTGAGGACACACGCCGCGATCAATGCCATCACCGCGACCAGGGACTCCATCAGCATTGCGCCGTACCCGATCGGCCGCGCGTCCGTCTCGTTCTCCAGCATCTTCGGCGTCGTGCCTGACGCCACCAGCGCGTGGAATCCCGAGATGGCGCCGCAGGCAATCGTGATGAATGCGAACGGGAAGACCTTGCCGGCGAAGATGGGCCCGGTGCCATCGACGAACTGAGTGAGCGCGGGCATCTGGAGCGGCGGGAGCGAGATCAGAATGCCTAACGCCAGCGCGACGACCACGCCGATTTTCACAAAGGCCGACAGGTAGTCGCGCGGCGCGAGCAGCAGCCACACCGGGAGCACCGAGGCGGCGAACCCGTACGCCATGATCCACCACGCCAGCGTCGTTCCTTCGAGCGTGAACACCTCCGCAAGCGCCGGCCGCGCGGCCACCCACTGCCCGGCGTATACCGAGAGTACCAGGAGCACGAGGCCGATCGCCGAGGCTTCGAGCACCTTGCCGGGGCGGATCCAGCGGAGGTAGATGCCAAGCAGCATCGCGATGGGAATCGTCAGCGCAATGGTGACCGTCCCCCACGGGCTCGCACGGAGAGCGTTCACCACCACGAGCGCGAGCACGGAGATGAGCACGATCATGATGCCGAGCACCGCGACGAGCGCGGTGAATCCCGCGACGGGGCCGATCTCGTCCTTGGCCATCTGGCCGAGCGATTTGCCGTTGCGCCGCACCGACGAGGCGAGGATGACGAAATCCTGGACCGCGCCGCCGAGCGCGACGCCGACAATGATCCAGAGCGCGCCGGGGAGAAAGCCGAACTGCGCCGCGAGCGTTGGTCCGACGAGCGGCCCGGGGCCCGCGATGGCCGCGAAGTGATGGCCGAAGACGATCCACCGGTTGGTGGGGACGTAGTCGCATCCGTCCTCGAGTCGCTGCGATGGCGTGGGCCGGCGCGCGTCGAGGGCAAATACCTTGGCCGCGATGATCCGGCTGTAGAACCGATAGGCGACCGCGTATGTGCAAAGCGCGGCGATGAGGAGCCATGCGGCGCTGACGGTTTCGCCGCGCGAGAGCGCGAGCCACGCGAACGCGCCTGCCCCGAGCAATGCGACGGCGGTCCACCCGAGGATCGACAACGGCTTGCGCATGGGTCCGAGGCTCTGGGTATGGCGGCGGGGTAAATTGCGCGGAGCATGTCACGCGGTCAAATCAGGGAGCGAGCGGCAGAGATGAGAGGCGAACGAGGAACGAGGAAAGAGGAAGCGGCTGGCACGCTCTTGCCCGCGGAAGCGTCGACGCCATTTCCTCGCTCCTCGTTCGCACTCTGTCCTCTTTGCCGTTCGCCCAGTTAGCTTTCCCTCGACCAAAACCGGACCCTCGTGAAGCGCCTCGCCCTCCTCGCCAGCCTTACCCTCGTTGTCGCGTGCTCTCGCGGCCCCGACCCCAACGCACAAGTTGCCCCGCTTCCCAATCGCCCGCTTGCCGGGCTCGCGGGCCAGCAGGTCATCGTCCTCCCGACGCACTACCTGCGGCCGGGCGACAGCCTCGGGTGGGCGGAAGCGGCGGAGCGTCCGCGGCAGCTGTTGACGGATCTGGATGATGAGATCGCCTTCGCGCTCGGCGAGCGCGGGTTCCGTACGCGGTGGGTATTTCCCGAGCAGCTCGTTCGCTCCGCGCAGCGCAATGCGGCGCACTCGCCCGATCCGCGGGCGTTGGCCGCCGAGGGACTTCGTCCACTGGCGCGACGGCGCTCCGACGGCCAGCTCGGCGAGCCGCTGGCGTCGCAGCTTCGGGCACTCGTGGCGCTCCACGGGGCGCGCTACGCGCTGTTTCCCGTCGAGCTGCGCTTCGAGAAGATCGGCGGCGCCGGTCGCGCGGTCGTGCACGTGCTCCTGCTGGACGCGCGCCTCTCTCGCGCGACGTGGGGTGGCGACGTCCGCGGCGATACGGCATCGGCGTTCGGCCGCGGGGTCATCGCAAGCGCGGCCAACAGCCTGGCTGACCAGGTGGCGGCACCATAGAAGACTGCGAACTGCGAACTGCGAACTGCGAGCTGCGACCTGCGACCTGCGAGCTGCGTTGGGAAGCGTGGGACGCGTGTGCGGCGATTCAACGGCGAAACGGACGGATTGGCGACAACTGCGAAGGCTTGGGAACCGCAACACCTTGTGGCGGGAGCGGAGCCGTCCACGTGCAGGACAAAAGCACCAGCATTGACCGCAGAGGTCGCCGAGGACGCAAAGAAACAGTTCCTCCG
>DATFFQ010000106.1:0-2352 GCA_035249955.1 Gemmatimonadaceae bacterium
GTTCGTGTTGCGCCGGCTACGTCATCTCCACGAGCGCGGCTGGGAGCAGGTGAGCTCGCTCGACACCTTCTCCGAGACCGTCGACTACGACAAGCCGATCTACAAGATGCCCACCAACCGGACGATGGCGCGCTTCATCGGCCGGCTTGGGAGCCGATGGACGAAGCGGGCGGTGCGCGACTTCACCACCGAGGAGCGCTGGTTTCTCGCCTGGCGCCGGCGAGGCAAGGGTGAGGGGCCCGGTCTCACCGGCAGCGGCTCGTTCCGCGTGCTCGCGCCGCCGCCGGGAACGTTCTACGCCGATCCGTTCCTGCTGCGCCGGGACGGCACCACGTACGTCTTCTTCGAAAGCTTCAACTACCGAGTGCGCCGGGCCATCATCTCCTGCATCGCACTCCGAGCGGACGGCGCACCGTCGAAGCCATGGGTCGTGCTCGACACCGGAGTGCACCTGTCCTATCCCTTCGTTCTCGAGCACGAGGGCGAGGTGTACCTCATGCCTGAAGCGCGCTCACGGCGGCGCATCGAGCTGTGGCACGCGACGAGTTTTCCCAAGTGGTTCGAGCGGCACAGCGTCCTGCTCGACAATGTGAACGCGGTCGATCCGACGATGGTGTTTCACCAGGAGCGGTGGTGGCTCTTTGCCGGTGTGGCGGTGGAAGGCGCGTCCACGTGCGACGAGCTGCACGCGTTCGTGGCCGATTCTCCGTTCGGTCCGTTCCGGCCGCACCGCATGAACCCGCTGGTGTCGGACGTGCGGAGCGCGCGTCCGGCGGGGGCGATGTTCGAGCGCGACGGCGTACTGTACCGTCCGGGCCAGGACTCGTCGCTCGGCTACGGCTACCGCGTGGTGATCCACCGCGTGGACGAGCTGAGCGAGACGCGCTATCACGAGACGCCGGTGGCGACGATCGAGCCGAGCTGGTACGAGGGCAACGAGGGGACGCACACCTTCAACTTCAACGAGGACTTCGAGGTGCTGGACGGCCGCATCCGCGCGCGCCGTGGTCCCTTCGCGCGCTTCGGGAATCACGGCAGATGACGCTCGTGATTCGCTCATCGCGCAGGGCTGGCATCCAGAACGCAGGATGCCAGCGGCTGCTCGTGGCGCGATGTGAGGAGAGGAACGACACCGGGTGAAATTCTCGATCTGCATCCCGAACTACAATTACGCCCGATATCTCGGCCGTACCATCCAGAGCATCCTCGATCAGGATTACTCCGATCTCGAGGTGCTGATATCGGACAACGCCAGCACCGACGACTCGGTGGCGCTGGTGCGGGGGATCGCCGATCCGCGCATCCACGTGCACGTGAACCAGGCGAACGTGGGGTTCGCGGCCAACCTGGATCGCGCGGCGCGGCTGGCGACCGGCGACCGGGTGATCATGCTCTCGTCGGACGATCTGCTTCGTCCCGGGGCGCTGTCGACCTACCGCGCGCTGGCCGACGCGCTGGGCGAGCGTGCCGGGCAGTCGGTGTTCTCGGCGACGTGGGACGTCATCGATCCGGACGACAAGCCCATCGGTCGCACCGGGCCTAACGAGCGTCTCTGGCTGCAGTCGGATCGCGTGGCCGAGCTGGAGCGGGTCGTCGGAGCACCGGTGTACGGCGTCGCGGCCGACGAGCTACTGCGCCGCGCGCTGGGCATCATGGGGAACCCGTTCAACTTCGCCTGCACCTGCTACCCGCGCGCGCTCTACCAGCGCGTGGAGGGATACGGCGGCGGGCGCATGATCAACCCCGACAAGTGGTTCAACTGGCGGCTGCTCGGCGTGGCGGAGAGGGCGTACTACGTCGACAAGCCCATCTGCGCCTACCGCTGGCATCCGCAGAACCAGACCGCCCAGCAGGCGGCGACGGGCGCGCTCAAGTATCTGGTCGACGAGTATGCGTCCACGCTCGAGCTCGACGCGGCGCTCCTCAAGCGCATCGGCGTCGACCGCAGCGTCGTGGTGCAATCGTTCGTGGAGCACGACATCGCCCGCCACGGCCTCGCCACGCTCGCCCGCGGCAGCTCGGCCCGCGCCCGCCGGATCCTCAACTTCGGCCGGTCGGTGTACCCCACCGAGACGCGCCGCAACTGGAAGACATGGGCCCTCGGCGGCCTGCTCGCCCTCGGCCCACTCGGCCGCGCGATCGCGAAAGCGGCCTACGATCGCGTCGGCCATATCTCGCCTGAGCCCGGGCTAACCACAGAGACACGGAGCGCACAGAGGATTCACAGAGGGTCCTTCGCAGCATGGAGCTCTTCGCACCACGAGCATGATTGAACCACGGAGACACAAAGACACAGAGAAATCCGAAGAGGAGAGAAGCTCTGCCATGTGG
This sequence comes from Gemmatimonadaceae bacterium, assembly GCA_035249955.1. GTDB lineage: Bacteria > Gemmatimonadota > Gemmatimonadetes > Gemmatimonadales > Gemmatimonadaceae > DATFFQ01. Next base: position 2,332 of record DATFFQ010000106.1, read on the forward strand.
CTCCTCCGTGTCTCCGTGCCT
>DATFFQ010000107.1:0-23261 GCA_035249955.1 Gemmatimonadaceae bacterium
GACTGGGTGGCGTTCGTGCTTCCGCATCTGCGAGATGTCCCGCTTCGGCGGGACAGCGTGGTCCGCTTTCGCGGCGAGATCGAGCGCGATGCCCTCTTCGACCAGGCGCGCGAGCGCGCGCAGAGCTTTCTTCCGGCGGGCACGACGCGGCGCGTGCCGGCTCCCAGCGTTTCCATCCTCTACTTCAAGGACGCGCGCGGCTACGAGCGCATCTTGATCGACCCGCTGTACCTCATGCGCGTGCCCGATAGGGTGCAGTTGATCGGCCACGAGCTGCACCATTACTACCGGAACAAGATCGCGACGCACACGCGTCCCTTCGGCGGCGACCTGCTGGCCTGGGCGATTGCCAACGTCGAGACGGAGGGGGTCGCGGGGCTCGTCGACAAGGCCGCCGTTCCCGAGATGACCGACGCCGAGATGGAGCGACGCTATCGCGTGCCGGCGTCGCTGGCGTACTTCAAGTCCTACCGCCACGAATACGCGCGATCGAACGAGTGGCTGCGGTTCACGCAGCACATGCTCGAGCGCATCGCCGCTCATCCCGATTCCGCTGCCACACTCGGCGCGCACTTGCATCGCGAGCTCCCCGACAACGGCCGAGCGATGGGCGCGTTCATGGCCACGGTGATCATCGAGCAGCTGGGACACGACGCGCTGCTCCAGGTGGTGGGCGACCCCTTCGCCTTCTGGGAGCGGTACGATCAAGCCGCACGACAGACTGGCGGCCGTGCCGCTGCACTATCGGACACCGCAATGCAGGTGATTCGCCGCCTGCGGCTTGCTTACCGAATCCTCTTGCGCAACGAGCCCGGTGGCTAACCACAGAGACACGGAGGCACAGAGGATTCACAGAGGGTCCTTCGTCGCACGGAGCTCCTCGCGCCACGAGCCTGGGCTAACCACGGAGACACAGAGAGCACAGAGGATTCACAGAGGGATTTGGATCGGGGAGAGGCAACCCCGCAACGAGCAGGACTGGACTACAGAGGCACGGAGAAACGGAGGAACAACACCGCAGAGCCTCTGTCCTCGTCGGATTGCTCTGTGTCTTTGTGTCTCCGTGGTTCACGCTGCTCGTGGCGCGACGAGCTCCGTGCCACGAAGGACCCTCTGTGAATCCTCTGTGCTCTCCGTGTCTCTGTGGTTAGCCAAGGCTCGTGGCGCGAGGAATCTGCCCACACCATGAGCCTTCTGTGAATCCTCTGTGCCCTCCGTGCCTCTGTAGTTAGCCAGACGGGGCTCGTGGCACAATGAAGCGCGGACCTACCTAGCGCGCTCCATCTTCCAGAACGCGATCCCACCAGCCTGCTGGCCGACGTCCACGCTCGACACGCGTGACAGCGATCGAAGGTCATACACGTCCACCTTGCCCGGCGCGGCGCCCACCGACTCGTTGGACACGAAGGCGTAGCGTGAATCGGGCGTGAGCGCGATGCCGTGCGTCACCGTCGTCGAGCTCTTCACGTTCATCACGCTCCGACCGGTGGCGAGGTCGAACATCTGGACGCCGCCGCCCTGCTTGAGCGTCGCGACCAGCAGTTTGCCGTCGGGTGTTGCCGCCAGGTTGTATGGGCCACGGCCCGTTGGAAAACGCCGCGTGATGCGCCACGACTCGCTGTCCACCTCCACGATCTCGTCGGCCTTGTTGCAGGCCACGTAGATCCTGCTCCCGTCTGCCGACGGTGCCGCCCACGTGGGTGAGCACGTTGCCGGCGCCATCGCCTGGCGACGGGTTGGTCCGCCGGACGCGTGCGCGGTGTGCGCGCCGGCGTTGGGCGAGACCGAGTCGGCGTGCGATGCCGCCGCCGGCACCGTCACGTCCCCCTCCTTCCCCTTCGCCAGACTGAAGCGCCGCGACACCTCGAAGGTGCGCGTGTCGATCTCCACGAGCTGGTCATCCATCATGCAGGTGGAGTATTGCTTCGTCCCCTGTGGGTTCACGCGCGAGCCGTGGGGCATGACGCAGGTCTCGGTGCGCGCGACCTCCTCGTGCGTGGGCGTGTAGATCACCGACACCGACGACGGCACCATCTCGCCGTGGAGGTTGAAGTTCACGGCAAAGGCGTACATCCCGTCGGGCGTCACGTCGATCGAGGCCGGGAAATACCCCAGGAAGATGCCCGGACCGGCGAGCGTGTCTGGTCCCAACACGTAGCGCCAGTACTTGCCGTCCGGCGACCCATGCCCCGTGGTCAGGTGCAGGTACTTGCCATCGCGCGAAATCTGGAGGCCGTGCGGCCCTTCCATCTCCACCGGCGACTCACCCACGGGGAATGTCTTCTCGACCTCGATGCCCCCCGGCCCGAAGCGAATCCGATGGATGAGATCGGCCGATTCGGCGCCCACGTACACCCAGTAGTTGTGCGTGGGCAGAGCGGCGCGCGTGGCCGGTGCCCGGCGCTGAGCGGGGCGCTGTGCCGCCAGCGGGCTCGCCGCCACCACCGTGACCGCTGTGACGACCAGCAACACGCCGATCGGCTTGATTCGATGATGCACGAAGGCCATCATGAGGCACTACCCGAGAGCTCAGGTCAATCCACACCGCTTCTCCGCCACCGCGGCCGGCAGCCGGTCGCCGGCCACAGGGAATCCCTCATGAACGTAATGCTCGGTTCGCGGCTCGTCACCACCGTCGCGCTCGCAGTGGCGGCCGTCGCCGGTCCACTCGCCGCGCAGCAACAGCAGCAGCAGCAACAGCCGCAGGCCCAACCACGGCAGGACGGCAGCCTGCTCGGTACACCGGTCGCGAAGCTCAGCGCCGAGCCGGCGAGCCTCACGCTCAAGGCCGGCGAGACCGTTCCGCTCAAGGTCACGGCCTACGATGCGGCGGGGAACGTCGTCGCCGAGCCCAGAATGCGGGTGAGTGGGCCGCGCCACGCCGTGCGCGTCAGCAGGGGCGTGGTCACCGGGATCGCGGCCGGAAAATACGAGATCGTGGCCACGGCGTTCGCCGGCGACTCGGCGCCCCCGGTGACGCTGCAGATTCCGGTCACCATCACCTGGCCGGCCGTCTCACGCGTCGAGATCACGCCGGAGCCGGGTCGACTCTACGTGGGTGTGACCCTCGCGCACGATGCACGTGCGCTGCACGCCGATTCCAGCGAGCGCGGTGATGCCGTGCTGACGTGGCGCAGCTCGAGCCCCGCGATTGCATCCGTCGACCGCTTCGGCAATGTCACCGCGCACCGCACCGGCGCGGTCACCATCTCGGCGGAGATCGAGGGGGTTCGCTCGGAGATCCGCCACACCGTCGTGGCCAATCCCGTGTCGAGCCTGGCGATCGAGCTGCCCGAGAACACCGTCCGCACCGGTGACGTGCTGCACCTCGAGGCCGTCGCCAAGCGGGCGAACGGTCGGGTCGTGGGCGACGTGCCGATCACGTGGAGCTACACCTACGTGCCCGACGACACCATCGCCGCGCCGGGCGCGACGGGTATCATCGATCGCGGCATGTTCGCCGCCGAGGTGCCGGGGCGCTACACGCTGCTCGCCACCGCCGGCAACGTCTCGGCGCGCAGCGTCCTCGATGTGCGGCCGCGCGATGTCCGACGGCGCATCAGCGTCACCGGCCGCGGCAGCATCACCAACGTCCACACGTCCGATCTGTGGCCCTGGTCGGCGAAGGATGGAAAGGATTACGCGCTCGTCGGCACGTGGGGCGGCGATGGCTGGGCGTACGTGTTCGACATCAGCGACATGTCGAGCTTCGTCAAGACCGACTCCATCAAGGTCGACGCCCGCGTCATCAACGACGTGACCGTGTCACCCGACGGCCGGTACGGCGTGCTGTCGCGCGAAGGTGCGTCCAACCGGGTGAACGGTGTGGTGATCCTCGATCTCGCGAACCCCGCCCACCCCAAGGTCGCGGCGACGTTCGACGAGCAGCTCACCGGCGGCGTGCACAACATGTTCGCCACCGACGACTACCTGTTCGCCATCTCGAACGGCGACAAGTACGTGATCATCGATGTGCGTGACATCTACAACCCGAAGTACGCGGGCGAGTACGATCATCCGAACTCCCGCGTGCACGATGTGTGGGTGCACGACGGAATCGCGTACTCGTCGGAGTGGGGGACGGGCGTCGTCGCGGTCGACGTCGGCAACGGCAAGTGGGGCGGGTCGATCGCGCAGCCCAAGCTGATTGCCACCTTCCCCACGACGAGCGGCGCGACGCACGAGGTCTTCCCATACGTGCAGAAGGCCACCGGGAAAGTCTATCTCTTCCTCGGCGACGAGATCATGTCGCGACAGGGGCGGGTGTGGGAGGGGACGAACTACCTCCAGAACATCAACGCCAAGGGCGGCCCGCCGCAGACCTCGGCCGGCTACACGCACATCATCGACTTCACCGACCCCGAAAACCCGAAGAACATCGCCAAGTATCACCAGGAGGAGTTCGGGTCGCACGACATCATCGTCCAGGACGACGTGATGTATCAGGCGTACTACGACGGCGGCCTGCGCATTGTGGACGTCTCCGGGGAACTGCTGGGCAACCTCGCCGAGCAGCGGCGCGAGATCGCGGTGTACAAGCCCTTCGACCCACAGGGCTACACGGCCAATGCGTCGTTCGTGATGAACGCGATGCCGTGGAAGGGGCATATCATCTTCACCGACTTCAACAGCGGCCTCTGGGCGGCGAAGCTGGAGCCGAAGCGGGAGCTGACGCCGTAGACGGTGGGTGCGGGACGAGCAAGTCCGTGATGGGTGATGAGAGTGGAGTGAGTGACCAGGGCCAGAGTGAGGGGCGTGAGGCGGTGATGAATCCATCACGCACCTCATGCTCTTCACCCTGGCCCTGGTCACTCACTCCACTCTCGTCACTCACGTCACTCCCCTTATCACTCACTCCACTCTCGTCACCGCCATCACTGATGCTTCGCCCCTCCTACACGGCCGCCGTCTTCCCCGCGCCGCACGTCCTCCCGCGTCTGGAGAGCTTTCCCCAGCCCCGTCTGGAGCCCGGCGCGGCGGTGCTGCACACATTGTTCTCCGAGGTGTGCGGCACCGACGTGCACCTCCACCGCGGCCGGCTGGGCGACGTGCCTTTTCCGATCATCCCCGGTCACGTGTCGGTCGGTGTGATCGCGGCGATGCGCGGAACGGTAACCGACGTGCTCGGGCGTGCCTTCCGCGACGGTGACGTGGTCACGTTCCTCGATGTCCACGAGAGCTGCAACCACTGCTACCAGTGTCTCGTGGCGCGGCAGTCGACGCGCTGTCCGCGGCGCAAGGTTTACGGTATCACCTACAGTGCGCGCGAGGGGCTCCTCGGTGGTTGGGCGGAAGCCATCTGGATCAAGCCGGGGGTCAAGCTGCTGCGCCTCCCCGACGGACTGGACCCGGAAACGTTCATTGGCGGGGGATGCGGCCTCGTGACGGCGCTGCACGCGGTCGATCGCGCGGAGATCCGCCTCGACCAGTCGGTCGCGGTGCTCGGCGTGGGTCCGGTTGGCCAGTCCCTCGTTGCGCTGGCCTCGCTGTCCGGAGCCGGAGAGATCATCGCCATCGGCGATCCGGCAGACAGACTGGCGTTCGCGGTGCGGATGGGCGCGACGATGACGATCGGACTGGATCGTCCGGCGGCGGAGCGGCTGGCAGCGGTGCGCCAGCGCACGGGCGGGCGCGGCGCCGATGTGGTGATCGAGGCGAGCGGCAGCCCCGATGCAGTATCCCAGGCGCTCGACCTCGTTCGAGACGGCGGCCGGGTCGTGGTCTGCGGGCACTACACCGACAACGGTGCCGTGACGGTGCACCCACACCATCAGATCAACCGCAAGCACGTCGAGATTCGCGGCTGTTGGGGCTCCGATTACTCGCACTTTCACCGGGCGGTGGATCTCGCGGCGCGGCACGGCGGCCGGATCCCGTGGGGGGAGATGGTGAGCGGTCGCTACTCGTTGGGCTCGGCGGCCGAGGCGCTCGACGCGGTCGCGACGCGCACCGCGCTCAAGGCGCTGATCGTGCCCAACGCCGATCGCGCGAGCGCTTGACAGGCGGCGGCCCCGCCGTCATTCTCTACATAGGTAGAGCTCTACATAGCGTGGAGGCACGTGCCCGGCGACTCGCGCATCACCCACCCTACGGCCATGGTCCTGCTCGCCGTCTCGCGCGGCCACCGATACGGCTTCGACATCATCGATGCCACCGGCCTGCGCAGCGGCACGGTGTACCCCATCCTCAGGCGGCTCGAGGATGCCGGACTCCTGCGCTCACGCTGGGAGCCGGTGCGCTCCGCTCGTGAGGCACAGCGCCCACCGCGTCGCTACTACCAGATCACGGGCGCCGGCGCCGAGGCGCTGCACGAAGCGCTGGCGAGATACCCGGGCATCGCGAAGCTCCTCGCCAGCTCGCGGCCCGCGCCCCGTCCGGCCCCTGCCTGACGATGGCGGCTGATCCCGTGTCGCGCGATCGCGCGACCCACGCTCCGGGAGCGGGCTTCGTCCGCGCCCTCGCGCCCATCGTGCCCGCCTCCCGGCGCGAGGAGTGGCTGGGTGAGTGGGAGGCCGAGCTCGCCTACGCGTGGAGCCGTGTCGGCGGCGAACGCTCCACCTCACCGGCAGCCCGCGCTGCGCTCCTGCTCCGCGCCCTGGGTGCCCTTCCCGATGCCATCTGGCTTCGACGCCGATACGGAGGCGATCTCATGCTGCGCCAGGACCTTCGCTACGCCGCGCGGTCACTCGTCAGGCGGCCGGCGTTCACGACCGTCATCGTCGCCACGCTGGCACTCTGCATCGGCGCCACCACGGCGATCTTCAGCGTCGTCCACGCCGTGCTGCTCCGCCCGCTTCCGTACGAGGCACCCGATCGCCTGGTCATGGTCTGGTCGCGTGACTCGATCGGTCAGGCCGATCGGAACGTCGTGTCGGCGGCGAACTACTTCGCGTGGCGCCAGGAGAGCACATCGTTCGAGCAGCTCGCCGCCTACTTCCCCAACTGGAACGCGACGCTCACCGGCGGCGAGGCGGCCGAGCGGCTGGAGATCGGTGTGACATCGGCGAACCTCTTCGTCACGCTGGGCGCGCGCGCCGAGATCGGTCGAACGTTTCTGACCGGAGAGGAGGTGCCAGGAGCACCGCGCGTCGTGGTGCTCGGCCATGCGCTGTGGCAGCGCCGCTTCGGTGGCGATTCCGGCGTCCTCGGCACGACGATCGTGCTCGACGGTGAGCCGTACACGGTCGTCGGTGTCATGCCGCGCGACTTCAAGCTGCCCGGCAGCAAGGCCGACCTCTTCACCCCGCTGCCCATCCTCGGCCGCATGCTCGAGGGGCGGATCCCGCATCTGCTCATGGTGGTCGGTCGCCTGCGGCCGGGCGTGACCATCGAGCGGGCGCGTGTCGACCTGGCGACCGTCGCCAGGCGGCTGGAGCGCGAGTATCCGCAATCGAACACCGGGTGGGGCGTCACGATGCTTTCGCTGCACGAGCAGGTGGCTGGTGAGGCGCGCCGGCCGCTGCTCGTGCTGCTCGCCGCCGTCGCGACCGTGCTGCTCATCGGGTGCGCGAACATCGCCAACCTCATGCTCTCACGCACGGCCGGGCGCCACCGCGAGCTGGCCGTGCGAGCGGCGCTCGGTGCGGGTCGCAGACGGCTGATCACCCAGCTGCTCACCGAGAGCGTCGCCATTGCCGTGGTTGCCGGCGGGATCGGCCTGGCGCTCGCGTACTGGGGTGCACGCGGTCTGGCAGCCCTCGCGCCGGAGGAGCTGCCCCGGCTGAACGACATCGGCATCGACGCCGGAGTGCTGGCATTCACGCTCGGCCTGTCGGTGCTCACCGCCGTGCTCTTCGGGCTCGCCCCGGCGATTCACGCGGTGCGACGGGTCACCGGCGACGTGCTCAAGGAGAGCTCGCGCGCCGCAACCGCGAGCGGAGGGCGGCGGCGACTGCGCAACATGCTCGTCGTCTCGGAGATCGCCTTCGCCGTGGTGCTGCTGGTCGGCGCGGGGCTGCTGATCTCGAGCTTCGTGCGGTTGCGCGGCCAGGACCCCGGATTCCGGCCGGAACATGTGGTGGCGATGAAGGTCGGGCTCCCGCGAGCGGCATATCCGGAGCCGGCGAGACGAATCGCCTTCTTCGATGAGCTCACCAGGCGGCTGCGCGCGCTGCCGACTGTCACCGCGGTGGGCGCGATCACCCGGCTGCCGTTGTACGACAGTCCACTGACGACACGGGTCGTGCTTCCCGGACGCCAGGCGCTTGCCGATGCCGAACAGCCGGAGGTCGGCCTGCGCAACGTGTCGGAGGGTTACTTCCACGCGATGGGGATCCCCCTCATCGCCGGCCGCACGATCACCGAGCGCGACGTGGCCGACACCGCGCTGCCGCCGGTGATGGTCATCAATCAGACCATGGCGCGACGGCTGCTCGTGGGACGCGACCCGGTGGGCATGCAGCTGCGGATCGCGGGGGCCGCGCCGACCACGCCTCCCTTCACGATCGTCGGGGTCGTCGGCGACGTACGCGACGGCAGCCTGCGCGAGGAGCCCAACCCGCAGATCTACCTCAGTTATCGGCAGACGGCGCCCACCACGCTCTCGGTGATTCTGCGCTCGACCAGCGATCCGGCCCCGCTCGTTGCCGCGGCGCGTCGCACGGTGGCGGCGATGGACCCGAACCTCGCCGTGCACTCGACCACGACCCTCACCCAGGTGCTCGCCGAGGCCGTGACCGAGGAGCGCTTCGTGACGCTGCTCATCACGTCGTTCGCGCTGGTCGCGATCGTGCTCGCGGCCGTCGGGGTGTATGGCGTGATGGCGTACGGTGTGACGGAGCGGACACGGGAGATCGGCATCCGGCTGGCGTTCGGCGCTCAGACCAGGGATGTGCTGCGCCTGGTGCTCGGCGAAGGGCTGGCGGTCGCCGCTCTTGCCGTCGCGCTCGGGCTGATGGTGGCGTGGGGGGCGACGCGCGCGATGACGAGTCTGCTCTACGGGGTGAGCGCCGCCGACGTGACGACCTACGCATCGGTGGGGCTGCTGCTGCTTCTCGTCGCCCTGCTCGCCTGCTACCTTCCCGCGCGTCGCGCCGCGCACATGGACCCGGCGAGCGCGATACGGAGCGAGGAGTGAGCGCGCGTCGCGAGCGGCACGCAGCGTAATCCCGCCGTTCGGTACCGTCGGGTCGAGGAGCTTCCCGTGCGCACGCTACCAACGTGCCTGGTCGCCGCGCTCGCGCTGACGGCAAACGTGTCGTGTGCCGACGCGCAGCAACCCCGGCGCAGCCAGCGCGGCGCCGTGATGCAGATGATCGGCACGACGAAGATCGAGATCACGTACACACGCCCGGTGGCGCGCGGCCGCGAGCTGTTCGGCGCCCTCGTTCCGTGGGAACGCGTGTGGCACCCCGGTGCCGACTCGGCAAGCGTGATCTCAGTGAGCGAGCCGATTCTCATCAATGGCCAGCGACTCGAGGCGGGCGCGTACAGCATCTGGACGATCCCACGTCAGGATCGCTGGACGGTGATCTTCAGTCGAGCGCAACCGGTATGGCACACCCCGTATCCAGCCGGACAGGATGCGCTGCGCATCGAGGTCGCTCCCGAGCGCGGCAGTCACATGGAGACGCTGTCGTACTACTTCCCGGTCGTGGATGGGCTCGAGGCGCGGCTGGTCCTCCACTGGGGAGAGGTCATCGTCCCCATGTCCATCCGCGTCGAGTAGCCTGCCTTCTCAGGAGTGGGGCCGGACGACATATTTGCGTCCCCTCTTCCAAGGACCTGCGTCGTGCGTCCCTTCGTGATCTCAGCATGCGTCGGCTTGTGTGTGACCGCGAGCGCGACTGCCCAATCCGCGCCGGCCACGGAGATTGCGCCGGCCTCCGAGCAGGTCGCCGCGGCCGTGCTTCCCCTGCCGCAGGAATTCCGCGACAGCGCCACGGTGCTCGGCTACCACGCGGCGGGACGGCTGGTCACGCTGCGCGAGGCACGGGGCGACTTCATCTGCCTGGCGAGTGATCCCAGGGCGGATCGCTTTCACGTCGCGTGCTATCACCGCTCGCTCGAGCCCTTCATGGCGCGCGGGCGCGAGTTGCGGGCACAGGGTACAACCGGCGATCAGGTGGACAGTGTTCGGTTTGCCGAGGTGAAATCCGGCAAGCTCCGCATGCCTGCGCAGCCGGCGTCTCTTTACTCGCTCACCGGTCCACGGGGCAGCTACGACCCTGCGACCAACTCGGTGACGGGCGCAGGCCACCTGTTCGTGGTCTACATTCCCGGCGCGACCTCCAGCTCGACCGGTCTCTCCGCACGGCCGCAGCGCGGCACGCCGTGGATCATGTTTCCGGGAACGCCGAAGGCGCACATCATGTTCGTACCCAATATGTGAGGCTGAGCTCGTACCGAACATGTGAGGCCTACCGCGGCATGATCAGCAGACTCTGGCACGGTTGGACGACGCGCGCGAACGCCAACGCGTACGAGCAGCTGCTGCGCGCGACGGTCCTTCCGGGTATCCACCGCGTGAACGGCTACCGTGGCGCCTATCTCCTGCGCCGGGACGCGGGCACCGAGGTGGAGTTCGTCACCATCACCTTCTTCGAGTCGATGGACGCGGTCCGCGCGTTCGCCGGCGAAGAGTACGACGTGGCCGTCGTGCCGCCGGAAGCCCAGGCCCTGCTGAGTCGCTTCGACGCGACGTCAGTGCACTACGACACCCTCCTCGCGCCCGAGTCGGGTGCGTGAAGCAGGAGAGCGGTTTGTCAGGCCGCCTTGTCAGAGGGCTCCACGCGCTACGCGCCACGCGCCACGCCCCGCGCGCTATTCAGCCCTCATCGCTACCAGGGGATCGACGCGCGAGGCGCGGCGGGCGGGCACGTAGCTCGCTACGATGGCGGCCAGGCCCAGCACGACCGGCACGATCGCGAACGTGAGTGGATCAGTCGCCTTCACGCCGTAGAGCAGGCTGGATAACAAGCGCGTGAGGGCGAGGGCGCCCGCCAGTCCGATGGCCATCCCGAGCACGGCGAGACGAGCGCCGTGCGCCACCACCAGCGTCACGACGTCGCGACGGCTCGCGCCCAGCGCCATGCGGACGCCGACTTCCCGGGTGCGCTGCGTGACGCCGTAGGAGATCACGCCGTAGATGCCTACGGTGGCGAGCAGCATCGCCAGGGCAGCAAACACGCCCAGCACCTGGCCCTGGAGTCGTTGGCGCCAGAGCGATGCGTCCACGACTTCCTCGAGCGTCTGGATGCGATAGACGGGCACGTCGCTGTCCAGCTCGCGGACCGCGCCCCGTACCGCCGGCACGAGCGAGAGCGGATCGGCCAGTGCCGTACGGAGCACCACCCCCTGCGTGAGGGTGGGCCACTCGTGATACGGGTGATAGATCGCGGGACCCATCGGCTCGGGCAGGCGATAATGCCGAAACTCGCCGACGACTCCCACGATCGTGATCCAGCGACTCTCGCTGTTCGGCGTGCCCTGCGTGACGCGGCGACCGATGGGATCCTCGCCCGCGAACTCGGTGCGCGCGAACGTCTCGTTGATCAGTCCGACGGGCGCGAGGGTGTCCCGATCGGCCGGAGTGAGCCATCGTCCGCGGAGCAGTGGGACGCCGATCGCCTTGAAGTAGTCGGGCGTCACGTACTGGTAATGGACGACCAGCTCCTCGCCCGGAGGCCGCACCGGCCGCCCCTCGATGTTCATCCCCGCGCGCACGTTCCACCCGCTGAACGGAATGCCCTGCGCGGAGCCGACGGTTTCCACGCCGGGCAGCGCCCGCAAGCGCTCGAGCAGGCGGTCGTAGAACTCGGCGCGCATCGCTCGGTTCCGGTACTTCCCTTCGGGCAGCGTCACGCGCAGGGAGAGAATGCCCTCCTGGTCGAAGCCGAGCGGTGTCTCGTGGAGCGAGCGGTAGCTGCGAATGAGGAGTGTGGCGCCGATCATGAGCACGAGGGAGAGCGCGAGCTCTCCGACCACGAGCGAGCTGCGGAGGCGACTCCGCGACACGCCGTCGCCCGCGCCATGTGTCCCTTGCTTGAGCGAGTCGACGATCGGCAGGCTGGTGGAGCGGAGCGCGGGCACGACGCCGAACAGCAGGCCGGTGAGCGCGGTGAGTACGATGGCAAAAACCAGGGTGGCGCCGTCGACGCCCAGCTGGATGTAGAAGGGGACCTCGTCGGGGAATGCCAGGCGGAGGAGCCGCACCGCGAAGATCGACAGCACCGCCCCGGCCGCGCCACCGATCACGGCCAGCAGGAGGCTCTCGGTGAGGAGCTGCCTAACGATTCGCCGGCGACCGGCACCGATGGCGACGCGGATCGCGATCTCGCGCTGCCGCGCCGCGCCCCGCGCGAGCAGCAGGTTGGCCACGTTGGCGCAGGCGATGAGCATCACGAACGCCACCGCACCCAGGAAGATCATCAGGGGCCGGCGCAGATCGCCGACGAGGTCGTCGCGCAGCGGCACCACCTCGGCGTCCCAGCCGAAGTTGGCTTCCACGTCCTCGCGCTGCAGCACGGCCGACAGGCGATCGAGGTCGGCCTGCGCCTGCGCCAGCGTGACGCCGGGCTTCAGCCTGCCGATGGCGCCCGCCCAATAGCGGTTGCCATGCGCCAGCGCCGTCTCGTTAATGGTGAGCGGCACCCAGACCTGACCGCGATCGGGAAACGCGAAGCCACGAGGCATGACACCGATCACCGTGTACGTCAATGCGTCGGCGGTGATCGACTTCCCCACGATCGACCGGTCGCCGGCGTACCGCCGCTGCCAGACGCCGTACCCGAGCATCACGACCCTGTTCTGCCCCGGCCGCTCATCGTCGGGAATGAAGGATCGCCCGAGGATCGGCCGCACCCCGAGCACGCCGAAGAGGTTGGATGAGACCTCGGCCCCCTCGAGGCGCTCGGGCTCGCCTTCGCCCGACAGGGTGAGGGTGGTCCACGTCCACATGCCGAGTTGCGCGAACGTCCGGTTGTCGTCGCGCCAGACGATATAGTCGGGATACCCGATGTTCGCCCCGGTGACTCCTCGCGCGGCATACCGCGCGTAGATGGCGGCCAGCTCGTGGGCGCGCTCGTAGGGCAGTGGGCGGAGCAGGATCGAGTTCACCCAGCTGAAGATCGTCGTCGTCATCGCGATGCCCAACGCGATGCACACCACAGCCAGCGCCGTGAAGCCGGGACTCCGCGCGAGCGTTCGGGAGCCGAAGCGCAGGTCCTGTGAGATGTCGGTCATGATCTCTCCGCGGTGCGCGCGTCGCTCGCGACGCTCGTCTATCGTCAGGCACTCGTCCCGAATCGACTGCATCTCACCGAACTGCCGCTCCGCCTCGGCGCGGGCCGCGCCATGGGGAAGGCCGGCGGCAACCAGATCGCGTGTGCGCATCTCCAGGTGGAAGCCCAGCTCGTCATCGACGTCGCCGTCTACGTCGGCACGCCAGAACCGCAGGTACCGTCGCCACGAGGGAGTCGGTGGCACGACCATCCCTCACGCCGGCTGCTCGGTCGCAGGCAGCACGGTGGCGACCGCCTGCACGAAGCGTCCGGATGCGAGCAGTTCCGAGTCTCGATGCCAGTATGCGTGACTCATTGCGCGATGAGCAGCCTACTCGGCGCGCATGGCCACGAGCGGGTCGACGCGGGAGGCGCGGCGGGCCGGGACGTAGCTGGCGATGATCGCGGCGAGCGCCAGTACGAGCGGCACGAGCGCAAAGGTGAACGGGTCGGTGGCCTTCACGCCGTAGAGCAGAGTCGAGAGCACGCGCGTGAGAGCCAGGGCGCCGGCGAGACCGATGGCGACACCAATGAGCGCGAGGCGGGCGCCGTAGCCGACCACCAGCACCAGGACGCTGCGCTGCGTCGCGCCCAGCGCCATGCGCACGCCCACTTCGCGTGTTCGCTGCGTCACCGAATAGGAGATCACGCCGTAGATGCCCACCGTGGCGAGCAGCAGCGCGAGGGCGGCGAACACGCCGAGCACCTGTCCTTGCAGCCGCTGACGCCAGAGCGATCGATCCACCGCCTCCTCGAGCGTCTGAATCTGAAAGGCGGGCACGTCGCGATCCAGCTCACGCAACGCCGCGCGCACCGTCGGGAGCAGGGTGTGCGGATCGTCGAGCGAGGTGCGAAGGACGATCGTCTGGGAATAGCTGGGCCGCCCGTGGTACGGATAGTAGACGGCCGGGCCCATCTCCACCGGCAGCCGGTAGTGGCGGTAGTCACCGACGACCCCCACGATCGTGACCCACGGATCGACGCCCACGACTCCGCCGGTGATGCGTCGACCGATGGGGTCCTCACCGGGGAACTCATCGCGGGCGAACTTCTCGTTGATGAGTGCGACCGGTGCCAGGCTGTCGCGGTCTGCCGGCGTGAGCCAGCGGCCGCGGACGAGGGGCACACCGATCGCCTTGAAGTAGTCGGGGCTCACCGTCTGGAAGTGGATATCGAGCTCTTGGCCGCGTGGCCGCGGCGGCCGCCCCTCGATGGACATGTAGGACATGACGTCCCACCCGCTGAACGGGATTCCCTGCGCCGAGCCGACCGCCTCCACTCCCGGCAGCGCGCGCATCCGCTCGAAGAGCCGGTCGAAGAAATCGATGCGCTTCGCGCGGTCCTCGTATTTGCCCGCGGGGAGCGCGAGGCGCATCGAGAGGATGCCGTCCTGATCGAAGCCAAGCGGCGTCTCGTGCAGTGACTGGTAGCTCCGGATGAGGAGCGTGGCGCTGATCATGAGCACCAGCGAGAGTGCCACCTCGCCTACGACCAGGGCGCTCCGCACCCGGCTTCGCGCTGTTCCCTCACCGGCTCCTCGCGCACCATCCTTGAGTGCGTCGCTGAGCGCGACGTCGGTCGAGCGTAGCGCCGGCACCACGCCGAACAGCAGTCCGGTGACGGCCGTGAGCGCCACGGCGAACGCGAGCGCGAAGCCGTCGACTCCCAGGTCGATGTAGAACGGCACGTCGTCGGGAAATGCCAGGCTCAGCAGGCGCACGGCAAACACCGACAGGACGGCGCCGAGCGCGCCTCCGATCGCCGCCAGCAGCAGGCTCTCGGTGAGCAGCTGCCTGACGAGTCGCCGGCGGCCGGCGCCGATGGCCACGCGAATCGCGATCTCCCGCTGCCTCGTTGCGCCGCGAGCGAGCAGCAGGTTGGCGACGTTGGCGCACGCGATGAGCAACACCAGGGCCACGGCGCCCATGAACACCAGCAGTGGCCGGCGCAGGTCGCCCACGAGATCGTCGCGCAGCTCCACCGCCTCGGCGTCCCAGCCAAAGTTGGCCTCGGGGTCCTCGCGCTGGAGCACGGCCGAGATGCGATCGAGATCCGCCTGCGCCTGCGCCACTGTCACACCTGGCTTCAACCGACCGATTCCACCGGCCCAGTAACGATTGCTGCGATCCAGCGCGGACTCCTGGAGCGTCAGCGGCACCCACACCTGGCCGCGCTCAGGGAACGCGAAGCCGCGCGGCATGACGCCGATCACCGTGTACGGGATGCCGTCGGCGAGGACCGACTTGCCAACGATGTTCCGGTCGCCACCGAAGCGCCGCTGCCAGACACCATAGCCCAGTATCACGACGCGGTTCTGCCCCTGCTGCTCGTCACCGGCCGCGATGGTGCGTCCAAGAATCGGGTGGACGCCGAGCACCTGAAAGAGCGTCGACGACACCTCGGCGCCGTCTAGTCGCTCGCTGTCGCCCTCGCCCGACAGCGAGAGCGTCGTCCACGTCCACATCCCGATCTCGGCGAACGTCTGATTCTGCTCGCGCCACGAGACGTAGTCGGGATAGGAGATGTTCACGCCGGTGGCGCCGCGCGCGGTGTTGCGGGCGTAGATCGCGACCAGCTCCTCTGCCCGCTCGTACGGCAGCGGCCGGAGGAGGATGGAGTTCACCCAGCTGAAGATCGTCGTCGTCAGCGCGACGCCGAGCGCGACACACAGAATGGCCAGCGCGGCGAAGCCGGGGTTATTCGACAGCGTTCGGGCCGCGAAGCGCAGGTCCTGCCGCAGGTCAGTCATGATCTCTCCCCGCTCGGCGCGGCGTCCGCGCCGCTCGTCGATCGTCAGGCACTCATCGCGAATGGCTCGCATCTCGCCGAACTGCCGCTCCGCTTCCCCGCGCGCGGCCGCCTCCGACATTCCGGCGGCCACCAGGTCGGCGGTCCGCATCTCGAGGTGGAAGCGGAGCTCGTCATCGACGTCGCCGTGCACGTCCGCACGCCAGAAATGCAGGTACCGTCGCCAGGCGGGGACGGGCGCCATGGTGACGAATCAGGCAGGCTGCTCTGTGGCCCGAAGCACCTTCGCGACCGCATCGACAAAACGCCCCCACGTGGCGACCTCGGCGCGCAGGGCTTTCCGGCCGGCGGTGGTGAGCCGGTAGACCTTCGTGCGCCGTCCCTGCGAGAGCTGCCACTCGGACTCGATCAGCGATCGCTCCTCGAGCCGGTGCAGCGCCGGATAGAGAGACCCCTCTCCGATCTGCAGCACTTCACCGGTGAGCCGCTCGATCCAGCGCGCGACGGCATACCCGTGCGCCGGTCCCCAGCTCAGGGTCTTGAGGATGAGGAGATCGAGCGTACCACGCAGGAGCTCGACAGGAGTCGCTTGTGCGTTATACATCGGAGTTCGATGTATAAGGAACAGCGCTCAGACTGTCAAGCGGGACGCGGGACCGCGGGACACGGTGACACGGGAGGCGGGAGGCGGGAGGCGAAACGCGCAGCCGGAGCCCTCTGTCGGGCCACCGAACAACGGACTAGATGGAGCTGGAGGCCCTTTTTAGGGCCACCTAGCGATGGACTAACGGTAGTGATTTCCAGTAATTCAGTACTGCATGAGAGAGTAAGAGCGTAATGGTGCACACCCTTACGCTCTCACCTCTCAGCTCCTACTGAATTACTGGAAATCACTACCTCTAGTCCGTTGCTAGTCGGCCGAATGGAGGGCCCCCCTGTTCGCCTCCCGCGTCCCGCGCTAGCGGAACGTGTCGCAGGCATCCATGTCGCCAGACGTGAACCCGCGGCGGAACCATTGCATGCGTTGCTCCGAGGACCCGTGCGTGAAGGATTCCGGGCTCACGCCGCCCTGCGTTGCCTGCTGGATGCGGTCGTCGCCGACCGCGGCTGCGGCGCCCAGACCTTCTTCCACGTCCCCGGTCTCGAGCAGGCGCCGCTGCTGGGTGGTGTTTCCCCAGATGCCGGCGTAGCAGTCGGCCTGCAGCTCGAGCCGCACCGACAGCTCGTTGGCGAGACTGGGTCGCGATTCCTGCAGCTGCCGAACGCGCGCGTCGGTGCCAAGCACGTGCTGCACGTGATGGCCGATCTCGTGCGCGAGCACGTACGCCTGTGCGAAATCGCCGGGGGCACCGAAGCGCCGCCGGAGCTCGTCGTAGAAGCCCAGGTCGATGTAGACGCGCTCGTCGAGCGGGCAGTAGAAGGGCCCCATCGCCGACTGACCGACGCCGCACGCCGACTGTACGTAGTCGCGGAACAGGACCAGGCGTGCATCGCGATACTCCACGCCGGCCTCTGGCAGCAGCTGCCGCCACGTGTTCTGCGCGTCGTCGAGCACGAAGGACACGAACTCCACGAGCTGGGCCTCTTCCGGCGTCTCCTGCACCGTGCCCTGCTCCGTGGCCGTGACGGGCGCGCCGGCACCCCCGTCATCCAGAAGGTTCTGCCCGAAGAGCAGGCTCAGGATCAGCAGGACCACGCCACCGACGCCCATGCCGGCCATGCGGATGCCGCCTCCACTCGCGCGGCGATCCTCGATGTTCCTGCTCCGGCCGCCTGGTGTCCAACGCATCAGAGCCTCCTCGTCCAGGTATCACGATCGAGCGAGTCAAGGTTACCCGCTCGCGATTCAAGCAGGAAGTGGACCGCACCGGGCGCCGAGTTTCCCGCCACGCCCAGGAGCCCGGCTGTCGCCCGAGCAAAGGCCCAAGCCGCCCGCCTACCCCGACACGTCGGCCGGACCGTCCCTGGACTCGATGTGGACCTTCTCGATGGGATGCCTGATGGATGGCCGGCGCCGTGTGCACCGACTTGGTCGCGAGAGATGAGCCCTCATTGGCTCGCCTCCAGGAGCCATGCGAGGCTCGTTGCGTGATACTTGCCGCGGCGTGTGCCGGCGATCAGGTTTTCGCCCGCCATGACTGCGTTTCAAGACACGCCGCAGGACCAACAGCGGCTGGATTTCGCGCTGCTCCGGCACGGAGCCATCTCTCTCTACTACCGTCACGATGTGCTCGCCGGGGACGTCGCCTGGCTTCACGCGCAGCGGTACAAGATCCACGAGCTCGACGCCTCGGGCTGGCACGGCGCCGAGCAGTTTCACGACGGACTGCGGCGCGCGCTCGGCTCGCCACACCGGTACGGCGCGAACCTCGCCGCCTTTCTCGATTGCATGGCCGACCTAAACGTGCCAGCCGAGAGCGGCACGGCGCTCGTCTTCCGACATTACGATGTGTTCGCGCGCGGCGATCCGCGCCTGGCGCTGCTGGTGCTCGACGCCATCGAGTCCACGTCGCGTTACAACCTGCTCTTCGGGCGCCGTCTCATCGCGCTGGTGCAGTCCGACGATCCGCGCATTCGCTTCGAGGCGGTGGGCTCCCGCCCTGTGAACTGGAATCCGCGCGAGTGGCTGGAAGAGACGAGGCCGCCCCGAGGCGCGGGAGCGGCCTCATAACGAGCAGCGCGGCTAGTCGGCGCGCAGCGCCGAGTTCGGGTCGGCGCGCGCGCCGCGCAGGGCCGGGACCACGCTGGCTACCAGGGCCACCGCCAGCAGCGTGACTCCCACTGCGACGAGCACCATCGGATCTCTCGCCGACACCCGAAAGAGGAGCGACGCCATGTACTGCGTGGCGAAGAGCGCGATCGCCGTGCCGATGCCGATACCGGCCAGCGCGACACGCACGCCCTCACCCGTCACGAGGCGGACGATGTCGCGCGTTTGCGCGCCGAGGGCGATGCGCACGCCCAGCTCGTGCATGCGCTGAGTCACGTTGAAGGCGATCACCCCGTAGAGCCCGACCGCGGCGACGAGCAACGCCAGCCCACCGAAGACCGAGAACATCGTCGCCCCCATCTTCCACGAGCGCAGGTTGGGATCGAGGATGTCCTGAAGCGGTTGTACGTGCGCGAAGGCACCACCCGAAAGCTCTCGCTGCACGGCGCGCCGCACGACCTCGGCGTAGCGGCGCGCCTCCCCACGCGTGCGCACGAAGTACGAGCCGCGCGGGGGCAGCTGCGCCTCCGACAGGTAGTACTGCAGCATTGGTGACTCATCGAACCCGCGGCGAATGTCTTGCGCGACGCCCACCACCTCGGAGCACGGCACCGTGTCGGCGTCCACCTTGAGGCATCGTCCAATCGGGTCCTGATTCGGCCAGAGCACGCGCGCCATCGACTGGCTCACGACGGCAACCAGCGGCGCCCCCTCGCGATCGGCGTCGGTGATGGCGCGGCCGCGCACAATCCGGGTCCCCACGGTCTCGAAGTATGCGGGCGACACGGCGTTGGTGGTGAAATCGCCCAGCTGGTTCACCGAGTCGAGCCCCGGAACGAAGAGATCTGCCGTCCACGTCATGTAGAATGGAACGCTGCGCGTCACGGTCGCCTGCTCCACCTCGGGGAGCGCTCGAACGGCGTCGAGTATCCGCTGCGACTGGACTCGCTGGAGAGCGCTCTCCATGCGCCCACCGGGGATGTCGAGGTCGACGAACAGCAGCCGCTCGGGATCGTATCCGAGCTCGAGCGACTGCACGTTGTACAGGCTCCTGGTGAAGAGTCCCGCCCCCACGAGAAGTAGGACGGACATCGCCACCTGAAGCAGCAGCAGTGCGACGCGCGTACGCGAGCGATGCACGCTTCCCTCGCGGCCGCCCGCCTTGAGGGCGGTCTGCACGTCGGACCCGCTTCCCTGCACCGCCGGCGCCATTCCGGCGAGCACACCGGCGACCGTCGCCGCCGCCAGCGTGAAGAGGAGCATGCGGACATCGAGCAGGCCGTTGCCCCACTCCACGTCGGGGAGGAGCGTCGCTCGCAGGATGCCGCCGCCCCAGTGCGCAATGAGCAATCCGGCGACACCGCCCAGCGCCGCCAGCACGAGGCTCTCCGTGAGCAGCTGCGCCGCCAGTCGCGCGCGACTCACACCGAGCGCCACACGCACGGCGATCTCCCGCGCGCGGCGCTTGGCGCGGGCGAGCAGCAGGTTGGCCACGTTCGCGCACGCGATGAGCAGCACGATCAGCGAGACACCCACCAGCCACATCGCGACTCTGGCGTTCGCACCGCGGTTCGGACCACGATCGTAGATCACCGAGCCGAGCTCCACGCGCGGACGTGTCACCTCGAGTGGCCGCGCTTCGGGCTCGGCGGCAACGCTACGCCGAAACGCGTTGCTCATGTCGGCGGTGGCCGCTTCCACGCTCACGCCAGGCTTTCGGCGCGCGACCACCTCGATCCAGGTGAGATTGTGCGAATCCACGAACGTCGCCCAGCGGTCACCGAACATGTCGTGGCCGGCCGAGGTGACGGGGATGTACGCGACGACCGCCGTGGGGGACATCCCGTTGAACCCTTCCGGTGCGACGCCGATGATCGTGTACTGCTTGCCGCCGATACGCATCTGGCGCCCGAGCACAGCCGCGTCACCGCCGTACTCGGACTGCCAGAAGCCGTATCCCAGCACCGCCACGTCCGAGCCGTTCGGAATCGCATCCTCCTCGGGCCCGAAGAAGCGGCCGAGTGCGGGGCGGACTCCGAAGAACGGCCAGAAGCTCGCACTCACCAATCCGGTTCTGTGCTCCCGGGCATCCTCGCCCGTCCCGATGACGCGGTCCGCGTTGAAGAACGCAGCCACCTGGCTGAAGGACGTCGTCCCGTCACGCAGCTCGCGGTAGCGCTTGAAGCTCAGGTTGTTGAGGACCGACGCCTCTCCCTGCGGCCGAATCCGGTGCAGATAGACCCGGTGTGTCGATCGCGGATCGCGCAGATGCGCGGGCGGACGCAGCAGCAATCGGTCGATGATACCGAACATGGTCGCGTTGGCGCCGATCGCGAGTGCCAGCGTGAGCACCACGGCGAGGGTGAAGCCGGGCGCGCGCCGGAGCTGCCGCAACGCATAGGTCACATCCTGCCAGATCGCTTCCAGCCGTTCGCGTCTCAGCATGCGAGTCTCCCGCCGCCTGGCGGAGCGGTGAAGGTCGTGTCGTGCCAGCCTCATGTCGCCGAACCGGCGTGTGGCCTCCTCACGCGCGGCCTCGGGGGACAGCCCCTGCTGGATGAGCTGCGCGGTGCGCATCTCGAGATGAAAGTGGATCTCGTCGTCCACCTCACCGGCCACGGAGCGCGGACGGTGGAGACCGAGTCGAAAGACCCTGCGGAAGCCTGAAGATCTCGGCACGCGATCGCTCTACGCGGTCTGCGCGGAGCTCTGCAGGATCTGCGTCACCGCGCCGGCATACTGGAGCCAACTCGTGGTCTCGGCGCGCAGATGGCGTCGGCCGGCGGCCGTCATTCTATAGAAGCGCGCGCGCCGGTTGTTCTCGGTGACGCCCCACTCGGCGGCGATGAGGTCGCGCTCCTCCATGCGGTGCAGCGCCTGGTAGAGGGCACTGTCCTCGACGCCGAGGAACCCGCTGGAGCGCTGCTCCAGCCAGTTGGCGATACCGAATCCGTGCATGGGTCCCCAGGACAGTGCCTTGAGGACGAGGACATCGAGCGTCCCTTTGAGAAGCTGCGGAGCTTTCCCGAGCGTGGTCGTCACCTCAGTGTCTTCCCCTTAGAGTCTGTAGCTAGAGTAACGTCGCGTGACGCGCCCGTCAACCGCTTCCGCAGCGAGCGATGGGAAGACGTCTAGAGGCCCATCCGCGACCGGAGGGCGCCGAAGCGTGGATCGGTGCGCAGGGGGGCGAGCCAGGGTTCCACCGTCATGCTGATCAGCCAGGACGGCTCCTCCCGGTAAGCGCGCTCCAGCCAGTGGAGGGCCTCGTCGCGGTTGCCAAGGACGGAGTGGATGGCCGCGATATAGAAGAGACCGAGCCCTGTCGGGCTCGACTCCAGCCGCCGCGCGATCGAGAGTGCGGCTTCCCGGTCGCCGCCGCGTGCCTGGGCGCAGGCGAGCAGCGCGAGCGCGCTCTGGCTTTCCGGGTCGATCTCCAGCGCACGGCGAGCAGCGGCGATCGCCGCCGTATGGTGCCCGTTCTCCAGCTGCGCGACGCCAATCCCGAAATGGAGCGCCGCCAGGTCGGGCCGCAGCTCCAGGAGCTCCTCGTAGTGCTCGATCGCGCGGTCGTACCGCCGGGCGTAGATGAGCGCTCGCCCCAGCGCGCTCCCGATCTGCATCGAGAGCGGATCGAGCTCTCGCGCGAGACCCAGCTCACGCAGCCCGTCCTCGACGCGGCCGGTCGCGGCGAGCATGAAGCCGTACCAGTGGTGTGCGTCGGCATGGCTGGGAGCGAGCTGGATGGCGCGGCGAAAGTGCTGCTCGCCGCCGCGAAAGTCCCGCTCCGACACCAGCGCGTAGGCGAGCGCCGTGTGCGCCTCGGCGAGCCCGTCGTCCAGCGACAGCGCCCGCGAGGCGGCGGCTCTCGCCTGAGGAAAGACCTGCGCGTGCGGAAGATACCCCATGCTCCCGAAACGCGCGTAGCTGTCGGCGAGCCCGGCCCACGCTCGCGCGTAGGACGAGTCGCGCTCGAGGGCCCTGCGAAAGTAGGTGACCGCCTGCTCCAGTCCCTCGCGCCCGCGACCGTACATCACGTAACGGCCCTTGAGGTAGAGCGTGCGCGCTTCCGCGTCTCTCGTGTCGCGCCCCCCGCCATCGCCCCGGCCGGCGCCGAGCTCCATGCGGAGCTCGCGAACGATGCGGGCGGCGAGCTGCTCCTGGAGTGCGAACGCATCGCCGAGCTGTCCATCGAAGGCGTCGGACCAGAGCTGGTAGCCATCGCTGGCCCGAACCAGCCGCGCATCGAGGCGCACCCGCTCTCCCGACTGGCGCACACTCCCCTCCAGCACCAGGCCGGCGCCCAGCCGGTCCCCGATCTCGCGGACGTCGACGTCCTTGCCGCGGAAGGCGAACGCCGAGGTGCGCGCGACCACGCGCAGCCCGTCCACGCTGCCTAACGATGTGATGAGCTCCTCGGTCATGCCGTCGGTGAAGTACTCGTTCGCCGGATCGCCGCTCCGGTTCACGAACGGCAGCACCGCGATGGTCTCCTGATCCCCGGTGGGCCACAGCACCGACGTCCCGAGGATGACGGTGGCGAGCCCGAGCGCCAGCGCGAGGTGCCGGCGGCGCGGCCACACGCT
>DATFFQ010000108.1:0-3867 GCA_035249955.1 Gemmatimonadaceae bacterium
CGCCCACGCCCTGCCAGCTTGAGCCGGGCGGCCGGTAGTGACGTCATCTTCCGGATCGCCTGCTCCAGCGGCAGCCGCTTCTGCTCACGCACGTACCGGCCGAGCACTCTCGGAAACGCGCCGTAGCCGCGAGGGTGTGGCGAGCCCTCCGACAGCGGTCCCGACGTCGCGCGTGCCTCGCCATCCGAGCAAATGGTCGCCAGCGGGTGCGCCACGAATCGCGCCACGTCCTCCTCGTCCATCGCGAAGCTGGCGATGCGAACGCGGTTCTGATCGCCCACCAGTAGCTGTCGAACCAGCTCGTACGGCTCGACCCCGCGCTCCTTCGCCAGCTCCCCCAGTCGTCGTCCCACCGCCCAGCGGAGCGTGGGCGCGGACACGCCGGTGATCTGCACGCTGTCCCACGACCCGATCAGCTCGATCTTGCCGAGCGCGGCTGCCTCGAGCCGCGCGCGCAGGCTGGCATCATTGAGCCGGGCCAGGAACGCCGGCGTGCCACCTTCACGCGCCCACAGCGGGAAGAGCGTCGCCGCCAGCGACGTGGCGTAGGCCGTGTACGGATACACATCGAACATCACATCGACGGCGGCCTGCTCCCGAGTCGACCCACGCGCCGCCTCGAGCATCGCCAGCGCCGGCTCCGCCTTCCACCAGTTCACCTTTCCGAGCGCCTTGAGATGCGACACCTGCACCGGCACGCCGGCCGCGCGCCCGATGGCGATCGCCTCCTCGATGGCGGCGAAGAGCTCGTCGTCTTCGTTGCGCAGGTGACTGGCATAGGGCAGCCCGGTCCCGCGCAGCGGCCGGGTGAGCGCGATGAGCTCCTCGCGCGTCGCGAAGCCACCCGGGAGGTACTCCAACCCGCTCGACAACCCGCAGGCGCCGGCGCCTAACGAGTCGGCGACCAGCCCCGCCATCCGCTGGAGCTCGGCGGCCGTCGCCGGCCGGTTCACCTCGCCGATCACGAACGAGCGCACCGTGCCGGCGCCGACCATGCTCGCGACGTTCACCGCCATCCGCTGTCGCTCGAGCCGTCGAAAGAAGCCGGCGAGATCGCGGAAATCGATGTCGATGTTGCTCCGCGCCCGCCACCCATCGCGCACCTCGGTGTACTGCGCATCGGTCCACGGCCCGATCGAGCCGCCGTCCTGCCCGACGATCTCGGTCGTCACCCCCTGCCGGATCTTGCTCTCGGCGCGCGGGTTCACGAGCAGCACGAGCTCGGTATGCGAGTGGATGTCGATGAACCCGGGCGCGAGCGCGAGACCGCGCAGGTCCACGATCTCGCCGGCACCGCTCTCCGGCAGCCGCTGTCCGATGGCGACGATCCGATCGCCGTCGATGCGCACGTCACTCTCGACCGGTGGTCGTCCGCTGCCGTCGTACAGCATGGCGCCGCGAAGCAGCGTGCCGGCACCGCCGTGATCGGCACCGCGCACGAAGCGGGGACCCAGCAGTACAGCGCCCGCCGCGCCCGCCGCGGCGCCGAGAAACGTGCGACGATCGACCAAAGCCCCTCCCGGCAACGGACCTCGAACGATACGGCAGTGCCTGGGGGTTCGTGTAGGCTCACGGAAGGCGCGGCTCGCGTCGTCCGCGCCGAGCCGAGGAGCGTTCAGTCCGGTCCGCCCAGCTGTCGGGCCGTGTCGCCCCAGCACTCTGGCGCTGCGGACACGTACGGCGTAGCTGTGCGGCGCTCATCCGCCGTGGGCACTCGCAGCGCTTCCACATCCGGAACACGCACCATGCGCTTCATCGCCGCCGGGCTCGGAGTTGTGGTGTACGCCAGCGCACTCACCGCGCAGCCGCCGGGCAAGTGGCCGCCCGACTCCCTCATCAACGTGCACGTCTTTCCGCGTACCACACCCGTGGTGCAGTTGATCGGCACGATGCGGAACTTCACCGGATGGCTCGGCGTGCGCTGCCAGTTCTGCCACGTCGGCGAGGAGGGAATGCCGCTCGAGCGCTTCGACTTCGCCTCCGATGACAAGCGCACCAAGCGCGTCGCCAGGCAGATGATGCGGATGGTGGAGGAGGTCAACCGGCGCCTCGACACCATCCCCGGCCGCGCGAGTGGCGGATCACAGGTGACGTGTGCCACGTGTCATCGCGGCGTGAGCCGCCCCGTTCCGTTGAACACGCTGCTGGTCGACGCGGCGAAGGCGGCCGGTGCGGATTCCGCCATTCGCGCGTACCGCGCTTTGCGCGAGCGGTACTTCGGTCGCGACGCGTACGACTTCGGCGAATTCTCCCTCAACAGTGCCGCCTTCCGACTGGGGCAGGACGGCAGATACGACGATGCGTACGCGCTGCTACGTCTCAACGAGGAGCTGTTTCCCCGGTCGTCGGCGATGTACGTGTTCCGGGGCAACATCGACCTGCGGCGTGGCGATACCACCGCCGCGGCAGAGGCCTTCCGCGAAGCGCTGCGGCGCGATTCCACCAACGCCGAAGCGCGCCTGCGACTCCGGAACATCGGGCGATCGCCCTGACGCCGAGCCCGGCCCTCGGCGCACAGCAATGGGAGAGGAACCATGAATTAGCGGATGCGGATTCCCAACATCTCGTCGGGGACGATACTATGACGCGGCGGGCGCCCGGACCAACCTACGCATGGGCGCTCCTTCCTCGTTCCCGGAGGTGTGGTGCCCCTCGCTGGTGTGCGCCGGTGGATGAATCCGTGGTGGGTCGAGCGCCAGCGGCCCTCGTTCTGGCGACAGCTCACCGCACCGCAGCTGTTCGTCGCATCGTTTCTCACGCTCATCGTGCTCGGCAGCGTGGGACTCAAGACGCTGCCGGGGCTCTACACCGGCGCGCCACTCGGCTGGACGGACGCCGTCTTCACCGCCACGAGCGCCGCGTGCGTGACCGGACTCGTCGTCGTCGATACCGCCACCTACTTCACCCCGGCCGGGCAAGCATTCCTGCTGGTTCTCATCCAGCTCGGTGGGCTCGGGATGATTGCGTTTACCACGCTCATCATCCTCGCGTTGGGGCGCCGACTCTCGCTTCGTCACGAGCGGCTCACCGCAACGGCCACCGATGTAGCACCGCGGGTGCGCGTCGAGACGCTGGCGCGAAACGTCGTACGCTTCACCGTCGCCATTGAGGCGGCTGGTGCGCTGTTCCTCTACCTCGCCTGGGCGCCGAGACTCGGCTGGCGCGGCGCGGCGTGGCCCGCTGTCTTCCATGCCGTGAGCGCCTTCTGCAACGCAGGCTTCTCGATCTTCTCTGATTCGCTCGTCGGCCTGCAGCGGTCACCTGATATTTTGCTCATCATCATGCTGCTCGTCGTGGCGGGAGGTCTCGGGTTCCTCACCGGCGAAGAGGTCCTCTTGTGGCGGCGTACACGGCGCAGCCGCAAGCAGCGCTACCGGATGTCGCTGCATTCACGCCTCGCGCTCATCACGACCGCGGTGCTGATCGCTGGCGGTTGGGTTGCGTTCGCTGCCTTCGAGTGGAGTGGGACGCTGGCCAACCTGCCCGTGGCGCACAAGCTCATGAACGCGCTGTTCCTGAGCGTGACGCCGCGAACGGCTGGCTTCAATACCATTGACTACGCACAGGCCACCGACAGCACGAATTTTCTGACGATCCTGCTGATGTTCGTCGGCGGCTCGCCGGGCTCCACCGCCGGCGGCGTGAAGACCACGACCCTCGCGCTGCTCGCGCTCCTCGCCTGGGCGCGGTTGCGGGGGAACGAGGTCACGCATGCGTGGGGACGGTCGATCCCCGAGGAGACGATACAGCGCGCGGTCGGGCTCACGCTCACAGCGTTCGCCCTCACTACGGCATCGATCTTCACCTATACCTTCACGGAGCACACGGGGCTCGGGTCTGACCATGCTCGCTTCTTTGTCATCATGT
>DATFFQ010000109.1:0-11765 GCA_035249955.1 Gemmatimonadaceae bacterium
CAACGTTCGCGTGTTCGTCGTGCTCCCCCAACGCAACATCGACGTCGAAGGCAAGACCTGGCTCGCCTGGCCGGTCGAGGAGCGCGAGATCGACGGCGAGCGGAAGCTGCTCGCCACCTGGTACCTCGTGGAGGACAAGCCCTACATGGTGGCGGGTGAGGTGCCACTGCCGGGTGGTGGGGTGCGTCGAATGACGGAGGTGCTGGTGCCGTGATTGCGCGTAGCGGGTAGGGCATAGCGGTCGCTCATCGCGCAACGAGCCCGAGCCAACCACCACAGAGACGCAGAGAGCACAGAGGATTCACAGAGGGATTCGGATCGGGGAGAGTCCACCCCGCCACGAGCAGTTTGAACCACGGAGACACAATGACACAGAGGAACCCGAGGAGGAGAGGAGCTCTCCCCTGGGGTTCCTCTGTGTCTCGGTGTCTCTGTGGTAAACAACTGCTCGTGGCGCGAGGAGCTCCGTGCGACGAAGGGCCCTCTGTGAATCCTCTGTGCCCTCCGTGCCTCTGTGGTTAGCCAGACGGGGCTCGTGGCGCGATGATGCCAGCCGTGCCGACACGTGGCGCACTACAACGTCAGCTCCTCGAAGCTCTTCTTGATGAACTTCACCTTCATCTGCCCGCCGCTGTTTTGGGCGCGTTTTTTCGCCAGCGCCTCCACCTTCTTGAAGTGCGCCAGGCGCTTGGTGCCCTCGCCATCGCTGTTCGTCGAGCTGCTGTTGAACCAGAAGGTGAACGGCCGCGACGCTTCCGGATTCGGGCTTCGCTTCTGCGCGCTGCCCAGCCTGGAATCGGCGTAGAGGTTCACGACGGCCAAATCAGGGTTGTGGTGCGAGCCGTTGCCGCAGAACACGTAGTGATCGGCGGTAACTCGGCGTGAGAGCTCGGGCGTCGTGTTGAACTCGGCGCCGTGATGCGGAACCTTGAGCGCGTCCACGTGCAGTCCACCGCCCGGCGCCAGCTTACCGTAGTGCTCGAGACCGCGCAGCACCTCGTTGGCGTGCCCGTCTCCCGTGAGTAGCACGCGCTTGCCCTTCTCCTCGGCGAGCAGCATGAGCGATGCGAGATTGGGTGGCGTCACGCCACTTCGCCGTCCAAGATCATCGGCATCCAGCGCCAGCCCCTGAATGAAGAGATCCAGCTCGGAGACGCCTAACCGGTCCACGTCCTCTCGTGCGCGGCGGCGCAGGTCGGCGATCACCGCCTTGTGCTCTCGCAGCCACTTGTTCCACTCGTCGCGCAGCTTCTCGAGATCATCCTCGAACGGCGCGAGCACGTAGAGCTTCATCCCGCCGACGGTGATCGCGCGCTTCGTGTCGCGCACCATCATGAGCTTACCCTTCGCCGGACGGTTGAGCGAGATCCCAAGCTGGTCGGCTCCGATGCGCTGTGACACGCGGATCGCCTCCTCCACACCGGTGGCGATGTTCGCGTACTCGTGCGCCAACCGCTCGAGCCGCGGCCCGACCGCCGCCGTGAGAATCGTGGCGCTCGCGGCGATCGTGTCGATGATCTCGTCGGTGTTGTCCTCGACCTGATCGCGGAACGCGTTGTGCCAGATGTTGCGGATGCGCGGCGGGCGCGGCGCCTTGGGCGGCTTGTGGTTGGAGTTCCCGGTGGAGCGCTGGAACTCGTGCACGCGCCACGCCACCTCGTCATCGAGCATGCGCAGCACACCGGCAATGTGGTCGTTGTCCACGTGAGAGACGCACACCACCGCCAGGTCCTCGCCGGCCGTGCGCAGCGCGCCGAGGGTGCGCGCGACGTGCGTCTCGTACGATCCGGTCATGCCACCATCGATGAGCAGGCGCGCGCCCTTCGCCGTCGTCAGCATGAGGCAGTCGCCCATGCTCGACTGGAAGATCGTGAGCTTCACCGCACCACGCCCTTCGGGTTGAGGTCGGTGCGCTCGTTCGCCTTCGCTGCTTCCTCCAGACATTGCGCGGCGTCGATGACGCCGAAGCCCGCATCGGTGGCCCAGGCGAAGCTGGCGCCGGGCAGGGGACGCGAGGTTCGCTGCATGATGCCAGCGATCTGCGCCGCCGTGAGCTTGGGATTGAGCGCGAGCATGAGACCGGCTACACCCGCCACGTACGGGCTCGCCATGCTGGTGCCGCTCATCTGCACCCACGCCGTGTCGCGCGGTGTGAAGCCACGAGCGGCGACGATGTTCGTGCCCGGCGCCGCGACCTCCGGCTTGTTGCGGTTGTCGCGCGTCGGTCCCTGGCTGCTGGACTTGGCGATCCGCTCCTGCTCCTCGTCCAGGTTCCCCACCGCGATCACGTAGCGGCCGCACGCCAGCGAGCTCACCGAGCTGTTGTCCACGTTCGACCGCTCGCTGAAGAACGACGGGAAGTTCCACAGCTCGCGATCGCCGGCGCGGCCGCGCGGATGCGGATCGTCGCGCTCGATCCAGCCGTGGAAGGCGCCATCGCGCACCTCGAGTCCGTGCAGCCGCACCGTCCACGTTCCGGATGGAATGCCCACCAGTGCATCGGGGGTGTAGAACGGGCTCAGATAGATGGAGATGTAGTTGCTGCCGTTCGACGGGTGATACAGCTCGTTGTAGATGCTGACGAAGCTACCGTCGCGGAGCTGCACGTTCTCGAGGTATTCGCCGGGCTTCACCTCTTTCAGGAACTCGCGCGCACCGGGAGGGCGCAGCGATACCCCGAAGCGGTCTTGCGCGCCATACCATATCTCCAGCTCGTTCTCCGATGCGTCGACGATGCCGTTGCCGACCACCAGCCACTCGACGTCGGTGTAGAGCCCGCGAGCCGGGATGCGGCCACTCGTGTGGATTCGTCCCATGATGTAGCCGCGATCGCCCTCGAACTCGGGCACCTCCTGGCCGGCGTTCCCCGCCGCCACGCAGATGCTGCGACCGGGAACCGCCAGCGTGTTGTCGAGCCAGCGATTGACGGCGCCCGATGCATCGTGCGCGTGGCCGTTGGTGCCGAGGCTGATGTTGATCGAGACGGCGCTGCACTTCTCCGCGGCAGCCACCGCGATGAGGTACTCCACGGCGTCGATGATGCGCGTGGAGTCGGCGAAGGTGCGGCGGCGTTCCAGGTCTTCCGATGGGATGGAGATGAGAACGGCGGCGATGCTCGCGCGCGAGCAGACGCCGTGGTTGCCGGCCGCGATGCTCGCCACGTGCGTTCCATGGGCGCCGGCGAGCATCTGTGACTGCGGCTCGAGCTCGTACGCGGGTAGCCGCTTCGTGCCCGACGCACGAATCGCGCGATCCATGTGCTTCTTCAGGAGCTCGGATCCGTAGGAGAACGCACCCCTGGGTCCGATGGTCGGATGTGGCCTGCCGCTCCCGCCGATGTCGCCGCCCTGATCCCAGATGCGCAGAAAGCGCGTGCCGCCCTGCTCGTCCAGGAAATCCGGGTGAGCGAAGTCGAAGCCGTGCACATCGATGATGCCGATCAGCACGTTCTTGCCGAATTGATGCTTTCGCTGAAGGCCCTGACCGCCGAAGCGCCAGCGTCCCGGCGTGGGCTTCACATCCTTGCGCGGTGAGACCACCGGCGTGGGCGCGGTGATCGGCTCGCCGAAGCTGATGTGGCTCACGTCGTCGCGCTGGGCGATCTCGCGCAGCTGGCGCAACGTCACCGTCGCGGCGATGACGTTGCCCTTGCGGCGCGGCCGGCCGGGGAAGGGTGGACGCTTCGCCGCGCGGCCATCGCCGGTGTCGATCGTCTCGATCAACACGTTGGCGCGGACGGAATCGGTGATCGCGCGCAGCGAGCCGCGCTTCGCGGCCACCGGCAGCTCGCGGCGCCGCCGCACCACCGCACGCCCCTCGGCCGGTGGTCGGTACTGCTCGAGCAGCGCCCGGTCGTCGCAGGCCAGCACCGACGACTGATCGCTCCGCAGCACGTTCACCTTCTCGCTGCCGTTCGCCACCATCCGGAGCTTCGGTTGAACCTTCCGAAGATCCTCGTCGCGCGCGATGTCTCTGGCGGCGATCCTGCCCGCGCGCCGGCTAGCCCGCTTCTTTCGGGCCATGGGACGTTACGGTTCCAGTAGTCCGAGCTTGAGTGCCAGCTGTACGTACTCGCTGCGGTGCGACAACCCCATCTTTTCCTGGATGCGCTGCTTGTACGTGTCGACCGTCTTCGGGCTGATGAACAACCGCTCGCCGATCTCCGGCGCCGAGTACCCCTGGGCGACGAGACGCAGCACGTCGCGCTCGCGCTCGGTGAGCTTCTCGTAGCGGTCGCGCTCCGCCTGCGCCGGGTCTTTCCGGGTGAGCCCCTTCGCGAGGACGCGCGCGGCGGCGGGTCGCACGTACACCTCCCCGCGCGCCACGGTGCGCACCGCGTCCACCAACTCGCGGTCGGCCGCGCTCTTCACCAAGTAGCCGGACACGCCGGCCTCCAGCATCGGGACCAGATAGTCCTCCTCGGCGTGCATGGTCAGCATCAGCACGCGCGTGGTGAGCCCCTTGCTCACGATCTCTTTCGTGGCCGCCGCGCCATCCATGTCGGCCATCGAGAGGTCCATGATCATCACGTCGGGCTTGAGACGCTCGGCGAGCGCGACTCCCTCGCGGCCGTTGGACGCTTCGCCCACGATCTCGATGTCCCGCGCCGATCCGAGCACGGCCTTGAGCCCTGCTCGCACGACGGCGTGATCGTCCACCAACACGACGCGGATCAGATCTCCGGTCACGAGCCCCCCGGCGAATGTGCCATTCCTTCAAATATTCACGGAGAATCGACGGGCACCACTACCCGACCGCCATCGTGCCCCGTTATGGCTCGACCGTGGGTACGGTAAAGAAGAACGTAGTCCCCTCACCGGCGCGACTTTCGACCCAGATGCGACCACCGTGCGCCTCGATGATCCCCTTGGCGATCGGCAGCCCGAGGCCGGCGCCGGAGCGAGGACCGCGCACGGCCTGCCAGTAGCGATCGAACAGATAGGGGACGTGCTCGGGCGCGATCCCGGTCCCGGTGTCGGAGACGGACACGATCACCTCGCCGCCGGCTCTCCGCGCGCCGATCACGATGCGCCCGGCGCTCGTGAACTTGATCGCGTTGCCCACCAGGTTGGAGACCACCTGATGGACGCGCGGGCTGTCGGCACGCACCTCGGGGAGGTCGGCTGGAATCTCGGAGCGCAGCTCGAGCGATCGCTCGGCGGCGAGCGGGGCCAGCATGCCGACCGCCGCATCGACGATGCTCGCCAGCTCTTCGGCGGCCGGCTCGATGCGCAGCTTGCCGGCCTCGATGCGCGAGATGTCGAGCAGATCCTGGATGAGCGCATCCGCCTGGCGGGCCGCCCTCGTGATCACGTTGAGGTATTCGATCCGTGACGGCGGGATGGCGTCCTCCTCGGCGGTGCGCAGGAGGTTGCCGGCGAGCATGCTGATCGCGTTCACGGGGTTGCGCAGATCGTGGGAGACGATCGCCACCGTCTCGTCGCGGGCGCGAATCGCACGCTGTGCATCGGCATACAATCGGGCGTTCTCCATCGCCACGGCAAGCCGCCGGCCGAAATCTTCGGCCAGCCGGAGCTCGTCTTGCCCGTACTCGCGCCGAGCACTGAAGAGCCGCAGCACGCCGAAGGTGCGGTCGTGAACCACGAGCGGGATGAAGAGGGCGGATCGCCACCCCATGGCGCGGGCGATGGGGAGGGCGATAACACCGTCCGCCGACATGCGCTCGGGCGTCGCTCCGGATATCACCACGGTGGACTTGCCACGCAGCGCCTGCGCGAACGGGTGCGCGCCCTCGAGGTCCGGAGGGTAGCGCCCGCGCAGCTCGGCGAGGCGGGGTTGCGATTCGGGATCGGCGTGCGCCACGGCGACCGCGTGTACGCCGCTTTCCTCCAGGACGTCGACGACGCACCCCTCACCAAGTGAGGGGACGGCCAACTCCACAGCCTGCTTGATCGTCACGTCGTAATCGAGCGAGGACGCCAGCACCTCGCCGGCCAGGGCGAGGAACCGTTGCTGGTCTTCGGCCCGTTTGCGCTCGCTGATGTCGCGAAGCACCACGTTGTACACGACCGCATCGCCGATGCGATAGCGCGAGATGGACGCTTCGGCCGGAAACTCCTCGCCACTCTTGCGTAACCCGGCGATCTCCCGGCGGTGTCCCATGCGACGCGCGCGCTCGGTGCCGGCGCCGAACTCGGCTACGTTCTGCCGGTGCGTCGCGCGAAAGCGCGTGGGGAGGAGCACGTCCAGCGGACCGTTGAGCACCTCATCGGCCTTGTAGCCGAAGATCTGCTCCGCCCCTTCGTTGAAGAGGATGATGTTCTGCGCCTCGTCGATCGAGATGATCGCGTCGGCGGCGATCTCCACGATGCCGGCGAACCTCGCCTCGAGCTGCTGGAGCCGGGTACGGAGCTCGTCCGCGCTCTCGCCGCGCGACGTGGTGACGGTCCGGGTGGGCCGCGTATCGGTCACTGGCGCTGCTCCTCCTTCATGACCCTCCGAGCCCCGTGGAAGTCGATATCGCGTCGAAGCTTGCCCCTGACTTCGGGAATCTAACACGCGCCGAGGACCGGCGGGTGCACCTCACCGGTCGTGGTCACGATCCTACCCACGCTCGGTAATCCGCCTGACGTACCTTCCTCCTTCCCCCGACAGAAGGGGACCCGGGAGAGTCGTAGGTTTGCATCGCGTACCGAGAGCACCTTCTCTCCGTCGGAGGCATCCGTGGCCACCTTTCCGGTGCTGAAGAGCACCCTATCCAACCGCGGCGACGCGGCGCAGCTCGAGCCCAGGGCCGTTGCTTCAGCTTCTCGTGCACGCCTGCTCGTGGCTACCGACGGCTCGCCACAGTCCGACGCCGCCGTCAACATCGCCCGTGCCCTCGCCCGCCGTGACGGTCTCGATGTGGAGCTTCTCACCGTCTACGAGCCGCCCAGGTTTGGCGCGGTTACTCTCACCGGTCAGGACGACCCGTGGATCGCCACCCTGCCGCGAAAGGCCGAGGTGTGGTCGGGGATCGAAAAGCAGCGCCACCGCCTCGATCCGGCGTCGCCGCGATGGCCGGTGAAAATCGAGGAGGGACCCCCGGCACGAGTCATCTCGCGCATCGCGAGGCCGGGAGCGTACGAGCTCGTGGTGATGGGACTCGGCGCGCACCGCTTCGTGGAGCGATCGCTGCGAGGCGAGACCGCGTTGCGCACGATCCGGATGGCGGAGATTCCCGTGTTGGCCGTGGCCCCGGACACCACCGCGCTTCCCAGGAGCGCCGTGGTCGCGATGGATTTCTCCCTTCCGGCCATCCAGGCAGCGCGTGCCTCCTGTGCGCTGCTCGGTGAGACGGGCACGCTCATAGTCGCGTACGTGAGGCCCGGCGAGGTGGCGCTCGGCGAGCCTGCGCTGGTGGAGTTACCCGATGCCGCGCTGGTCGAGACGCTGTTCGATGATCTCCGCAAGACACTCCCGGTACCCTCGGGAGTCTCACTCGAAACCGTGATGCTGAGCGGCGATCCTGCCCAGGCGATTCTCTCGCTGGCCCAGAGCCGCGAGGTCGACCTCATCGCCGCCGGCAGCCACGGCTACTCGGCGTTCGAGCGAGCGCTGCTGGGGAGCGTCTCCACGTCGCTCCTGCGGCGCGCCGAGTGCTCCGTGCTCGTGGCACCGCCGGTGCGGAGAAGGCCAATGTGAGAGAGTGATTTCTGCTTGACGGTAGCAACGGACTAGGAGAGTAAGTGGAGGTCCTCTGCTCGGCCTGGGAGCAACGGACTAGGAGGCTAATCGGGAGGTCCCTCTGCCTAGACCCGGTAGCAGGGGACTAACGGTAGTGATCTCCAGTAATTCAGTACTGCGTAAGAGAAGAGAGCGTGAAGGGGCACACCTTTACGCTCTTACTCTCTTGTTCAGCACTGAATCACTGGAAATTACTACGCTTAGTCCGTCGCTAGGTGACCGAGCAGAGAGGCCTCCAGGTCCATCGCTGGGAATCACTCCCATTGGTCCATTGCCAGGCGGCCTTATGGAGCGAGGCCTATTCCTTACTCCCCAACGGAGGCCTTTCCCGGCGGACGACTCCCGTGGCGCTGCGCCGCGGGGTATCGTGAGAGAGGGGGTTGTCCCGTCGCGTCTCAAGGGGGATGTATGGGCCGAGCGCGCTCGATACTGGTCTGGGTGGCAGCAGCTTTCGTGGGACTGAGCTACGCGCAACCGTCCATGGCGCAGTCGCGCGACGGCGGGATGAGGGTGTATCAGGGACGTGGAGCGTCGCGCGCGGCACCTGCGGCGCCGCGGGGTGCGGCCCGCGCCAGTGGGCCGCGCGTGTACCAACGCGGGTTCTCGCGTCGTGACCTGGGGAAGGAGGGGGGGCGACATGGCGCGTTCCGCGGATTTCACCACCGCAAGCCCTTCGTGTTCTTCTCACTTCCCTTCGCGTATTTCCCTTTCGATGCCTGGGGGTACGCACCGTACCCACCGGCGATGCAGGCGTTGCCGGCACCACCGTCGCCAGGCCCGTCGAAGGTGATCGACGTGACCCGTGGCCCAACCGGTATCGAGCTGCGAGTTCGCTACGCCGACGATCGTCAGGCAACGATCCCCGTCACCGACTCACTACCCCAGCCATAGCGGGGCCTAGCTCGGCTTTGCCTCCGCTTTGCGCACGTAGCGGCGCGATGATGCCGAGTGGATCAGTTCCAGGTGAGCGAGCGCAGCTGGTCGAGATTCACGTTGCCGCCGCTCAGGACGCAGACCACCTTGGAGCCGGCGGGGAGCTTCACCAGGCCGTGGAGCAGCGCACCGACCGGGGCAGCCGCGGCGCCCTCGGGGACGAGCTTGCAGTGGTGCATGGTCCAGACGAGCGCGTCGAAGATCTCGCGGTCGGGGAGCGTCACGATCTCGTCCACGAATCGGCTCACCACCGACAGATTGATCTCGCCCACGCGCCTCACGCGGAGCCCATCGATCACGCAGTCCACGCGATCGAGCGTGACCAGCCGCCCTTCGGCGACGCTGCGCTGCATGCCCGGCGCGCCTGACGACTCGACGCCGATCACCTTCACGCCCGGCCTGATGGCCTTCACCGCCATGGCGATGCCGGAGATCAGACCGCCGCCACCGATGGGAACGATGACCGCGTCCACGTCCGGCCAGTCGTGCGCGATCTCCCATCCCACCGTGCCCTGACCGGCGATGAGCTGCTCGTCGTCGAAGGGATGGATGTAGGTGAGCCCTCGCTCGGCGCAGAGGCGCTTGGCCATCTCGTTCGCCTCATCCCAGATGGTGCCGTGCAGCACGACCTCGGCGCCGTAGCCCCGCGTCGCCTCCACCTTCGATGGCGTGGCGTTCTCGGCCATGACCACGACGGCGTGAATGCCGTACATCGCAGCGGCCAGGGCCACGCCCTGGGCGTGATTCCCGGCGGACGAGCAGATCACGCCTCGCCGGCGCTGCTCCTCGCTGAGCTGCGGGAACTTGTTGAGCGGCCCACGGATCTTGTACGAGCCGGTGCGCTGGAAGAGCTCGGCCTTGAGGCGTACGTCGTAGCCGGAGCGCGCGCTCAGCGTCTTCGACCCCATGAGCGGCGTGTGGTGGATGTGCGGGGCGACGCGAGCGTAGGCTTGCTCGAATTCGGATCTGGTGAGAGTGACCATGGTTGCGCTGTGGTGAGGGGCCCGCGTGACACGCCAAGGTAACGCGCCGCCCATGGTGACGCGAAGCCGGTAGACCGGCGAGTCGAGCAGCTACGGGTCATCCGCGGGTGTCGCGCATCGGGATGGTCCGCCTGGTGGCCGAGTTGAACAAGGAGGGACTCAGGGGGTGGCTTCCCAAGGCATGACACCCCCTCCAACATCCTACCTATGAGACAGCCTGGCGGTGACATGCACCTGGGGAAGTGTCGCAACGGCCGGATGGCCGCTCTGATGATGGTCTCGGGCCCACTGGTCGCGTGCGCCAGTCCATCGGTGTCGACGCCGGCCCTTCCAGCGGCTCGGACGGGGCTTGCCGTGTATGAGGGTGCCGTGTCAATCGATCCATCGTCGGGGTCACTGTGGGCAGAGTGGAGCATCGCGCTGGTCCGCACCGCGTCGACACGCCGCAGCGTCACCTTACTGTTGAACGACGCGCTGTCCATTTCGCGGCTGAGCGGCACCGGTGTCACCGACTACCGCGTCGAGAATCCACCTGATCGCGAGTCGGATCGCAACCGGGTGACCATCCGATTTGCGCCGCGCGCCGACGGCGACTCCGTGACACGGTTGAACATCGAGTATGCCGGCGCATTCAGGACTACCGGTGACAGCATCAATAGCATCCGCGGGGATTGGGTCGAGCTGGGGTTGGATTCCTTCTGGCACCCCGTCGTCGAGGGCTTTGCGCAGCCGATGACGGCACGGGTGCGCCTCTCGCTACCGGCGAACTGGACCGTCGTGACCAGCGGGGTCGTGACGGATTCGGGCGACGTGTTCGTGTTGGTCAACGATGTGCCGCTCGTCGACATTGCGTTCGCGGCATCGCCCTCCTTGCGCTACACCGTTGGGAACCGGAGTCGCGTCTACCACGTCGACGGGGATCCGGCCGTCATCGACCGGGTGCTGGCGACGACCGATCGGTGTGCGGAGTACCTCGACGCGCGCTTCGGCTCGCGCGCGCCTCTACCGTCCGTCAAGGTTGTACTGGCGCCGCGCGATGGTCCTGGGTATGCGCGGAAGAACTATGTCGTCATTGCCGGGATAGTCGATACGGCCACCGTCCCCCTGGCACGCTTTGTCTGTCACGAGGTCGCCCACTACTGGAGCAGCGGCGCGGTCTCTTCGGGGCCGGAGAACTGGCTCAACGAGGCGTTCGCCGAGTTCGTGTCGGCGCGCTACGTTCGCGCCTCCGTGGACGACAGTGCGTACGCCGGCATCGTCAGGCAGTGGCGCGAGCAGGGTGCAGACCAGCCACCCGTGTGGAGCCCTGGATCCACGACGCGCCCCAACGCGCGCACGGCGTATAGAAAGGCACCGTTTCTCCTTCACCGGCTGGAGGAGCGCGTCGGCACCGCTGTGATGGATCAGATTCTCGAGCGTTTCATGGTCGAGGGAATGCGCACC
The DNA here is from genome assembly GCA_035249955.1 of Gemmatimonadaceae bacterium. Lineage (GTDB taxonomy): Bacteria > Gemmatimonadota > Gemmatimonadetes > Gemmatimonadales > Gemmatimonadaceae > DATFFQ01. The sequence continues at coordinate 11,046 of DATFFQ010000109.1, forward strand.
ACGCCCGCCGTGCTGGAGATGATCGGCCAGGTTGCCGGACCGGAAGCGGCGGACTGGTTCGAAGAGCAGCTGAGGACGTAACAGCGGGTGTCGCACAAACCATCCTGCTACCGACCACAGTGCCTAACGAAAGGTGTACGTCAATCCAGTCAGCAGAACAGCGGTGCGACGACTTTGAGATGCGGCTCCGCCCAGCCCATCGTCCAGCTCGCTAGCTGGCCCCGTGTAGCGCGAGCCGTATGAGACGCCAAGGCCGCTGAGTCGCAGCGACAGTCGGTCATCCAGGCGAAAACGCGCGCCGAGCGCCAGCACCCCCCCTAGATTCACGTCTCGATCCAGGTACGATTCCCCCATACCGCCGTGGAAGACGAACGCGGGACCGGCTCCGAGGTCGAGCTGGACGGGGGCGTCGGCGGGCGGGGAAGCCCTGGTTCGCGGCCGCGGCACGGTACTAACCTGCGAATCTAAGCGACGATGCGCCAGCGGCTTGCCGAGAACGGTGACCCGGCTCACGCCCCCGAGATGGCCACCGGGGTGGCCCGGCGAGGGCGATTGCCCCATTTTCGGACTCTCAAACCCATGGCCCTAGGTCGCTTTCACCTCCATCCCGGCGGCGACGCCAACGAGGCTCGCCAAGCCGAGGAGCTGTTGCGCACCGCCGCCCGTCAGCAGGAGGCGGTGGCGCACCTCGGCCAGCAGGCGCTCGGGGGTGCCCCGATC
>DATFFQ010000110.1:0-7535 GCA_035249955.1 Gemmatimonadaceae bacterium
CGAGATGCTGGCGAAATCTGCACTCTTCGACACCGTCCGGGCAACGGCGGGTTGCCGAGCGAGCGGCGAGCAGGGGCGAGCGGTTGTCGGCTGGGATGAATGGTCGGCGCACGCGCGCGTCAGGCGCCGTCGCGATCAGCCCGTGCACCGGCGCGTGGCAGCTCGACGCGCACCGTGGTCCCGGTCCCTTCCCCGCTGGCGATGGCGATCGCACCGCCCCACCCCTCCACCGCCTGTCGGCTGAGCGCCAGGCCCAGACCGCTCCCGCTGCTGCGCGTCGAGAAGTGCGGCTCGAAGATGCGCGGCAGGACGTGCGCGGGGATGCCGCTGCCGTCGTCGATCACCTCGATCGTCACTCGCTCATCGCTCGCCGCGAGGCGCACCTCGACGTGTCTCGCGTTCGCCAGACGGGCGTTCTCGAGGACGTTGAGCAGCACCTCGCGCAGCTCATCGGTGCGCGCTTCGGCGAACAGCGGCTCCGATGCGCCGTGCAGGCGCCACACGATCTCGCTCTCACCCAGCCGCTCGAGCTCGACGGCGTCGCGCACGACCGCCGTGACGTCGGTGCGCTGGGCGGGCAGCCGGTTCGCCGGCGCCGTGCCGTAGCGGCTGAAGGCGCGCGCGATCTCATCCAGTCGGTCGATCTCGGCCAGGATTCGACGCACGTTCTGGTCGAGGATCGTGTCGAAGTCCGGCCGCGCGTCGGAGTGCGCGCGGCGGACGTGCTGCACGCCCAGACGAATCGGCGTCAGCGGGTTCTTGATCTCGTGGGCCACCTGTCGCGCCATCTCTCCCCAGGCAAGGACGCGCTGCGCGCGTGCCAGGTCGGTCACATCGTCGAGCGTCAATACCGCTCCCCCGGCACCACTCGTCAGGCGCGTGAGCCGCGCCTGAAACTGCCGTCCACCCAGCGAGAGCTCGAGCTCGCGCTCCTCCTCGGTCGAATCGAGGAACGACGACACCTGCGACTGCAGCACCGCCGAGTCGATGGTGGCGAGCGGCAGCCCCGGCGGCAGCGCACGACCAAGGAGCGACTCGGCGCGCGGGTTGGCCAGCGCCACCGAGCGGTCCCGATTCACCGCCACCACGCCGCTGGCCACGTTGCGCAGCACCGCGGCCGTGCGGCGCTGCGCCGACTCCAGCGCCGCACGGCTCTCGCCCAGATCGCTGGCCATCCTCCGAAACGCCGCGAACACGGGCTCGAACTCCGCCGGCGGGCGGCGATCCAGCGGCGGCTCGCGCTCTCCACCGGCGATCGCCAGCGCTGCCGAGCGCAGGCGTCCGATCGGCTCGGCCAGCGAGCGCGCCGCGATGCCGCTCAACCAGAGGGCGGCAAGCGCGCCCACGAGGGTGGAGAACAACAGCAGCACGACGAGGTCGCGGCGTCGCTGATCGAGCGCCTCGTCGTTGCCTGGCGCCGGCGCGCCGAGGATGAGCGGATCGCCACCCGTGCGACCGACGGCGCGATAGCCAAACAGGGCATCGGTGCCGGCGACGGGCAGCACGTGACTGCCGAACACCTCACCTTCTCGCTCGAGCTCCGCGTACAGCCGTGCCGGAAGGAACCTGCCGATCGGGGCCAGCGCGTCGAGGATCGGCTCGCTCGCGCGCCACAGCTCTCCCGAGCGGTACACGAACAGCGGTGTCTCCTCGTGGTGACCCGCGGCTCGCGCCGAAGACGCCTCGCCCACCGCCACGTCGCGCAACGTCTCACGCAGGAGCAGCTCGCGCGACTGGCGATCCTCGCTCTGCAGACGCTGGTAGCTCCATGCCGCGAACGCGAGCGCGGGGAGCACGAAGAACGCGAACAGCGCGATCGTCAGGCGCGCCCGATAGCTGTGCCGCCACCGCCGCAGCCAGCCGGATGTCCAGCGTTGGAAGCCACCACCGGGCAACACGCTCACCGCCCAGAGCGCGAGGATGAACAGCAGATCGAGGAACACGACGAGCGTTCCTCGCTGCACCAGCGTGTCGATCGAGCGGAGGTCGATCTCGATGTGCGCGCGCACCGGCCCATCGGCCGTGGTCACCACGCGGTTGCCGTGCAGCTCGCTCCCCTCGCGCATCCAGCGCGTGACATCGCCCGCCTCGGCGCGCGCCGGGTCGACGTCGCTCACCAGGCTCACCGCGTACGGCGGCATGCCTCGCTCGCGCGGGGTGACGCCCATGAGCGAGATGAAGGGCGCATCGGGAATGAGTCGCGTACGGGGAGCCACGAGCACCGAGGTCGCTCCCTCCAGCCCCTCGGGGTGACCATGTGGAACGGCGAGCACCAGGAACGTGCCAGGCACGCCGCTCACCTGGTGCAGCACGCTCGTCCCCGCTCGCAACGCCTCGTTCACCGCGTGCCGCAGGTCCTCCTCGGGGCGCGGCATCTGCGCGAGCGGTACCCCTGCCGTCTGCTCCCCCTGCGGCGACCAGCGGGCGAGCTGAACCGGGTAGCCCGCGCCGGCGAGATCGGATCGCACGTAGGCCCGCAACAGATCGGCTTCACCCCGAGGGGGCAGGTCGCGCGCGAGCGACACGCCCAGCCGCTCGAGCGCCGCCACCACCTCCGGCTCCACGCTCTGCAGCGACGACACGTCGCGCTCGGCGAGCGCGATCCGGCCTCGCAACCCCGCATTCCAGGTCAGCGTGGTGGCGCCCAGCGCGGCCACGCTGGCGGCAATCAGGACGCCGGCGCGGTGCCGTCGGGTGAGCGCGAGCGCGCCGATCACGACGATCCAGAGCACGACGTACCAGCGCGGCCAGCGTCCAGGGGCCGTCACGATCATGGGACCGAGCGTCGCCGCGATCGCCGCCAGCGCCGGTGCTACCCACGGCGGCAGTCCGCGCCGCGTTTGGAGCAGCCGTCCACCGGCCGCCGTGGCCGCCACGAGCAGCGAGGCCGCGGCGAAGAAGAGCGCCACCTCCCACGCCAGCCACAGTCCGGTGGTGACACCGCCCGGCGGTGGACTCACCCCTCGCGCCAGAGCCCGCAGCAGGAACGGTCCACCCACCGTGATCGCGACGACGACGACCCCCGCCGCCCAGCGAGCGAGTGGGAACCGCCAGCGCAGGATCAGGAGCAACGCGAGCAGCACGAGCGCGCTCGCCAGCGTGAGCGCGCCCACGCTCGCCGTATAGGCGGCGCCGAGCTCGGCGAAGTACACGGTCGGATCGAACAGCACCGTCGCGTTCGAGAACGCATTCAGCGGCACCAGGGCGATGCACGCCAGCGCGACGCCGAGCGGCGCGAGCCGCCAGCCGAGCGCCAGCTCCAGCCGCCACGCCGCGGCGACGAAGAGGATGAGCGTTACGAGCAGCAGCAGGCTGCCGGAGAGGCGCGAGCGGGCCATGGCGTCGAGGCGCGCCTGCTCGGGTCCGGGTGGCACGGCGCGCACGCGCAGTACGGTATCGCCACGCCCCTGTTGGGAGCGCAGGTGGAGCACGCCCGGTTCGTCGGAGCGCTCCGGTGTGAGATACTCGAACGTGAGCACGCCTGTGCGGCGCGTCACCGGTTCGTCGAGCGCATCGGCCAGCTGGTCTGCCGGTGGCTCCGCGTGCACCAGCAACGTGACGACGGCGCGACGCTGCGCGCTCCGTGCCACCGCGTGCAGCGACACGTAGTACGCGCTGTACGTGGCGCCGACGCCCGCGCTCAGCGTGTCGGTGCGCGTGTGGACACGGCCGGCCCAGGCCCGAGGCACATTTCGGTCGTACACGACCACGCCGCCTTCGGCGCCGCCGGCCACGAGGTGCTCCAGGGCGCCGGACGCCGCGTCGCCCTCTCGTTCCGCACTCTGCACCGGGACGTCGAGCGCCTGCCTGGCGCGTCGCTCCAGCGACGCGAGGGCGCGTGAGAGCTCTCGATGGAGGTGTGATTCCGCACTTCGAATGAGCCCCTGTCGATAGGCGGGCCAGTCGCGCTCGATGCGCGACAGGTCGCGCTGCCACACCGCCGCACCGGCGGAGAAGAGCAACCCCACCGCGACCACCAGCACGCTTGCCGTCCTGGTTCGCCTGGGCAGCCGGAACGCCAGGAACAGCGCGGCGACCATGGCGGCCGCACAGATGACGAGGTAGCGTAGCCCGGGCGAGCGCAGCCAGTACGCGCCCGCGACGATGGACGCGCCGGCTACCGCGGTCCACGCATGCGGCAGCGTCCGGCCCGGCTGCTGGGGCCGATGTGTCATGCCCTTCTCATCCCGAGACGAGATGGCTCCTCCTCTTCGCGGCGACGGGCGTCAGCCGCGGCTGCTCAAGACCATGACGCCGGCGGATGTAGCGCGGGTGGTGGCCGAGGATCCGCGGCTCATCCTTCCGGTGGGCACCTGCGAGCAGCACGGACCTCACCTTCCCATGGGCACGGCGACGATCATCGCCGAGTGTCTGGCCGATGATTTCTCCGCCGAGTACGGCGTGATCCGCGCGCCCACGGTGGAGTACGGCGTGAACGTGGTGACCGAGCGTGACTTCCCCGGCAACGGCTCGGTGCGGCGCAAGACGCTCCATCGAATGCTGAACGATCTCCTGGCGTCGTGGGAGGCGTCGGGCTTCCGCGAGTTCATCCTGTTGAGCGCACACGACCACGACCCGCATCAGGAGGCGATGGCGACGGTGATCACGTCGGTCTCTCGCGTGCGTGTGGTCGACGTGTTCGCGGTGAATCTGGCGGACCTGCTGGAGGGGCAGCAGCAGCACATGCATGGCGACGAGGTGGACACGTCGCTGATGCTGTACCTGGCGCCGGAGCTGGTACACATGGCGCTGGCCGAGGACCATATGGTATCGCGAGAAGTGGTAAGGCGTTACCGGCGTGGGCAAATGCGCGTCCCGAAGGAGAGTGCCGGGTCGGTTGGACGGCCGACGCTGGCCTCGGCCGAGAAGGGGAGGGCGATTTACGAGCGAATCCGGACCCGCCTGAGTGAACGCATGTTTCTCGCGCCCGTCGAGGACTGACGGACCCCCTTGCCCCACAACAGGGTATCATACACTCACCATATGCGATACGCATCGCTGGTCTGGTTTGCCCTGGCCGCCTCGCCACTGGCGGCTGGCGCGCAGGCAGTGATCGATCAGGGGAGCTTCACCATCTTCCGCGGCGATACCCGCGTGGGACGGGAGGAGTTCACCATCCGTCGTGAGGGCGCCGGCAGCGGGGCCACCACGGTGGCGTTTGCCACCGTCTCGTACGACGACCAGCGCATCGCGCCGGCGCTCCGGGCGACAGAGAGCGGACGCCCCGTGGCCTACCAGGTCGAGGTGGCCGTGGGGAGTGAGGTGACGGAGCGGTTGCGGGGCGAGATCGGTATGGGACGATTCAGCGGGCGCGTGCGGACGCCGCGTGGCGAGTCGGGCAAGGAGTACGTCGTCTCCGAGGGCGCCCTGGTGCTCGATGACGATGTGTTCCATCAGTATTACTTTGTAGCCCAGGGGAACCGGACGGGCTCGATCCCGGTCGTGATTCCGCGACGCAACGTGCAGGTCACCATGCGCGTGGAATCGCGGGGCTCCGAGCGCGTGAGCATCGGTGGAACGGCGCTCGACGCACGCCACATCGTGCTGCACGAGCCCGATGGCGGCGCCCGTCACATCTGGGTCGATGCGGAGGGTCGTGTCCTCAAGATTTCGCTGGACGCGCGCGGGCTCGTCGCCGTGCGAGATCGGCCTCCGCGCTGATCGCACGACGCGCCACACGCCCCGCCCGAGCGCGGGGCGTTTTTGCTTTCACCCTCACTGAAACTCCTTACCAGGGTTCCGCGTACGGGTGCGCGGAACCATCTCCGGGGGCAATTCACAATGCAATTCAGGCGGCTCGTACCGCTGGCGGTGCTGTTGGTCATCGCCATGGCGCCAGCCGGCGCGGTCAAGGGCCAGGCGGCCGATTCCACCGCCGGTCCAGTGCTCTCACTCGATGAAGCGATCGCGCTCGCCGCGCGCAACAATCCCGACCATCTGCAGCTGGTCAACGACCGCGGCGCTGCCGCCGCGGCCAAGCGTGCCGCCTATGGTGCGTTTCTCCCCAGCGCCGACCTGTCCTTTACCGGCCAGTACCGCAAGGAAGGCGCGCAGCCGATCAACGGCGTGACGTTCAGCACCGACTCGGACATTTACCAGTCGTCGTACACGCTGGGCCTCCGCTACAACATCAGTCGGGCGATGTTCCTCAATCCGCGCCTCCAGTCAGCCAACGTCGATGCGGTGGAGGCGGACATTGCCGGCTCGCAGCAGAACCTGCGCGCGACCGTGGCCCAGCAGTACTTCACGGTGCTCCAGTCGCAGGCCAACGCCCAGCTCCAGGACACGCTGGTGAGCGCGGCGCAATTGCAGCTCGATCTGTCGCGCGCCCGCGCCGCGGTGGGATCGGCGACGCAGCTCGACGTGGCGCGCGCGGAGGTGGCGCTCGGTCAGGCACAGGTCGCCGCGCTCAGGGCGCACAACCAGGTGGACATCGACATGATCCGCCTCTTCCAGACCATGGGCGTCCCTCAGCCGCCGAACACCGAGCTCGTGACGGCGTTTCCGGTGTCGGAGCCGGGATTCTCCCTGGAGTCGGTGCTGGAGATGGCGCAGCGGCAGAATCCGGGTCTCGAGGCGCTGCGCGCTCGCGACCGCGTCGCGTCGCTCAACGTCGGCGTGGAGCGCTCGCAGTACTTCCCCTCCCTGTCGCTCAGCACTGGATGGGGTGGTTACACTTATCAGTACACGAACGACAACTTCCTGGTCGGTCAGGCGCAGGTGCAGCGCGCCAGCTGCTTCCAGCGCGACTCCATTCGCGCGGGGGTCGGACTGGCGCCGCTCGGCGGCTGCGGCAGCCCGGTGTTGTCGCAGGCGGAGGTCGAGGCGATCCAGTCGGAGAACGACCAGTTTCCCTTCGACTTCACCCGGCAGCCCATGTCGCTCACGGCGGTGGTATCGCTGCCGCTGTTCGATGGCTTCACCCGGGAGCAGCGCGTGCAGGAGGCGGTGGCGCAGCGCAACGACGCGCGCTATCAGGTGCGGGCGCGGCAGCTTCAGCTCTCCGCCGATGTGACGGCGGCGTATCTCACGCTCGTCACGCAGCTCCGCGCGGTGGAGATCCAGGAGCGCAACGCGGTGAAGGCGCGCGAGGAGCTGGCGCTGGCGCAGGAGCGGTATCGGGTCGGCTCGGGATCGTTCCTGGACGTCAGCGATGCGCGCTCCGCCTTCGAGCGCGCCGAGAGTGAGCGGATCACCGCGGTGTACGAGTACCACAAGGCCTTTGCCGCGCTGGAGAGCGCGGTCGGCCGTCCATTGCGATAGCAGAGGAGCCCATGAGTCGACGGACCAAGTGGTCGATTGGCGTGATCGCAATCGTCCTGGTGGCGGCGGTGATGGTCACGGTGGCGGCGAATCGCGGCAACCAGGCGGCGGACGTGCGGATGGAGACCGTCCAGCGCCGCGATCTGGTCGCGTCGGTCACCGCCAGCGGTCAGGTCGAGCCACGCACCAAGGTTGACCTGAGTGCCGACATCACCGGGCGCATCGTGCGGCTCTCGGTGAAGGAAGGACAGATGGTAAGCCGCGGGCAGTTT
>DATFFQ010000111.1:0-9024 GCA_035249955.1 Gemmatimonadaceae bacterium
TATCGGCCGCGGATGCTCGATCCGCGAGCGGGCTACTTCGGGATCAGCTTCCGGGACTACGCCCAGCCCATCCAGATGCCCCTGGAGCAGCGCTGGATCTCGCGGCACCGCCTGGAGCGGGCGAACCCCGCCGACCCGAACAGCCCGATTCGCAATCCAATCGTCTATTACATAGATCGCGGCATCCCCGAGCCCATCCGCTCGGCTACCATGGCCGGCGCGATGTGGTGGGTGCAGGCCTTCGACGCCGCCGGGTTGAGGGGAGGGTTCCGGGTGGAGCTGTTGCCGGAAGGTGTTGACCCGATGGACGTACGATACAACGTGGTGCAGTGGGTGAATCGGCACGAGCGTGGGTGGTCGGTGGGTGGCTCGCTCGGCGATCCCCGTACCGGTGAGATCATCAAGGCGATGGCGCGCATGGACTCTCACCGGGCGCGCACCTCGTACAACCTCTACGCTGGACTGATGGGCGTGTCACCGGACGGAAGCATCGCGCCGGCGGAAACCTCGTTCGTGCTGGGCCGCGTGCGGCAGGTGACCGCGCACGAGATCGGCCACACGCTGGGGATCGCGCACAACTACATCGCATCGACCTACGAGCGCGGCTCGGTGATGGACTATCCGCCGCCGCGCGTGCGGCTACGCCGTGATGGCAGCATCGACGTGAGCGAAGTGTACGATGTGGGTCCCGGGGAATGGGACGTGTGGGCAATTCGCTGGGGATACGGGATCTTTCCCGAAGCGTCGGAGGCCGATTCGCTACGGGCGATCATGGCCGAGGGGCTGCGCAAGGGCTACCTGTTCCTGTCGGACGCCGAGGCGCGTCCCGAGTTCGCGGCCGATCCGCGCACGAGTCTGTGGGACGATGAGCTCGGACCGGCACAGTTCCTCAATCAGCAGATGGCGGTGCGGCGTGCCGCGATCTCGCGCTTCGGCGAGCGCAACATCCGGCCTGGCGAGCCGATCGCGCTGCTCCAGGAGCGCTTCGCGCCGGTGTATCTCATGCACCGGTTCGCGCTCAACTCGCTGGCCAAGACGATCGGCGGCATGGAGTACAGCTACGCCATGCGCGGCGACGGGGCACAGGCCACGCGTCCCGTCCCTGGCGAGCAGCAGCGCGATGCGTTGTCGATGCTCATCGCGGCACTCCAGCCTAACGAGCTGGCCATCCCGGATACGGTCGTCACACTGCTCGCGCCACGGCCGTACTCGTACGCGCCGTATGTCGAGCTCTTCGGGAGCCGCACCCGTCCGGCGTTCGATGAGCTGGGCGCGGCCCACTCGCTGGCGCAGCTCATCGTCGACGCCATCCTCCAGCGTGAGCGTGCCGCGCGGCTGGTGCAGTTCGCGACGCGGTCGGACGATGCACTCACGCTCGGCGAGGCCATCGACGCGCTCGTCGCCGGCACATGGGGTCGCTCGGTCGCGTCGTCGCCGAAGCTGTTTGCGCTCCAGCGCGTGGGCCAGCGTGCGGTGGCCGACCGGCTGCTCTCGCTGGCCGCCGACACGGCTGCGTCGCCGGAGGTGCGCGGGCTGGTGGATCTGCACATCTCGCAGCTCCGCGACAGAGCGAACCGCCTCGGAGCGCAGGGCAGCGACATGGCGCGGGCGCACTGGCGGGCGATCGCCGGCGACTTCACGCGCTGGCTCGAGCGGCGCGAGCTGCCCGAGCCCACACCGGCGCTGCGCCTGCCGCCGGGCGATCCCTTCGGCGAGGAGCCATGACCGACAAAGTGCTTCCGCCCTGGATGCCGAAGGGCGGACTTACGCCCTGGCTCAAGCGCCGCGCGAGCAATGCGCGCCGGCGTCGCTCGCTGCTGGCTGCCGTCACCGCGCCGGTGGCGGTGGTGTCGCTCGCCATCTTCCTCTATATCCCACACAGCGCGCGCCGTGCCGCGCGAGAGATGGTGCCGCGCACGACGGAGCGTCCGGACACGGCCGGGCTCCGCCGCGCGCTCGCCGGCGCGACGACGCGGCTGGCGGTCGCCGATGACCGGCTCGCACAGGCGCGTACGGAGCTCCAGCAGTCGCACCAGGCTGCGCACGTCGACACGCTGTCCGCCGAGCAACGGGTCCGGCGACAGGCGCTCACCGCCGGGACGGCGAATCTCGCCCGCCTGTTGCAGCGCGTGGAGTCGGCGCCGCTTCCGGCATCGTATCGCGCGTTGGGCGAATCGCCGGAGCTTCGCGGCGACTCGAGGATCAAGCGGCTCCTCGACTCGCTCGCCGTCGTGGAGAAGAGTCGTGAGGCGTTCGGTGCCACGGGTGGCGTCGATCCGGTCTTCATCGCGCTCACGGCGCGCGCCACGGAGATCGGCGAGGTGATTCGCCAGCGCGCCGAGGCGAAGCGGCTGGCGATGCGCACCGAGCTGGCGCGGCTGGCGGCGCCGCCGGCACCGCCCCAAGTACGTCCGCCCGTCGATACGCTCCCGCTGGCAATCGCTCGCGACTCGGCCGTGCGCTCGGTGGCGCAGGCGCGCACGGCGCTATCGCGCGCGCGAGCGCTGCTCCGCGCGATCGATGACAGCACCGCGCAGGCGAATCGCGTGGCCGCGGTGGGCGCATCGTTCCCGGCGATGTTCGGCGCGGCGCTGGTGATCGGGTTGGCCATCGCGTTCGCTGCCGCCTTCGTGGACGAGGCGCGCCGGCCGCGCGTGGCCGATGACCATGAAGCCGAGGACGCAGGCGGCGTCCCCGTGCTCGCGCGGCTTCGGATGCCCAGCAATCCACCCGAGCGCACGCGCCGCCGCTCCGATCGTGAGATCTCGCCACTCATCGAGCGCACCGGTGAGAGCTATGAGCCGCTGCTCACTCAGGTAATGCAGGGGGCGGGCGGGCTTCATCCGGTGGTGATCGCCGGTGACGAGCCGGAGGTGAGCGCGATCGTCGCCGCGAATCTCGCCTCGGTGTCGGCGCACCGGGCGCGCACGACGCTGCTCGTCGACCTCGATCTCGACGAGCGCAGCATCGCCGGCGTGCTGCGGATTCCGGCAACGCCGGGGGTGGCCGACCTGCTGTCGACGGGCACCGATTGGCCGGCGCTCGTGCGGCAGGTGATGGTCGGTCGCGATCGACACATCGACGTCATCTCGAGCGGCCACTTCACGAGCGCGGAGATCTCCGACCTCGTGCTCCAGCAGCTCTCGCGAGAGCTCACCCACATGCGTGGCCGGTACGACGCCGTCATCCTGCACGTGCCGGAGCCCGGACCTGGTGTGCTGCGGCTCCTGGGCAAGCTCGGCGCGCCCGTCGCCGTCTGCACGCGTATCGCCGGCACTCAGCTGGTGAGTCTGAGCAACCTCATTGCGTCGATCCGCGAGGCAGGCGCGCCGGTGAGCGGCATCGTCGCCTGGGAGTCGGACTTACCGATCCTGGCTGTCTCGTCGGTGACGCCGACGACGCCGATGAGGGCGGTAGTAGGAGTTGGCGAGTCGTGGTAGGGTTGGGAGTAGCCAGGCTGGCAAGTCAGTGAAAGAGGTGACGAGAGTGGAGTGAGTGACAACTGCCAGGGTGAGGAGCATGGGATGGGTGATGGACTCGTCACCCCCTCTCATGCTCTTCACCCTAGTCGTTATCACTCACTCCACTCTCGTCACCTCTTTCACTGACCTTCCAGGCGCCAGTCTCTCTCCCCCACGCCGCTACCCGCCACGCGCCTCACGCTTAGATTCCGAGCATGGCCGAGCTCACCATCGACCTGCGCGGTGTGCCCAAGGTGCAGGCGTACGCGGACCTCGAGATGCACATCGAGGCGGTCCTCGCCGGGATCGACGACGACGTGGCGGCGATGGCGACCATGAGCGCGCTCATCCATCACGCGTTCGGGCATCTCTGGACGGGCTTCTATCGCGTCGTCGAGCCCGGGCGGTTGCTGCGCGTCGGGCCCTACCAGGGGACGCTCGGCTGCCTCGAGATCGAGCTCGGCAAGGGCGTGTGCGGCGTGGCGGCAAAGCAGGAGCGCACGGTGCTCGTGCCCGATGTGAGTCTCTACCCCGGGCACATCGTGTGTGATGCGCGCGCCAGGTCGGAGATCGTGGTGCCCGTGTTCGGCCGGCTCGGGCAGCTCATCGCCGTCCTCGACATCGACTCCGCCGAGCTCAATGCGTTCGACGATGAGGATCGGCGCGGGCTGGAGAAGATCGTGCGCTGGTTCCGGCGTGGCGGATATGGTAGGGAGAGTGGCGCATGATCACCGGCTACTCCGACCGCATCAATCACGCGTTCGCGTTCGCCGCCAAGCACCACGACCAGCAGGTGCGCAAAGGGACGCGCCTCCCTTACTTCACGCAGCCCGCCAACGTCGCCGTGATCCTCACTCGGTACGGGCAGGATGAGGACACGGTGGTCGCCGGCATCCTCCAGAGCGCGGTCGCCGATTACGTGCGTGAGTCGTATACCGGCGAGATGATGGAGCGGCGCATCGGCGACAAGTTCGGCTTCAACGTGCTCGACACGGCGCTCAAGGTGGTGGAGCGGCGCTACGACGACGATGGGATCGAGCTGAGCGCCGACGAGCGCAAGGACGATCTGCTCGTCAGGCTCGGGCACACCGACGACCGCGCGCGATGGGTGGTGGCCGCTGACGCGCTACACACCGCGGGCACCCTGCTCGCCGACCTCCGCCGCACCGAGTTTCCCGAGACGGTGTGGTCGCGCTTCTCCGCGGGTCGCGATGGCACGGTGCGATGGTACCGCCGCGTGCACGACCGGCTGGTGGACGTGGGCTTCACCCCCGCGATCGTGCAGGAGCTGCGCTCGGTGACCGAGTCGCTGGAGCAGCTCAGAGCCGAGCCGGCGAGGCGATAAGGCGCGTCGCACGTCGCGCGTGGCGCGTCAAGGCGTTGCAGCCCTCTCGTTCCCGCCCTAGGAACGACGCAGCACGTCTCTTGCTTCGGTCTTTGTTCGGTATTACCTTCGCCTCCCCTGGCTCCAGAGGGAAGCGGCGTATGCCCAAGACCGACACCGAGTTCGATCCCACCGACTACGCGCCGGTGGCCGATCGCATTGCGCTCTTCTACGAGCGGTATCCGGAGGGGCGGATCATCACCGAGCTCGTGTCGCGGAGCGCTGGTGAGATCACCTTTCGCGCGCTGATCTACCGCACCTCCGACATCGCTCGGCCCGCAGCGACGGGGTGGGCGTCGGAGCGGGAAGGGGACGGAGAGATCAACGCCGTGGCCTGTCTCGAGAACGCCGAGACCTCGGCGATCGGCCGCGCGCTGGCGAACCTGGGCTTCACCGCCAGCCGGCAGCGACCGAGCCGTGAGGAGATGGTGAAGACGCAGCGGGCGCGGGAGCACGTGAGCGAGCATCGCGTGCCGTTGCCGGTGAGAATGGTGCGCGAGCCGGCGCCCGCGGTGAACGAGGATCTCCAGCAGCGCGCCGGCCGGCTGCTGGACGCCCTCGATCTCGTCGCGGCCGCCGAGCGTGAGGGGATCCGTGCGGCGCGCGCCGACAGACTGCGGATGCGGCTCCTCGAGGTCAGCACGAGCGAGCAGGGGGCCCAGGTGCGCGAGCGGATCGAGCTGCTGCTGCGGCGGTGGCTGAGCCGACAAAGAGGAAAGCGGCTCGCGGTGGCGCAAGGTGATCATGGAAGCCCGCCGGTCACCTCACGTCACGGCTACCGACGCGAGGGTGTCCCGTCTTCCTGATCGAGGTCACACGGTGGCGTCTACTGGATGAAGGGGAAGCCATGCAAGGGTGGCGACTCGATCACCGAGCAATGGAGCGGGCCGTGGCGCGAGAGAAGGCGGGGAGTGGCGGGAGCGACGTACGGAAGTATTACCGCAAGCTAACAGTGCAGCGGCTCGTCGAGCTGATTCGACGCGATGACTACCTGGCGCTGCACGAATTCGTGGCGCGCTACCGGCCAATGCTGATCAATTTCGCAGAGCGCGTCGGCCTGAAGGGGGCAGACCTCGATACCGTCGCTGCTGATGTGCTGACCGATGTCGCTATCCGCCTGTTGAAGAGCCGGCGCTACCCGCGGTCGATGGAGCTCTACCTGGTCGCGTGCTTCAAGAATCGCCTACTCAATCTGGAGCGCAGTCGGCGGCGGATCGGAGAGATGTCGGTACTCAATGGCGGGGAAAACGAGCCGCCATATCCGTCGCTGTCCTCGCAGGCGGCGCTCCGCGAATCAGCCGGTCCTCTGTGGGAGCCGTTGCCCCTGGCACCTGGTGTCGAGCTGCTGGCGTCGTTGCTCGACGAGGGCTTGAGTCGCGACGAGCGACTGCTTCTGGCGTGGGTGAGCGAACATGTGCCACAGAGCGAGATCGCGTGCTGGCTCGGCATTTCGCACGCCGCCGCCCGCAAGCAGCTGGAGCGGCTGCGCCGGCGGTTGGCACTCACCGCCAAGCAATACTGGCACTCCATCTCCGGCTGCGAGCACGATGCGCTGGAGCACTTCTTTCGCCGGCTCGATGCGACGATTGACGCCGAGCATGGAGAAAGGGGTCCGTCGTCCAACCCAAAGAAGGTGAGCAATGAGTAGAGACGATCGTGAAGGGCGTGAGCTCGACCGCCTGATCGAGTTGGCCGCACGCGCCGAGATGCGGCGGCCCGATTCGCCGTTCTATACGGATGAGCGCTTTCTGCGATGGCTGGCGAAGGATCTGTGTGCACGGGACGAGGGACGTGCATCGAGCCGGCGTGCCGTAGATGACATGACGGCGCGACTTCACGAGCGCCTCCTCGCCGCCCGTCTAGCAGATCGCGTAGCAGGGCGTTGTCCGTCGGTCCGTCGGGCACCGGCGAGTGCGTCGGCGGCTCATGCGGTGGAGGAAGCAGCTGCGGCCGGCTGTGCGCCGTTGTTCGACATGGCGGTTGCCGCCGGTGCTGGGCGGGAACTGTGGGATGAGCCGTGCGAGGCATGGGTGGATCTGCCACCCGATGTCCCGGCGGGGCGGTATCTCGCGCTGACTGTGCGCGGCGAGAGCATGGAGCCGCTCATGCATTCTGGCGATGTCGTGCTGGTGAAGCTGGGGGAGGAGACAGCGCGCGACTCAGTGGTGGTAGCGCGCGGGCCCGACGACGGCTACGTGCTCAAGCGCGTTGGGCGCCTCGAGGGCGCGCGGCTGGAGCTCTGCTCGCTCAATCCGGCATTCCCTCCCGTGGTCATCCCGCGCGAGCCGGGCCGCGTGCTCGGCACGGTGATCCTGCGCTGGTGCGATCACCGGACCTGAGCGTAGCTCGCTACACTCGTTAGGCTCGCAGGTTCATATCAAGAAGCCCGGTCTCGTCGCGAGATCGGGCTTCTGCTTTGTGCGGCACGGGCCCGCGTCACACGGCCCTGTCTACTGGGATAAGGGGACAGACCGCAACCAGGAGTAGCCATGACCACCCATCTCGTTCGCATGCGCGGCATCGCCGTGGCCGTGCTGGTGATCTCACCGTACGTCGTGCGCGCGGTACCGCTCGTCGCACAGCAGCCGGCAGTGCAGGAGCCGGCGCTCGCTCCGTACCGCGCGCCCACCATCGCGCTGGTGCAGCCGCCCGCGGCCGGCAGCGTGCCGGCCGACAAGCCGGTGGTGGTATTCCGCTTCACGCCTGGAGAGCCGAGCGATCCGATCGACGCGGGCTCCTTCTCGGTGCTCGTCGATGGCCGCGACCGGCGGGCGCTCTTCCAGATGTCCGGCAGCGAGGCCTGGGGACCGCTTGGCGATGCGGATGCCGCGGCGCCCGAAGACAGAGTCACGCCGGGGGCGCATCAGGTAGAAGCACGCATCTGCTCGGCGCGCGGCGCCTGCGGGAGCGTGACGGCCACGGTGGTGGTGAGGCCGCCTCACGCGGCGATACCGGCCGATTCCGCAGTGCCCCGTCGTTCGCGGCTGCTCGATGCGTTGCTCGCCGCGGTGAAGAAGCTGCTGATCGACCCATGATCTCCAACGGCCGAGGTGCGGGGATGTCTCACGATTGCGTCAGCGAGCTCTTGCTCGGGAGCTCCGCCGCGATGGCTCGCGTTCGCGAGCTGGTGCGCCAGATCGCCCCTACCGAGCTGTCGGTGCTCATCGAGGGTCCAACCGGTGCCGGCAAGGAGCTCGTCGCCCAGGCGATGCATGCCGCGAGTCGTCGCAGCGGCCGGCTGGTGGCGTTCAATGTCTGCGCGATCGCCGAGACAATGTTCGAGGACGCGCTCTTCGGCCATGTGCGTGGTGCGTTCACCGGCGCCACGAGCGATGCGGCGGGCTATCTCGTCGAGGCTGACAAAGGGACCGTCTTCCTGGACGAGATCTCCGGACTGGCGATGGGAATGCAGGCCAAGCTGCTGCGCGTGCTCGAGACGCGGGAGTTCAGGCCGGTGGGCGCTCGGCTCGACCGGCGCAGCGATTTCCGGGTGGTCGCCGCCACGAACGAGCCGCTGGCGACGCTGCTAGCCGAGCGGCGCATTCGCGCCGATCTGGCGTACCGGCTTGGCGGCGTAGTGATCCAGGTGCCGTCATTGCGCGAGCGCCCGGAAGATGTGCCGGTACTCGCGTGTCGGTTCATGGAGCGAGCACGTGCGTCGTGCGGGATTGCGGTGCGACTGTCCGGTGAGGCGCTGCACGCGCTCCAGCAATACGACTGGCCAGGCAACGTACGCGAGCTCAAGAACGTGGTAGAGCGAGCGGCAGTACTGGCCGAGGGAGCTGTCGTCACGGGCCTTCGACGATGCCGGGAAGCTCGTGCGCTCGAGCATCGCGTTGGCCGCCGCGGACTCGATCGTGAATGTGTTCCGGTCCGTGGAGTCGCTGGGCTTCGCGGCGAACGGACTGCCCACACCTGTGGATCCTGCGGTAGCGTACACCCGCCTCGACGGCCCGCGCTCGGCGCCGGTGCACGACACGACGGCGTTCTGGCTGGACGGCTTCGGCGCTCCGCGGAAGATCGCAAACGCGCTTGGTCAGATCACGAAGCTCAGCCGGCGCGATACGCGGTGGCCGGCGCAGGTCACGCGGCTCGAGCGCGCGAACGGCGCGGTGACGCTGGCCGAGTACGACACGCTGGGGCGGCTGAGCAAGACGATCGCGACGAACCCGCTAGACG
>DATFFQ010000112.1:0-8466 GCA_035249955.1 Gemmatimonadaceae bacterium
GAGGCGATCGATCGGCTGCGAGCCGGCGGCGACGCCACCGACGCGCTCGTGGCGGCGCGCCGCCGGCTGACCGGTGAGCCGGAAAGCAGGGCGCGCCTGCCGCGCTGGGACGGCGCATGGTGAGCGAGTTCGTCTTCGTGACCGTGCAGTACGAGTCGGGGGACTGGGACAGCGCTCCGCTCGTGCCGGCGAACATCATCGACACGATTGCCCGCTACACCCGCATCCGGGTGGCGCCCACCGGGCTCATCGTTCCGCTATCGTCACCGGACCTGCTGCGTTACCCGTTCGCGTACCTCACGGGACATCTCCCGGTGCGGTTCACCGCCGCCGAGCGTGGCATGCTACGCCGGCTGGTGGAGCGCGGAGGAATCTTGTTCGTGGACGACCACAACCACGACATCGACGGCGCCTTTCACAAGACGGCGGTCGAGGAGCTGACCGCCACCGTCGGGCCGCTCGCCGAGCTGCCTAACGATCACACGCTGTACTCGGCGTTCTTTCCCTTTCCCGAAGGACCGCCCACCACGAGCCACGAGCTCAACGGGTGGGGCGACAATCTCGTGCACACGCACCTCCTGGCCCATCGGAACGGCGACCGCATCGCCGTCCTGTACAGCAACAAGGACTACAGCTCGGAGTGGGGGTATCACCCCGACAACAAGCGCTTTCTCTCCGTGGACAACACCAAGTTCGCGGTCAACCTCATCGTGTATGCGCTCACGCGCTGAATGAGAGCGCACCTCGAGCACGTGCTGCGCGCGGCGAGTGTGGTGCTGCTCGCGATCATGATCTGGCAGTCGGTGCCGCGCGAGCCCGGACGGGCGGGTATCGCGCGCGCCGATCGCCGCGCGTTGGACGCCGCCCTGCGGGCGTGGACCTTCGATGGTCCCGACAGCGCGCACCTGCATCTCGATTCGGTGCCGGCGCGTGCAAGCCGGGACTGGCTGGTCGCGCTGCGCCGTACCGGGACCACGCTGTCGTGGACGTCCGATGCGCTGCCGGCCGTCGCGCTCGAGCTGCTGCCGGTCGGCGATCCACGAGGGCTCACGCGCGTCCTTGCCACCGGCCCGCGAACGGCTCGCGTCGTGCTGCGCGATCGGGCCGGTGTCCTCGATACGGCGCGGGTGGAGTCGCTGGGCGCGGTCGTCACCGCCGCGATACCGCCTGGCGGCGTTCGCGCAGCGATCGGTGCGCACGAGGCAGTGGCCGTGGCGCACGACTCGGTGATGGCGCGCCGCGTGCTGGTGATCGGCGCGCCGGGGTGGGAAACGAAGTTCGCGATCGCGGCACTCGAGGAAGCCGGGTGGCGGATCGACGCGCGCATGCCGGTGGCACCCGGTGTCGACGTGATCCTCGGGGAGCCACGGCGCCCGGATACGGCGCGGTACGCGGCCGTGGTGCTGCTCGATGAGACGTCCGCGCCGGAGATCCGCGCCATCCCGGATTATGTTCGTGGCGGCGGCGGTCTCGTGCTCGCCGGAACATCGGCTCGCCGCCAGACGCTGGCGCCACTCGCTCCGGCGGCCCTCGGTGCGCGGCGCCGTGCACAGACCGCGGCCTTCGCGTCCTCGACGCCACGTGGCGCGCTGGCGGTGTACCCTCTCGTCAAGCTCCGCGACGCCGCCATGCCCCTGGAGACGCGTGATGACATCGTGACCGCGGCGGCGATGCGCGTCGGCGCAGGTCGCGTGACGCAGGTGGGCTACGAGGAGAGCTGGCGCTGGCGCTTCGCATCCGACGACGGCGCGCCGGCCGAGCATCGCGCGTGGTGGTCTCGCGTCGTAGCCAGCGCCGCGTATCGCGCCACCGCTCCCCTGAGTCAGGGCACCGCGGGTGAGAGCGCTCCCCTGGCAGCGCTCCATGCCGCGCTCGGACCCGCGACTCGAATCGCGGCGACTGGAGCGATGCCGCGCGCCGGCGGGCTCCGCTGGTGGATGCTCGCCGTGCTCTTCGCCCTCCTGCTCGGGGAGTGGGCCTCGCGACGCGCGCGGGGCGCTCCATGAGTCTCGCCTTCATCTCGCACGCCGACTGCGGCCGGCATGATACCGGATGGGGACATCCCGAGCACGTCGGACGGCTGCGCGCGATCACCACGGCACTGCGCGACGATCACGAGCTCTTTGCCGCCGTGGAGCACGCGGAGTCGCGGCATGCCACCGTCGACGAGCTCGCGCTCGTGCACGACCCGTCCTACATCGAGTGGATCACGCGCCTGACGCGCTCCGGCGGCGGCCGGCCGGACCCGGATACGGTGGTGAGCGAGGGGTCCCTCGATGCGGCCACCGCCGCTGCCGGCTCGGTGCTCGATGCCGTGGACCGCGCCTTCGACGGTCGCAACGCGCGCAGCTTCTGCGCCGTGCGTCCACCAGGGCACCACGCGCTGCGTGCACGCGCGATGGGATTCTGCGTGTTCGGCAGCGTCGCGATCGCCGCGCACTACGCGCGCGGGCGGCATGGAGCGGAGCGCGTTCTCATCGTCGACTGGGATGTGCATCACGGCAACGGCACACAGGCGCTCGTCGAGCAGGAAGCGAACATCCACTTCGTCTCGATGCACCAGTGGCCGTGGTATCCCGGCACCGGGCCGGCCGACGATCGCGGGATCGGCAACGTCTGGAACATCCCGATGCCGCCGCGGCTGCCCGCCATGCACTACGTGGAGGCCCTGCAGCGCGGCGTCGACCAGGCGACCGAGCGGTTCACTCCCGACCTCGTACTCATCTCGGCGGGGTTCGATTGTCTGCGCGATGATCCACTGGGCGCCTTCACCATCGACATGGAGCACGTCGAGCTGCTCACGCGATGGTTGGTGGAGCGCGCCGACGCGTGGTGCGGTGGGCGCCTGGTGAGCGCGCTCGAAGGCGGCTACAACCCGCCACGTGTCGGGCAAGCGTGTGTCGTGCACATGCGTGCGCTGCGCTGATCCCGTGGTACGGGCGTCCGCGTTCTGGTCCGGGCTCCGGCCGTCCGCTATACTATGTTCGTCATGAGCGCTTCCCCGCGCGTCCCGCCCGTGCCGGCGGTGCTTCGGCTCGTCCAGACGGCGGTGCTCGGACGGTGGCGCGCGACCAGTGAGGATCTCTATCGCGAGGTGGTGCGCCTCATGGAGGCGTCACCAGGGATGGAGATTCTCGTGTCCGGGTGCGGCGACGGCGTAGAAACCGAGTGGCTCGCCATGCGCACCGGCGCCTCGCTGTCGGGCGTGGATCCCGATCCAGACAGCATCGAGCGCGCCGAGGAGCACGCGCGATCCCTCCAGCCTCCACTGCAGCTGCACTACCAGAACGCTCCGCTGGACGATCTTCCGCACGAGACCGGCGTCTTCGATGTGGCCATCGGGCAGCCCGCGCTGTCGGCGGCCGCCGATCCCGAGCGCGCCGTGGCCGAGCTGGTGCGGGTGACCAAGCCGATGGGCATGGTGCTGCTCCTGCAGCCAACGTGGACGTCGGAGATTCCGGCTGATGCGCGTGAGGCGACGATCGAGCGTCTCGGCATGCGTCCCTATCTGCTGGTCGAGTGGAAGCAGATGCTGCGTGGCGCGGGGATCGTCGAGGTGCAGGTACAGGATTGGACGTCGGGCGCGCCGGGTCGGCTGCGAACGACGGGGTCGGTGCCGCAGCAGCCGTCGCTGACCTGGCGGGAGAAGATGCACATCGCCGGACGCACGTGGCGCCGATGGGGATGGCGCGCGGCGAAGGACGCCGTGGCGCGCGAGAAGGCGTTGATCAAGGAGCTGTCGCGGGAGCGGTCGATTGGATTCCAGCTCATCAGGGGCGTGAAATGGCCGTACCCCAAGGCGATCTGACGAGCCCGGCAGCCGCCGAGCGCGAGCCGAACCTGCCGGCCAGCCTGTACTGGGACGGCGATGGGGGCGTGCGCCACAACCTGCCGCTGCGCGAGCTGGTCGAGGTGATGCGGTCGAAGCGCGGCGAGCTGTGGGTGGACATCGATGCCGCGAACCGCCATCAGCACGCCCTGCTCGAGAAGCTCTTCGCGTTTCACCCGCTGTCCATCGAGGACACCCTCAACCCGAACAGCCGGGTCAAGGTCGAAGAGTACGACGGCTACCTCTTCGCGATCATCCGCGGCGTCCGGTTCGACGAGAAGACGGAGGATCCGTACGACCTCGACACCTTCAACGTGTGCTTCTTCCTCGGGTCGAACTACCTCGTCACGGTCCACGCCGAGAAGGTGGGCAGCGTCGAGACGGTGCGCGACCACATACTGCGCAATCCCGAGTTGCTGGCCCGCGGCGCCGAGCGTCTGATGCACGCCATCATGGACGCCGCGGTGGACGCGTACTTCCCCCTGCTGGACCAGATCGACGAGTTCACGCACGAGTGCGAGGAGAAGGTGTTCATCACCTTCGACGCGAACGCGATGCGGCGCATCTTCAGCGTGAAGCGCGCCGTGCTCTCCCTGCGCCGGCACCTCGCCCCGCAGCGCGAGGTGTTCAACGTGCTCACCAACCGGCCGTCGGCGCTGCTCCACCCGGAAGCGCAGATCTACTTTCGCGACATCTACGACCATGTCCTCCGCATCACGGAAGCGCTCGAGACGTATCGCGATCTGCTGAGCAGCACGCTGGACGCGTACCTCACGCAAGTCTCCAATCAGCTCGGCAAGGTGAGCAAGAGCCTCGGCGTCATCGCGACGCTGAGCATTCCGTTCGTCGTCATCAGCGGGATGTGGGGCATGAACTTCGTCCGCATCCCGCTCGCCGACAACCCGCTCGGGTTCTGGCTGATGCTGGCGTTGCAGGTCGGGCTCGGGGGTGCGCTGATCGCGCTCCTCAAGTGGCGCCGATGGCTCTGAACGGGTTGCGATTGTTCGGGGTAGAGCTGCTCGGCGACGAGGAGGTCGTACCACCGATGCCGAGGGTGTCGGTGGTGACGTTTCGCGAGCTGGGCGCGGTGGTGCGTCGTGCGCCGTACCGGGTCGTCGACACCGATGACGGCGAGCTGGATGATTACCTGCGCGTCGTGGAGGCCGTCTTTCAGCGGGGGACGATTCTCCCGGCGCCATTCGGAACGGTGTTTCGGTCGAGTGATCAGGTGGTTCACTGGCTGGAGATGAATCACATCGCCCTCGCCGAAGGGCTGCATTTCGTGGAAGGGCGGTGCGAGGCCCGGCTCCACGTGCGGCGCAAGGAGCACACGACCGATGAGGCGGCGGCCGACGCAACCGCGCTGGCCGCCGAGTCCTTCCGGACCTTGCGGCGCGATGCGGCGGCGGCGCTGCCGCTGCGGCAGACCACCGAGATGCCGGTGGACCTGAGCGCGGCGTTCCTCGTGCCGCGCGCGGGCTGGGAGGAGTTCGCCGAGCGCGTCGCCGAGCAGGCACGGCGCAGCGAGGCGCTCGAGTTCGATCTCACCGGACCGTGGCCGCCGTACGATTTCGTGCGCATCGACTTCGGAGCGTAGCGGATGTTCTGTCCCGACTGTGGCACCTGGAACCGCGCGGCCGCCGTGCACTGCTCGAAGTGCGCGGTCGAGCTGCCCGAGCTGCCCGATCTTCCCACCGAGCGGCCGGACGAGGAGCTCGACCTGGTGCGGCGCGTCACCGGGGGTCGCTATCGCATCTTCAAGCGACTGGCCACCGGCGGGATGGCGCACGTGTATCTGGCCACGCACACCGAGCTCGGCCGCCCGCTCGTGATCAAGGTGTTGTTGGCGCACCTGGCGCGCGATCAGGAGATGCGCGAGCGCTTCCGGCGGGAGGCCGAGGCGTCGTCGCAGCTCGCGCACCCGCACATCTGCTCCATTCTCGATTACGGCGATGTGGACGGGACCGTCTTCCTCGTCATGCCCTTCATGGAAGGCGGAGCGCTCGCCGACCTCATCGTGCGCGAGCGCACCGTCGCGCCCGCGCTGGCGGCATCGGTCGCCGCGCAGGTCGCCTGCGCGCTCGACTACGCGCATCGGAAAGGTGTCGTCCACCGCGACGTCAAGCCGGACAACATCCTGTTCGATGAAGACCGCAATGCGCTCGTCACCGACTTCGGCATCGCGACGGCGCGCTTTCACAACCGCCTCACGCGCACCGGACGGGCGATGGGCACGCCGCACTACATGTCGCCCGAGCAGGCCATGGGGAAGATGGTCGACGGGCGCAGCGACCTCTACGCGGTCGGCGTACTGCTGTACGAGATGCTGGTGGGCTTCCCGCCGTTCGACGGCGCCGACGCCTACTCCATCGGCTACAAGCACGTGCACGAGTCGCCGCCATCCCCAGAGGTCGTGGATTCGCGGGCGCCCGAGCCGCTCTCGGTGATCACGATGAAGTGCCTGGCCAAGCCGCCCGCCGAGCGGTACCAGCGCGGGAACGATCTGGCCGATGCGTTGATCGCGTACCTCGCCCAGACCAACCAGAGCGCGCCGCTGCGCGCGGCGTGGTTAAGTAGACGTCTAGGTATCACGCCCGCCGGTCGATGAAGCTGGCGCACGAGATTCTCACCCTCCGCACCACGCACCCGTTCACGATTGCCCGTGGCGGGGCGAGCGAGTATCGCGTGGTGTGGGTGCGCGTCACCGACGACGACGGCGCCGAAGGATGGGGTGAGGCGGCACCGAGCAAGTACTACGGCGAGACGGCCGATTCCGTCGCGGCGCTCGTGCCGTTGCTGGCGACCGTGCTGCGCGACGCGAACGCCTGGTCGCTGGAGACGACCGAGGCCGAGTTGGCGAGGACCATCGGCCGCAACGGAGCCGCGCGGGCGGCGGTGAGCATGGCGCTGCACGATCTCGCCGCCAAGCGCCTTGGCGTTCCCCTCCACCGCATGCTCGGGCTCACGCCCCGGTGCGCGCCGCGCTCGAGCTTCACGATCGGCATCGGCGACGACGCCGAGCTCAGGCGCAAGGTCGCCGAAGCGAAGCAGTACCCGATACTCAAGGTCAAGCTCGGCACCGACCGCGACGCCGAGATTCTGCGCATCGTTCGCGAGAGCGCGCCGGACAAGGTGCTGCGCGTGGATGCCAACGCGGCGTGGTCGGCCAAGCACGCGCTGCGCATGATGGAGGTGCTCGTCGAGCACCGGGTGGAGTTCGTCGAGCAGCCGCTCCCGGCGCACGATGTTGCCGGCCTTCGCTTCGTGCGCGAGCGGTCGCCGCTGCCGATCATCGCCGACGAGTCGTGCGTCGTGGCCACCGACATCCCGCCGCTGGTCGGCGCCGTGGACGGCATCAACATCAAGCTGGCGAAGTGCGGCGGACTGCGCGAAGCGCTGCGCATGATCGCGACGGCGCGGTCGCATGGCATGCTGGTGATGATGGGGTGCATGATCGAGACGAGCATCGGCATCACCGCGGCGGCGCACCTCGCCGCGCTGCTCGATTACGCCGATCTCGATGGCGCGGCGCTGGTCGCCAACGATCCCTTCCGCGGCGCGACGATGACCGGCGGAGTGATCTCCCTACCCGACGCACCGGGGCTCGGCGTCCGCGTCGCATGACGGCCTCGCGCTTCATCGAGGTCGCGCTTCCCATCCCGCTGTACCGGACCTTCACGTACGCAGTGGATCCCGGCCGCGAGGTGCCCCCGGCGGGCTCGCGGGTGGTCGTGCCGGTCCGGAGCCGGAAGGAGATCGGGATCTGCCTGGGACCGGCGTCGGGGGAGGGAGTGGCCGGCCCGCGGGCGGTGATCGACGTCCCGGATCCCGAGCCCGCGCTGGACCCATCGCTGCTCGCGCTCTGTCGATGGATGGCCGGCTACTACGTCGTGCCGATCGGCCTCGTGGTCCGATGTGCGTTGCCGGCGCTGCTCACGGGCGCAGCTGCGCCGCAGCCTCGGCAGAAGACGCAGCGCATCCTGGTGTTGCGGCGAGAGCTGCCGTCGCTGCAGGAGCGCGATCGGCTCTTCGCGCGCGCGAAGCGGCAGCGCGAGCTGTACGAGGCGCTCGAGTCGATGGGCGGACGCTCCAGCGTGGCGCATCTCACCAGGCGACTCGGGTTCTCGGCCGCCGTGATCCGCGCGCTGGTCCAACGCGAGCTGGCGGAGATCGAGGGCGCGGTGATGGCACGCGATCCCTTCGCCGGCCGCGCCAGCGCGCCGCCGGCCGCGCATCGTCCCACCGCCGCGCAGCAGGCGGCAATCGATGCGCTCGTCGCCGGCAGCGCCGGCGAGACGTTTCTCCTGCGTGGCGTGACCGGAAGCGGCAAGACGCTGGTGTACATCGAGCTCCTGCGCGACGTCGTGCACAAACGTGGCAAGACGGCGATCGTGCTCGTGCCGGAGATCGCCCTCACGCCGCAGACTGTCGACCGCTTTCGCGCCGTCTTCGGCGACGCCGTCGCGGTGCTCCATTCCGCGTTGAGCGACGGCGAGCGCTACGATGCATGGCTGGCGCTCAAGCGTGGGCACAAGCGCATTGCCGTCGGTGCTCGCTCGGCGATCTTCGCACCGCTTGCCGATCTCGGGGCGATCGTGGTCGACGAGGAGCACGAGGGGAGCTACAAGAACGGAGAG
>DATFFQ010000113.1:0-13175 GCA_035249955.1 Gemmatimonadaceae bacterium
CCCATCCTTCCCGCCGCGCGCCGGCGCCGCACCGCCGGCGGGCTTGCCGCCGGCCGCCGCGACCTCCTCCTCGAGGAAGCTCGTATCGTGGCCTCGCTGGCGGAGCATGTTCCCGAATCCCTGCTTGTCGGTGGCCTTGAAGTACGCTTCCTTCGGCTCCACCTGCTTCCCATCCACCAGCTCGATGAGGGCATCGTTGAGCGTCACCATGCCCAGGCGCTTCGATGTCTGGATGATGGAGGGAATCTGGAACGTCTTCCCTTCGCGAATCAGGTTGGCGATCGCGGGCACGGCGAGCAGGATCTCACGCGCCGCCACACGCCCGCCGCCGATCTTCTTGCAGAGCGTCTGCGAGATCACGCCCTTGAGTGATTCGGAGAGCATGACGCGAATCTGATCCTGGCGGTCGGCCGGGAACTGGTCGATGAGCCGGTCGATCGTGCTGGCGGCGGTCGTGGTGTGCAGCGTGCCGAAGACGAGGTGTCCGGTTTCCGCGGTCTCGATGGCGATCGACACGGTTTCCAGATCGCGCAGCTCGCCGACGAGGATGATGTCGGGGTCCTCACGCAGCGCGGCCCGCAACGCGTGCTTGAACGATGACGTGTGCACGCCGACTTGTCGCTGCGTGATGATGCAGCTCTTGTTGGTGTGCACGAACTCGATCGGATCCTCGATCGTGATCACGTGATCGTTGCGCGTGCGGTTGATGAGGTCGATGAGTCCGCAGAGCGTCGTCGACTTTCCCGAGCCGGTTGGCCCGGTGACGAGCACGAGCCCTTTCGTGAGGAAGCAGAGCCGCTGCACCTCCTCGGACAGCCCGAGCTGCTCCGCGGATACGATCGTCGCCGGAATCACACGGAAGACGGCGGCCGCGCCCTTGCGATCGCGCAGCGCGTTGCAGCGGAAGCGCGCGCACCCCTCGATCTCGTAGGCGAAGTCGGTGTCGTTGAGCTCCCTGTACTCGGCGCGGTTGCGCTCGGGCATGAGCGAGCGCAGCATCGCCTCCAAGCGCTCGTTGGTGAGCGCCTCGGCCTCCGTCAGCCGGTGAATCTCGCCGTTGGTACGCAAGATGGGCGGCTCGCCGACGCGCAGGTGCAGATCCGACGCCCCGTGGTCCACCAGCGTGCGCAGCAGCTTCTCGATCTCGCCGCGGGCAGCCTCGTCGGCAACCGCCGTGTGCGCTGCCGCGCGCGTGGCTCCGATCGTCGACAGATCCGGAGGTGCCGTCGGACCGCCCGCCGGTGTGATCACCACCGACAGCTTGCCGCCACTCATCGTGGCGCGGGCGCTGAACTCAGAGCCGGCGAGGGCATAGGTAAACGACGCCTCCCCCTGCGTGTCCAGCTCCGCCATCGCGCGCGCCGGCGCGATCTCGCGCACCAGGGCCGCGAGCTGCTGCGTCGAGAACGGCTGCTTGGTGATGGCGCGCGCGGTGCCCGCCACGTCCAGCTGCGCCACGTCGTCGGTCGCCAGGCGAAGAGCGGTTGCCCCGTTGCTCGCGAGCACCGTGAGGAAGCGATCCAGATGCGCCATGTCAGGTGAGCGGCCGCGCGAGCTCGATGAGTTTCGAGTTCACCAGCCGTGCTCCTTCGGAGGTATACACGGTGAGAAACCGCTGCCGGCAGTCGTTCAGGAAGTCCAGGACTCGCTGTCGATCGTCGGGGACCTCGAGCATCAGCGAGCCCTCCACGAGGGCGCCGTCGGTCATGGTGATCTCGAGCGGTGTCGGCAGCGCGATCGCGAGCCGCATCTCATCCTCTTCGGCCAGCCCCTCACCGCGCACCTCGACGATGCGATCCTTCCGCACCAGCACCACGCTGCCGTCGTTCAGCTCCACGGGCACGAACGACTCGGGCGCGTTCAGCACGTCGACCGCGCGCTCGCCACCCGTGTAGCCATACGGCGACGGCTGCACGAACATGTCCCCCTCGACGGAATGACCGCCGAGCAGGCGCAGTGAGACTGCCAGCCGTTGCTTCTCGATCCGGTACTGGTGCGACACTCGTACGGCGAGACCCGGTGGGAGAGAGGAGAAATGCGCGCGCGTTCCCTGGTCTCACAGTGACGCATCACAATCGCCTGCCGTCACATACGCCCACTCGCACCGGCGTTAGGCGGTCAGAATGACCGTCTGTCGGGCGACTGGGCGGTCAGAGCTACTCGTGCAGATGGATTTCGCGGTCGTACATCTCCCGCTGCTCGATCTGCACGGTGACGTGTCCGATGCCGAACAGGCGCATGGCATCGATCGCGTGCTCGAGGACGTGCTGCTGCCGCTCGGGCTCCCGCACCACGGCATGCGCACTCATGGCGTAGACGCCCGACGTCACCGTCCAGATGTGCAGGTCGTGTACGGATTCTACGCCGGGGATGGCTTCGAGCTGGGCGCGCACGGCACCGGCGGAGATGTGCGACGGTGTCGATTCCAGCAGGACATCCACCGACTCGCGGACGAGCCTCCAGGCGCCGTGCACGACGAGCAGCGTGACGAAGAGTGAGGCAATGGGATCGATGCGGAGCCAGCCGGTGAGTTCGATCACCAGCGCGGCGAACACGGCGCCGACCGACCCGAGCAGGTCACCGAGCACGTGCAGGTACGCACCGCGCACGTTGAGGCTCGTTCCGGTGACGGGGTGCAGCAGGCGCGCCGACACGAGATTGGCGATGAGGCCGGCCACGGCGACGACCAGCATGAGGCCACCCGCCACGGGCTGCGGCTCACGCAGGCGTGCGACCGCTTCCCAGAGGATCCAGGCCGACAGGAAGATCAGCGTCGTGCCGTTGAGGAACGCGGCGAGGATCTCCCACCGCAGGTAGCCGTAGGTACGGCGCGGCGTCACCGGGCGCCGGCTGAACCAGGTGACGAAGAGCGAGAGGGCGAGCGCCGCCGCGTCCGTGAGCACGTGTCCGGCGTCCGCGAGCAGCGCCAGCGAGTTGGCCAGCAGACCACCCACCACTTCGGCGACGAGCACGGCGAGCGTGATGCCCAGCGCCCAGCGCAGGCGCCTGGCCTGCTCGCTGGCGCGATCGTGACCGCCGCGCGTTGCCACCTCGGGGTGCGCGGCGTCGTGCTCGTGCGCGGCGTGATCGTGTCCGGCGTGATGGTGGTGAACGTGCATGAGGCGCAAGCTAACGGCGCGAGCGCGTGCACGCGCGCTGGCGAGCGGCGCTCGGTGCACGATAACTTGGCGCCGTGGACCTCCACCTCGCGGCGGTCGTCGTTCTGATCGGCTTGAACGCCTTTTTCGTCAGCGCGGAATTCGCGCTGGTACGGGTGCGGCGGGCGCGCATCGAGGCCATGGCGCGCGAGCGAGACACGATGGCCGCGCTGGTCGTGCGCGCGTTAGGCATGAGGCGCGACGTGCTCTCGGCGAGCCAGCTGGGCATCACGCTGTCGAGCCTGGGGCTGGGCTGGCTGCTGGCCGAGTGGCTGGGCAACCTTCGGCTGCAGGGCGGCACGCTGGGGCTCACGATTCGCGTGGCCCTGGCGGTGGCGGTCGTCGTGTACCTCCACATCGTGTTCGGCGAGCTGTGTCCCAGGGCCCTGGCGCTGGCGCGCCCGGAGCGCGTGGCGCGCATTCTGGCGCCGCCGCTGCTGGGCTTCGCGTGGATCGTGCGTCCCGTGACGCACGTGATCACCGCGTCGGCGAGGCTGGTGAGCCGGTGGTTGGGGGTCGACGTGCCACCGGACGATGCGACCGTCCACTCACCGGAAGAGCTGCGGCTGCTCGTCGAGCGGAGCGAGCGCGGCGGCGCGCTGGAACAGCAAGACGCCGCGCTGCTCGAAGGGGTGTTCGAGTTCACCGAGAAGAACGCGCGAGGGGTGATGACGCCGCGCACCGAGATCATCGCGCTTCCCGCGACCGCGACGCTGGACCAGACGCTGGCGCTCATCGAGGAACACGGCTTCACGCGCTACCCGGTCTACGAGGGGTCGATTGACAATATCCTGGGGCTCGTGCTGGCGAAAGATCTGCTCTCCGTGCTGCATCGACCGGCGCCGGACTTCTCACTGCGTGTCATCGTACGCCCCGTACACTTCATTCCCGGCACTCGCGAGGTGGAACAGGTGCTGGCCGACTTCAAGCGCCTCAAGGAGCACCTGGCGATCGTGCTCGATGAGTACGGTGGGACCGCCGGTATCGTGACGATGGAGGATCTGCTGGAGGAGATCGTCGGCGAGATCCTGGACGAGTACGACGTGGCCGAGCCCGCCATCCCTCGCGGCGCGCGAACCGGCGAAGTGCTCGTGGCCGGCGAGACGAACATCGGCGAGCTCAACGAGCGCCTCGGTCTCTCGATCCCGGAGGGCGACTACACGACGATCGGCGGCTACATCTTCGGCTCCCTCGGCCGCCTCCCGCGCGTGGGCGATACGGTGACGGGAGGCGGCGCGTCGTTCACGGTTCGGGGGCTCGATGGGAGAAGAGTGGCGGAAGTTGCCGTCAAGACCGCGCCGCTATGAGCGCAGCGTATTCGGCAGCTCCGCGGTCGGGTGCCTAGCAGGGGGCTGGCGGTGTGATCCCGGCGATGGACGGAGGCCCCTCTGTTCGGCCGGGTAGCAACGGACTAGAGGTAGTGATTTCCAGTGATTCAATAGGAGCTAACGGGAGTAAGAGCGTAACGGGGCGCACCCTTACGCTCTTACTCTCTCAAGCAGTACTGAATTACTGGTAGTTACTACCGTTAGTCCGTCGCTAGGTGGCCCTACTGAGGGTCTTCCCACTCATTTTTCTCGGAATCACTCCCGTTCGGCCATCGCTACTCACCCGTCCGACAAAGGGTCCGCCAGCGTTACTCTCGTACTCGCGCGATTCGGGCGCATTCGAGCATGGCCGCGATCATGCTCGACGCGTCGGCGGTTCCTGTTCCCGCGATGTCGAGTGCCGTGCCGTGGTCGGGGGACGTGCGCGGCCACGGAAGGCCCAGCGTGACGTTCACCGCCCTGCCGAACGACGCCACCTTGATGGCGGTCATGCCCACGTCGTGATACGGAGCGATCACGGCGTCGAAGGCACCGCCGATGGCGCGCACGAACACGGTGTCGGCCGAGAACGGGCCGGCGATCCCGGCCTCGCGCGCCACGGGGGCCAGCAGCTCGTCGTCCTCATGCCCGAACCGGCCGCCGTCACCGGCGTGCGGGTTGAGCGCGCAGAGCGCGATGCGCGGGCTCGCGATGTCGTACCACGCCTGCAATCCGGCGCGCGTGACGCGTGTCGTCTCGAGGATCCCCTCGCGCGTGAGCCGCAGCGGGACTTCGCGCAGCGGAATGTGCGTCGTCGCCAGCACGACGCGCAGGCGATCGGAGGCGAGCATCATGGCCACGCTCGCTCCGGTGAGATGGGCCAGCATCTCGGTGTGCCCGGGAAAGTCGTAGCCGCCGGCGAGGAGGGCGCGCTTGTCGATCGGAGCGGTCACGATCCCCTGCACGTCGCCGCGCCGCGCCAGGCTCACCGCGCGCTCGATCGCCCGCCCGGAGAGCGCACCAGCTTCGGCCGCGGCTGCCGCGGGGTGCCACGCGCCGATCGATTCGTGGACGGACACGTCGAGCCCGCTCGGTCCCACGAGCAGGAGATCGCACCGCTCGCGCACGCGGTCATCGGCGAGCGCCTTCGCCACCACTTCCGGCCCGATGCCGCGTGGGTCGCCCAGCGTCACCGCGAGGCGCGGGCGCACTACTCCACCTTCTCGTCCCGCAACACGCGGTAGAGCGTCTTCGCCTGGGCGCGGCTCACGCTCCGGCCGATGTCGCCCAGCAGCTCCACCTCGAGCGTACGGCGGGCGTAGTCGATGCGCAGCCGGTCGCCGGCCGCGACCTCGGCGGATGCCTTGGCGGGCTTGCCATTGATGAACACCGCGCCGACATCGCACGCCTCCTTCCCTTCCGCCCGGCTCTTCACCAGCAGCAGACGCTTGAGGGCGAGGTCGACGCGCACTCCGCTACAATCGAACCGAGACGAACGTCTCTCGTCGAAGGTTGTCGAGCAGTCGCCGCGTGGATCGCTCTTGCGAGAGCTGATCCCGGATTCGCTGGCGAAGGTCGTTGAGCGATGCCGTGCGCGCGGGCTCGACCGACGTGAGCTGGAGCACCACGAACTTGGGCACGCCCGTCTGCTGGCTCTGGATCGTGAACGGGTCGGTGATCTCGTTCACCCGCTTCTCGGCGATCGCGGTCTGGTACGACTCCGGAAGCGAGTCGCGCGCGAACGGCTGCGGGATGATGCGCTCTTCCGCCGGATCGTGGTACCTCGCGACGAGCGAGTCGTAGCTCGCGCCTGCCTTCCAGGCCGCGGCCACGCTGTCTGCCAGCACGCGCGTCGCCGCGATGTCCACGGAGTCGACCTCGGGACGGATGAGGATGTGCCGGGCCTTCACTTCACCGGGCTGCACACGATCGACGCGCAGGATGTGGTACCCGAAC
The DNA here is from genome assembly GCA_035249955.1 of Gemmatimonadaceae bacterium. Lineage (GTDB taxonomy): Bacteria > Gemmatimonadota > Gemmatimonadetes > Gemmatimonadales > Gemmatimonadaceae > DATFFQ01. The sequence goes on from DATFFQ010000113.1 coordinate 6,422, forward strand.
GACGTCACGAACACGGGACTCACCTGGCCGGGCGACAGCGAGAACATCACGCGCTCGAACTCGGGCACCATCCGCCCGCGCCGGTTCCATCCCAGGTCGCCGCCAAGGTCCTTGGTGCCGGGATCCATGGACTCGCGCTTGGCGATCTGCTCGAAGTCGCCACCACGGCGGATCTCCACGAGCAGCGACTCGGCTTTGGCTCGCGCCGCCGCGCGCGATGCGGAATCCGCCCGCGGTGCGATGACGATCTGCCGGAACGTGACAGTCGCCGGCAGCTTCGGCAGCCGCTCGCTATTGGCCTCGAAGTACCGCTGGACGTCGGCATCGGTGACCGGCACCGGCGGCAGCTTGCCGTCGCGCCGCAACTGCTGGAAGAGCTCCTGCTGCAGCTGAGCGCGGCGCTGGCGGTCGATGAGCCACGACCGGTACTCGCCGGGGGTGCCGAAGCCCGCCTCGGCGAGCTGTCGGCGATACTCGTCCTCCGACTGGAAGCGTGAGCGCACGTCGCGGACGGTACGGTCCACATCCTGCGCGACGTCCGCCTCATCGACGAAGATGCTTTCGGCGGCGGCTTTCTGGACGAGCAGCTCCTCATCGATGAGCTGATCCAGCACGCGCCGCGAGAATCGGGCGAGCTCCGCCGAATCGGTGGGGAGCTCCTGTCCCTGACTGCGGGCCATGTTGAGGGCCGCGAGCACGTCGGTCCACAGAATGGGCTGATTCCCGACGACGGCGACGATGCGGTCGACGGGAATCTCCGACGACGCAGCGCCATCCTGCGCGGGTACGGCCGCCGGTGCGGCAAGTGCCAGCGCCGCGGCCCACGATGCCGCGCTTCGCTTCAGTCGAGCCCTCATGGAGTACTCCTACCCTCGATCCAGCTACGGAGTGCCCGGGCTCTTTGCCGGCGCCGGCTCCTTGGTGTTCGGCGGAGTCTGCGGCGGCTGGCCGGGCTGACCCTGCAGCTGGACGGGCGGCGCGACCGGAACCTGCGAGGGCGGACGGTTCGCCGTCGCCGTCGAGTCCTCCTGGGCTCGCAGGCGATTCGCGCGCTCGATGGCGCGCTTCTGCCCCGCGGCATTGATCTTCCACTCGTACTTGCTGCGGAGCATGTTCGCCAGCGGACCAGGGATCGAGACGAAGCGGGTCTGCGCCGGGTTCGCCATCAAGCGATCCATGTACTGCTCCACGCGCGACGCGGCGGCCCGCTCGCGCTGGAGGCCGGCACCGGCGCTGTCGGCAAGCGCTTGCGGCGCGACCTGGAGACCGTCCCACGTGCTGGTGACGAGCCGCGTGAACGCGTCCCGAAGCGCTTTCCGCTCGGTGCTGTCCAGGGTCACGTTGGCGCTGTCCGCCTGACGCAGCACGAGCTCGGTGGTGACGACGCTCTTCGCAAAGCGCATCACGTCGGCGCTGTCCGCCTGACGAGCGAGGCCCTGCTGCAGCTCCTCACCGCGCGGCGCGCCGGTGAGCCACTGCACCAGCCGCGCGGCGGTGAAGTCATCACCACGCAGCTCGGCGATCACGGTGCGGTCGCGGCGGTGGGCATCGACATCTCTCGCGACTTCCTTGATGAGTCGAACCGCGTCGTCCTTGAACTTCACCTGGTTGATGCTGTCCAGCCGGGCGAGGTACGTGCTCTCGGCTTTCTGCAGGCTCGCGCGCGCCGCGGCCGACGCGAACTCCTCGCGCACTTCGTCGAGCGTGGGCCGGCGAATGATGTGGTAGCCGAACTGCGTCTCGACCACGGGCGAGATGTCGCCGGGGCTCAGCGCGATCACCGCCTGCTCGAACGCCGGCACCATGTCACCGCGCCGGAAGATGCCCAGGCTGCCGCCACGCTGCGCCGAACCGTCGGCGCTGTTGTCGCGCGCCAGCTGCGCGAAGTTGGCCGCCGTTGCCCGCGCGCGCAGCGCCTCGGCTCGCTGCTTGAGCTCGGCCCGCTGCGCCGGCGACATGACGCTGTCGTTGCGGAAGGGCAGCAGGATGTGCTGCGCCGACAGCAGGTCACCCTGCGCGTAGCGAGTGTCGTTGACCGTGGAGTCGATCGCCCACGTTCGTCCCACCTGCTCCCGCCACTTTCCTGCCCGCTCCTGGGCGACGAAGAACCACATCGCCTGGTCGATCTCTTCCGGCGCGTTGAGCGAGTCGCTCTCCGCGGCGGCCTTCGCCACGAGCTGGTAATTGACCCACAGGTCGGCGATGGCGTTGGCGATGTCGTCGTTCAGCGGGGCCTTGCTCTGCGCGAGGAGATTGGCGAACCGATCGACGGACAGCTCCTGCGAGCCGGCCGTCGCGACCACATCCACGTGCGCGGTGAGCGCTTCCTTGAAGCCATCACAGGCGGTGATCGTGGCGAGCAAGGCGAGCAGAGCGAAGTAGGAGCGTTTCATGCGTTGACGGGGGACTGGGGATCGGGAACCGGGGGCTGGAGCCCTCGCAAGGCTCTCACCAGCCCGTCGAGGATCGTTGCGCCCCCGAGCCGTGTGAGCTTGAGCGATAGCGGGTGTGTGCGGCGGACCTCGGCCTGGAACTGTACCTCGTGGAACGCCGATGTGAGCCCCTTGAGGCGCGGCGCCGCGTCCGCACGAAAGGTAATACGGGCTTCGTCGCCGCGCACCAGTATGCCTTCTACGCCCAGCCGCCCACCGAGGATCCGCAGCAAGGCGCTGGCAAGGAAGGCCTCGGCGGCCGGCGGTACCGAACCGAACCGGTCGCGCAGCTCCTCGCGCAGCTCGTCCACGTCTTCCGGCTTCGTCAGCTGCGACAACCGGCGGTAGATGTCGAGCTTCGCTTCCTGAATCGGGATGTAGTCGTCGGGCAGATAGCTGGGGACGTCCATCGACACATCGGCGGGCAGCAGCTTCGGTCCGCCATCGCCCTGCACGAGCCGGCGCACCGTCTCGTCCAGCATGCGGAGATAAAGATCGAATCCTACGGCCTGCACGAACCCCGACTGCTCGGGGCCGAGCAGGTTGCCTGCCCCGCGCAGCTCGAGATCCTTGAGCGCGACTCGATACCCCGATCCGAGCTCCGTGTGGTGCTCCAGCACCTGCAGGCGCCGCTCGGCGTCCAGATCGACCGTATCGGGTACCAGGAGATAGCAGTACGCGCGTCGGTGCGAGCGGCCGACGCGCCCGCGCAGCTGGTAGAGCTGCGCCAACCCGAAGTGGTCGGCGCGATTCACGAACATCGTATTCGCGTTGGGCACATCCAGCCCCGACTCGACGATCATCGTCGAGACGAGGACGTCCACCTCGCCGGACACGAAGCGGCGCATCACCTCCTCGAGATCGCGCTCGCGCATCTGCCCATGCGCCACCTCCACCCGCGCGCGCGGCGCCAGCCGTCGCACGTGATCGGCGACGGCCTCAATGGTCTCGATGCGGTTGTGGACGAAGAACACCTGCCCGCCGCGGTCCAGCTCTCGAGCGATGCCCTCCTCGATGAGTCCGTCGTCCCACGGCTCGACGAAGGTCAGTACGGGAGAGCGATCGCGCGGCGGTGTCTTGATGAGCGTCATGTCGCGCAGGCCGGCCAGCGCGAGGTGCAGGGTGCGTGGAATCGGGGTGGCGGTGAGCGTGAGGACATCGGTCTCCATCTTGAGCTGCTTGAGTCGCTCCTTGTGCTTCACGCCGAATCGATGCTCCTCGTCGACGACGATGAGCCCGAGGTCACGGAACCGGACGTCGGGACTGAGCAGCCGGTGCGTGCCGATGACGATGTCGATCGTACCGGCGGCGAGCTCGGCGAGGATGGCCTCCTGCTCCTTCGGCGTCTGGAAGCGGCTGAGAGTCACGACGCGCATCGGAAAGTCGGCGAGGCGCTCGCCGAACGTGCGGCCGTGTTGCTCGGCCAGGATCGTCGTCGGCACCAGCACCGCCACCTGCCGGCCCGACTGAACGGCCTTGAACGCCGCGCGCACGGCGACCTCGGTCTTGCCGTACCCGACGTCTCCCACGAGCAGCCGGTCCATCGGCCGCGCCGACTCCATGTCGAGCTTCACGGCGTCGATCGCGAGGCGCTGATCGGGCGTGTCCTCGAAGAGGAAGGATGACTCGAGCTGCCGTTGCCAGCTCGTGTCGGGCAGCGCCGGGCGCTTGGTCGCCATCCTGCGCCGCGCGTAGAGGTCGAGCAGCTCGAGCGTCATCGACTGCAGCGCCGCGCGCGTCTTCTCGCGCTGCGCCACCCAGCGCTTTCCCCCCAGCTTGTGCAGCCGTGGCGGCGGCGAGTCCGCACCGACGTCGCCCGCCGAGCGGTAGCGCTCGATCTGATCGATGCGATACAGCGGGACGTTGAGGCGGTCGCCGCCCTCATACTCGATCACCGCCGATTCGATGGTGCTCTCGCGCACGAACACGCGCTCGATCCCGCGATAGATCCCGATGCCGTGCTCCAGATGCACCACGTAATCGCCCGGCCGCAGCGCGGTGATCGTCTCCAGCGGTGTGGCGCTGCTGTAGCGGCGGTGCCGCCGGATGCGCCGCTCGCGCCGGAAGATCTCGTGATCGGTGAGGACGCGCAGTCCCGTGCGATGGCCGGCCGGGTAGATCACGAATCCGCCGTCCAGCACGCCCACGGTGAGCGCGGCGGGCGTCGCGCCGTTCCACCCTTCGCTCAGCAGCTCCTCGAGGCGCTCCGCCTGACCGGTGTTGTCGCAGAGGATGATCGTCGGAATGCCGTCGGAGACGACACGGCGCAGGCGCTTGATGTCGCGGTCGATCGCCTCCGGAGCGGCGATGCCGAAGTCGATGTCGACATCGGCTGCCTCCGGCGACGGAGCCACGATCGAGAGGGTGCCGAGCCGGCTCACCTGATCGAGCGCGTCGCCCGGGAGCTGAAAGAGCTCCTCGCGCGGCGGAGCGTCCTCTCCGCGCCGCCGGGCGAGATCGATGTGGTGCTGCGCCTCCTCCCACGTGCGCCGCATCTCGGCCTCGAGGTGCGCGTGTGCGGGGACGAGGACGAGCGTATCGGGCGGGAGGAGATCGGTGATCGCGCCGCGCGTGGTGCTCTCCGTCTCGTCGGCTCCGCGCCCCTCCACCGGCAGCACCACGGCCACATCCGCGTCGCGCGTGGAGCGCTGCGTGAGCACGTCGAAGTGGCGAAGTGACGTGATCTCGTCCCCCCAGAGCTCCATGCGCACCGGGTTGGCCATGCCGAAGCTGTAGATGTCGACGATCCCACCGCGAACGCTGAACTGCGCCACGTCGTCGACCAGCGGCACGCGCTCGAAGCCCACATGCTCCAGGTGCGCGATCAGCTCCTCGAGTCGCACGGTTGCGCCCGGACGCAGCTCCAGGCGCGCCGATCGCACGGCCCCCGGCAGCCGCGTGCGCTCCATCACCGCCCGGGCCGTGGTCACGACCGTGCGCACCTCGCCGCGCGCGACGCGCTCGAGGGTCTCGACGCGCTCGCCGGCGACCTCGAGATGCGGCTCCACCTCGCCGAATCCTTCGCGGGGTGGATAGAGCGCCACGCCATCGGTGCCAATGAGCGTCTCCAGGTCGGCCAGCCACCGCTCGGCGTCGGGAAGGGTCTCGGCGATCACCACGAAGAACCGGCGCGTGCCGAGCTGCCTAACGAGTGCGGCCAGCAGGACGGCGTCGCTGGAGCCGGCGAGACCGCCCACGGCGAGTCGGCGCGAGGGCTCGGGGATCGCCTCGAGGAGTCTCGCGAACCCGGGGAGACGCTCGAGCTCGTCGAGCAGACGCGGTAGTGACACTAGGCAGCCTTGGCGCGACCGCCCCCGGCCATGGCCGACTCCACGAGCAATGTCACGACGGCGAGCAGGAGGAGCGGCATGATCACGGGGCGTCGTGGCGCCGAGTCGAAGGCTGCCGTCCGCCAGCGCGCGCTGTCGCTGATCACGCGGACGTCACGCCCGCGGAGGCGAGCGCGCAGCCCGTTGTCGTCGTAGCGATCGAGCACCGACTCCGCCGCTTCCGGATTCACCACCAGGGCCCCCACCCGCTCCGGTCCGCGCATGAAGAACGAGACGCCCGCGGCCGGCGGGACGGCGAGCGAGTCGCCCGAGAGCATCATGCGCTGGCCGCCGGGGAGCTCGAGCGCTTCCGCCTCCGGCGGCCGCACCACGACGCTCCCCGGCGCGCCGGCAATGACGATGCCGGCTCCCTCCGTGAGACGCTGGGAAACGACGTCGCTCAGCCAGGGCACGAACGCCGCACGCACGGGAAGCGTGGTCGCCTCCGGGACAAGTGGTGACCCCAGGAGCACGTATCCCGGCCCGCTCACGATCCACGGCTCGCCCGCAGCGAGCGCCAGGGTATCGGTCGCGGCCCCACCGCGCAGCTCGAGCTGGTAGCGTACGGACACGGTTACCCCTTCGAGCTCGCGGGCCTGCACTCCTTCGGCGCGCGCCGCCGCCGTGCCCCGCCGCACCGTGCCCAGCCGCCATGGCACACCCAGGCGCTCGAGCGCGCGGTTCGCGGCGCCGCCGCGAACGGGATCCTCGGGCGCGATGAGCAACGCCGGCAGCCGTGTTGCCTGGTCGGCGGACACGATCGCGATGTCGTTGCCGAGCGCCACTCGCTCGGCATCCACCAGCGCATCGACCGCGCTCCTCGTGAAGACGCCGAGCGCGGGGTGCGGCATGACGGCAGGTGGCGGGCCGATCCACACGGCGAAGAAGCGCTCGTCGTCGCCCCGCATCTCGTCAGGCTCGAGCTCCACCGCTCCCGATGTCCAACCGCGTTCGGCCGGCGCCGCGCGCACGAGAATCTCCTCATCGCGGGCG
>DATFFQ010000114.1:0-16749 GCA_035249955.1 Gemmatimonadaceae bacterium
TACACCAGGCGGCCGTCGATCCGGCCGTAACCGGTCACGACGCCGTCGCCGTAGATGCGCTGCTTGTCGAGTCCGAAGTCGCTGGAGCGGTGGACGACGAACTGCCCGAACTCCACGAACGAGCCCTCGTCGAGGAGCACATCGAGGCGCTCTCGGGCCGACAGCTTGCCCTTTTCGTGCTGCGCCGCGATGCGGGTCGCACCGCCACCGAGCTCCGCCTCGGCGCGCCGGCGCGCGAGCAGGTCGAGTTTTTCTCGCATGGACATGGCGGCGTTAAGCTAGCGCCCGCGCGGGCGGCGCTCTAGGGACCAGGGATGGAGGACCTGGGGATTCGGCACCGGAGACCGAGAACGACAAGAGCGATCATTGATGCGACGAGCCCCCTGGCCCGAATGGGTCAGGGGGCTCGTCGGTCGGAATCGGCGCGCGTCAGACCGGGCTCACGTCGTCCAGGTGCTCGTGTCCGGCCGCTTCCTCGCTGTCCATGGGGATCACCTTGGACGGCGTCTCCGGACGCGGCGGCTGCTCCTCTGGGATGTTCGTCACCGCCAGCACGATGCGTCGGTGGATGGGATCGACCTCGAGGATGCGCATGTCAAGGTTCATCCCCTCGTACACGACATCGGCCGGATTCGTGACCGGCTTGCCGAGATTGAGCTGACTGATCGGCACGAAGCCTTCGATGTCGTTCCCAATGTCGACTACGACACCCTTGTCCATCAGGCGGACCACCTTGCCGCTGACGTCGGTGCCGACCGGGTAGGTCTCGCCAATCCGCAGCCACGGATCCTCGGTCGCCTGCTTGAGGCCAAGGCTGATGCGCTTGTTGTCGGCGTCGATGTTGAGGATCACGACGTCGACCGAGTCACCCTTCTTCACCACCTCCGACGGGTGCTGCACGCGCTTGGTCCACGACATGTCGGAGATGTGGATGAGGCCGTCGATGCCCGGCTCGATCTCGACGAACGCGCCGAAGCTCGTCAGGTTGCGCACCTTGCCTTGCAGGCGCGTGCCCACCGGATACTTGTAGGGCAGCACGACCCAGGGGTCCTGCTCCGTCTGCTTCATGCCGAGCGAGATCTTCTCCTCGTTCGGGTCGACCTTGAGCACCACGGCCTCGATGACCTCACCGATCGACACGAGCTTGGAGGGGTGCCGCACATTGCGCGTCCAGCTCATCTCGCTGATGTGCACGAGTCCTTCGATCCCCGGCTCGAGCTCGATGAACGCACCGTAGTTCGTGATCGAGACGACCTTGCCCTGGACGCGCGTACCGACAGGATACTTCTCGGCCACGTCCTTCCACGGGTAGCTCTGCAGCTGCTTGAGGCCGAGCGAGATGCGCTCGCGCTCCCAGTCGATGTCGAGGATCTTGACCTCGAGCTCCTGCCCGATGTGGACCATCTCGGACGGATGCGAGATGCGGCCCCACGACATGTCGGTGATGTGGAGCAGGCCGTCGACGCCGCCGAGATCGATGAAGGCACCGAAGTCCGTGATGTTCTTCACCACGCCCTTCCGCACCTGATCTTTCTGGAGCTCCTTCATCAGCTTCTCGCGCTTGCCGGCTCGCTCCGTCTCGAGGATCACGCGGCGCGAGACGACGATGTTGCGGCGGCGCTTGTTGAGCTTGATGATCTTGAACTCGTACTTCTGGCCGAGCAGCTCGTCGATGTTCGGCACCCGGCGGAGCGCGATCTGGGACCCGGGCAGGAACGCGTCGACCCCCATGAGGTCGACCACCACGCCGCCCTTGATCTTCTTGATGAGCGTCCCCTCGACCGGCTGATCGTTCTCGTAGGCCAGACGGATGCGCTCCCAGACGCGCATGAAGTCGGCCTTCTTCTTCGAGAGAACGACGGAGCCTTCGGCATCCTCGAGGTGCTCGAGCAGCACCTCCACTTCGTCACCGGGCTTGAGGTCGGGGTGGTCCTTGAACTCCTCGAGCGGAACCGTTCCCTCGGACTTGAAGCCGATGTCGAGCACGACCATGTTGTCGCGGATCTCGAGCACCTTGCTCTTGACGATCTCGCCTTCGTCGATGGAGGCCAGCGTGCCGTTGTACATCTCCATCATGCGCTCGAAGTCCTCGGACGAATACTCGTCTTCGTCCCACGGATCGTCGCGCTTGGACAGCGGGCGGAGCTGGGCCTTCTGGGCTTTGCGCTTGTCGGAGGGCGCCATCACGGCGCCGGGAGTTGGGGTGTCGAGCTCGGACATACCGAAGCGACTCTCCTAGTCTCGCGGATTTTCGACTCGCCGCGACCGAGGCAAAGGGTGAACGAGCTCGCTCGCGCGCCCGGAACCGGACCGCCGCGCGAACGTGTCGGAACCTTTAAATGTAGGTGTGACGCGGGCTTGCGTCAATGGCTGGGAGAGTCTTCCGAGCGCTGGAGAACCACCCGTACCAGCGCAACGATCCGCTCCACCTGCTCCGCCTGCGTCAGGTAGGTCGTATCGATCAGGATGGCGTTCTTCGCCTGCGCCGTCTGGGTCGCGTCGCGGGCGTCACGCTGAACCAGTCGCTCGGTCTCCCTGGCGATCTCGGCGTCGGTGGGCGCGCGCCCGAGGTTCTGGGTGAGCCGCCGCCGCGCCCGTTCCCATGGGTCGGCCACGAGGAAGATCTTGACGTCGGCGTCCGGAAAGACCGCCGTTCCGATGTCGCGTCCGTCGACGACGACGTTGTGTCCGCGCGCCGCCTGCCGCACCTGGTCATTCACCCAACTCCGGATACCGGGCATGCGCGCCACCCTCGACACGTGCCGCGTGACCTCGGCGCCGCGAATGGCGAGGTCGAGCGAGCTCCCATCGCGCGAGACGGAATACGTCGTGCCTCGCGGAACGAGATGAATGTTCTGCACCGTGCCGAGGATTCCTTCTTCCGTCCAGCTCTCGGGATCACCGCCGCCCTCCAACGCGGCGAGCGTGGCGGCACGGTAGAGTGATCCGGAGTCCACGTGCCGGAACCCGACGCTGCGCGCCACCCATTCCGCCGTGGATGACTTCCCCGATGCTGCCGGACCGTCGATGGCGATGACGATCCCCTCGCCCGGAGCGCGAACGCGGGGTCCCGAAGGAGGCGACGGACGCATCGGTCGGCGATGGGCGCTCAGGCAGCCGTCCGCTCGAGGTCGGACCAGAACGCTGGGTACGACACGTCGACGCAGCCGGCATCATCGATCGCGATTTCGTTTCCGGGCAGCGCGCCGAGGACGCCGAACGCCATCGCTAGACGATGATCGCCGTGCGTGCGCACGGCGCCGCGCAGCGGGCGCTCGCTCCCCCGGATGCGCAGGCCATCGGCCATCGGCTCCACCTGTGCGCCGAGCGCGCGCAGGTTCTCGATCAGCGCCGCCAGGCGGTCACTCTCCTTCACTCGCAGCTCGGCCGCGCCGCTGATCACCGTCTCCCCCTCGGCGTGCGCGGCGACGCAGGCCAGGAGGGGCAGCTCGTCGATCGTCGACGAAACCTCCGACTCGGGAATGGCCATCCCCGACACGCGAGACGCCGACGCCGTGATCGTCCCGACCTCTTCACCTCCCACGATGCGGTCCACATCCCACGTCACCGCGGCGCCCATGGCGTGGAGCACACGGAGAAACCCGGTGCGCCTGTCGTTCAGACAGACGTCGGGGCAGACGACGCGCGTGCTGCGCGAGAGCACCGCATACGCCACGAAGTAAGCGACCGACGATGGATCGCCGGGGATGGTCGAATCGAGCGGGCAGAGTCGGGGCGCCGGCTCCACGGTCACGCGATTGTCTTCGGCAACGACCTTCGCCCCCATCGAGCGCAGCATGCGCTCGGTGTGATCGCGTGAGGGAGCGGGCTCGGCCACCGTCGCCCTCACACCGCCCACCGTCGCCGCGAGCAGCACGGCGCTCTTCACCTGCGCGCTGGCGTTGGGCGACGTCCAGCTCACCGGACGGAGCGGCGCACCGCGCACGATCATCGGTAACCCGCCGCCGCTTGCCACCTCGACGGTGGCGCCCATCTCCCGCAGCGGCAGCGCCACGCGGCCCATCGGCCTCCGGCTCAGGCTCGCGTCGCCGACGAACCGGCTCCTGAATGCGTGGCCCGCGACGATGCCCGCCATGAGCCGTGCCGTGGTGCCGCTGTTGCCGCAGTCGAGATCGACCGGCGGCCGGCGCAGCCCGCCGAGACCGCGGCCTTCCACGATGAGGTCGGCTTGGTCAATCGGGATGTCGACGCCAAGCGCCGAGAGCACGCGTGCCGTCGCGCGCACGTCGGCGGAGCATGGCACCCCGCGCAGACGAGACGGCCCGTCGGCGAGCGCCGCCAGCATTAGCGCGCGGTGCGCGATCGACTTGTCTCCAGGCACCCGCACCACCCGCTCGCGGGTCAGCGAAGCCATTGCTCCAGCGCGGTCGACGCGTCGGTATTCTGGTCGCGGTACTTCACGATGATCGGTGCCTGCAATGACAACCCCTGCTCCGCGCCCCATCCGCTTCGAATGGCGCGTGCGCCCGGTACCACGACCGCACCCTCCGGAATGACGAGCGGCGCTCCACCGGCGGCGCGATACGTGAGCTGTCGCACGAGATCGAAGACGGGTACGCCCGACGTGAGGATGACCCCCGAGCCGAGCACCGCGCGCCGCCGCACCACCGTGCCCTCGTAGACGCCGCAGTTGCCTCCCACGAAGACATCGTCCTCGATCACGACCGGCGCCGCATTGACCGGCTCGAGCACGCCGCCGATCTGCGCTCCGGCACTCAGATGCACGCGCGCGCCGATCTGCGCGCAGGAGCCGACCAGTGCGTGTGAGTCCACCATGGTGCCGTCCCCCACGTGCGCGCCCACGTTGATGTACATGGGCGGCATGCACACGACGCCGCGCGCGACGTACGCGCCACGACGGATCACCGAGCCCCCAGGCACGACGCGCACTTCGTGCTCGACCGTGAGCGCCCGGGTGGGATACGTGTGCTTGTCGAAGAATCGGAACGGGCTCGCCGAAACGGGCGACATGTCCACCGTTCGACCGAGCCGAAAGCCGAGGAGGATCCCACGCTTCACCCAGGCGACGGCGTGCCAGTTTCCGTCAGCGTCACGCTCGGCCGCGCGCACCGCACCGCCTTCCAGCGCGTCGAGCAGCTCGGCCAGCGTGCGCTCGGCATCAGGAGGTGGCGTCTCACCAGACGCCAGCGCGGCCAGGCGCTCGATCCGGTCGCGAAGCGCATTGTCGACGGCGGGAACGGTCACGCCATTGCTCCCGCGGCGACCAGACTCTCACGCACCGCGCTGGCATTGGACTCGAGCAGCGGCACGAGCGGGAGTCGCAGGACGTTCTCGATCCGTCCGAGCATCGCCAGCGCCGCCTTCACGGGAATGGGGTTCGATTCGATGAATGCGGCCTGCATCCACGGTGTGAGTCGCATGTGGATGCCGCGCGCTCCGTCCAGATCGCCGGCGTCACACCGTTCGGTGAGGTCGACCATCGCCCGCGGCGTCGCGTTGGATACGACGGAGATGATGCCGTCGCCGCCGGCCATCATCACCGGAAACGTGAGCGCGTCATCGCCGGACAGCACGCTGAAGTGCGGCGGGCGCACGCGGATGATGTCGATGATCTGTCCAAGGTTTCCCGAGGCCTCCTTCACGCCGACGACGCCGGGGACGGTTGCCAGCTCGAGCGACGTGCGCGCCTCGATGTTGCTACCGGTGCGTCCGGGAACGTTGTAGATCACGATCGGAAGATCGACGGCCTCGGCGATCGCCCGGAAGTGTGCGACGATGCCGCGCTGCGGCGGCTTGTTGTACATGGGCGAGACGTGCAGCAGGTGCGTGGCGCCGGCGGCGCACATCTCGCGCGAGTTGGCGATCGCGCGGCGCGTGTCGTTGGATCCCGCCCCGGCCATGACGGGAACGCGGCCGGCGGTCTGATCCACCACGATCTCCACCACGCGCCGATACTCCTCCGGCGCGAGGGTCACGGCTTCACCCGTGGACCCGCACGGCACGAGGAAGTGGATGCCCTCGGCGATCTGCCACTCCACCAGGGAGCGCAACGCCTGCTCGTCCACCGATCCGTCGGCGCGGAATGGAGTGACGAGCGCGGTTCCGCAGCCGAAGAGCCGCCCCGATCGGGTGGTCACGACGATACCTCCGTGGAAAGGAGATCACGCATGGTAAACACACCGCGCCGGCCGAGGAGCCAGCGTGACGCGGCGAGCGCGCCCTCGGCGAAGACGCGCCGGTCGCGTGCCGTGTGCTCGAGCTGGATCTGCTCGAAGGGTGCGTCGAGGACGAGCTGGTGCGTGCCGGGCACCGCGCCGACGCGTACGCTCGTGATGGGAACGGTGCGGCCGAACGACTCGGATACGCGCCGGCCGAGCTCGAGTGCGGTGCCCGAGGGGGCATCCTTCTTGGCCGTATGGTGCGTCTCGATGATGTGCGCGTCCATGCCCTCGACCCGGGACGCGAGGGTCGCAGCGTGCTCGGCGATCTGCCAGAAGATGTTCACTCCCAGGGAAAAGTTCGGCGACCACAGCATCGCGCCTCCGCCATTGCGCACGGCGGCGCTGATGGCCTCCAGCTGCTCGTACCACCCCGTGGTGCCCACCACGATCGGTACGCCCGCCGCTACGCAGGCCCGGATGTTATCGGGCGCCGCTTCCGGGGTGGTGAACTCGACGGCGACGTTCGCACCATCCAGGCGCGCGCGCGTGAGCGCCGAGCCGCGCTGGTTCTCCCCGGCGCCGACCGTCACGATGATGGGCCACCCGCGATCGCTGGCCATCTGCGCGACGGCGCGCCCCATTTTTCCGTTGCCGATGATGGCCAGTCTCGGACTCGACGTCACGACGGAGCCCGGGTGAAGAAGGCCGCGTGCAGCGCGCGCATGGCCGGCTCGAGCTGCTCGGCATCGACGATGATCGTAAGGTTGATCTCGCTGGCGCTCAAGGAAACCATGTGCACCGGGATGTCGCCGAGCGCCGCGAGCGCCTGAGACATCGTGTGACTGTGTCCACCCAGCGCCGCGCCCACCACGGCGACGATGGCGCGGTTGCGCTCGATCGAGACATCCCCGAGCGCGCTCAGCTCCACCACCAGGTCGTCCAGCCGCGACGCATCGTCCACCGTCACCGAGACGGAGACTTCCGAGGTCGCCACGACGTCGACCGACGTCTGGAACCGCTCGAACACCTCGAAGAACCGGCGCAGGAATCCGTGCGCGAGCAGCATGCGCGAGGACCGGAGCTTCACGACGCTCACACCGGTCTTGCCGGCGATCGCGCTCACCTGGCGCCGCGGCGCCTCGGCGGTGATGCGCGTGCCCCGCCCTCCCGGGTTTTGCGAGTTGTAAACGTATACCGGGATGCCGCGACGCACGGCGGGTGCGATCGTGTTCGGATGCAGCACCTTGGCGCCGAAAGATGCCAGCTCGGCGGCCTCGTCGAAGCGGATCTGCTCGATGAGCCGCGCGGTGTCCACGATGCGAGGGTCCGCGGTGAGCATGCCGTCCACGTCGGTCCAGATCTCGATCGCCTCGGCATCGAGGGCCGCGCCCAACAGCGCGGCCGTGAAGTCGGAGCCACCGCGCCCGAGCGTCGTCATGACTCCCTGCGCCGTGCTGCCGATGTAGCCGCCCAGAACGGGCACCACGCTGCGGCTGAGGAGCGGCGCGAGCGTATTCCGCGCGGCGCGGGCGATGGCGTCGGACAGGGGCGCGGCACGGGTGAAACGGTCGTCGGTGATCATCACCGTACGGGCGTCGACCAGTTCGGCCGGGAGCGCGCGCGCCCGAAATGCCGCCGACACCATGAGCGCCGAGAGCTGCTCGCCCATCCCGGCGATGGCATCCTGGCTTCGCGGCGTGAGGTGGCCGAGCACCGAGAGCGCCTCGGCCAGGCTCGCGAGCTCGTCGAACGAGGCACTCAGCTCGGCGCAGATGTCATCGCTCTCCTCACCCGACCCCAGCAGCCGCGCAGCCTCGCGGAGATGCCGATCGCGCAGGGACTCGACGGCGGCGAGCGCGACGATGAGCTCGCCGCACGCCGAGTGATCGGCGATCTGCAGCAGCGCGTTGGTCGTGCCGGCCAGCGCCGAGACGATGACGATGGGCTGCCGCGACAGACGCGAGCGGGTGATCTCGGCGGCGCGCTCGATGGCCGCCGCGTCGGCGACGGAGGTGCCGCCGAACTTGACGACGATCACGCGCCGGCGACCATCCCGCGCGCGACCATCAGCTCGGCGTTGAGAATCGAAGCACCGGCGGCTCCCCGGACCGTGTTGTGCCCCGACGCCACGAGGCGCAGATCGAGCACCGGATCGGATCGTACGCGCCCTATGACCACGCTCATCCCGTTCCCCGCGTAAGCGTCGCGCCGCGGCTGCGGCCGATCGGCGGCCGTACTGATGATGAGCGGACTCGCGGGGGCGCTCGGCAAGCCGCGCACATCTTCGGCGCCGGTCCACGCGGCCAGCGTCTCCAGCGCCTCCTCCGCGCTCGCCTTTCGCTCGAGCTCGACCGTGATGCAGGCGGTGTGGCCGTGCTCGACGGGAACACGGTTGGCCTGCGCGCTCACGGCGATCGGTGCCGGCTCGACGCCGTTTCGGCCCATCGTGCCCAGCATCTTCCGCGTTTCCTGCTCGATCTTCTCCTCCTCGAGCGCGATGTACGGGATGATGTTGCCTAGAATGTCTAGGGATGGCACGCCGGGATACCCCGCGCCGGACACGGCCTGCATGGTGGTGACGAAGGCGCGTCGCACGCCGAATGCCTGGTGCAGTGGTGCGAGCGCCATGACGACGACGATCGCCGCGCAGTTGCCGTTCGTGATGATCGCCCCGCTCCAGCCTCGCGCGGCACGCTGCCGCTCGAGAAGCGCGAGATGCTGCGGATTGACCTCGGGGAGGAGGAGCGGAACATCGGGCTCCATCCGGTAATTGCGCGCATTGCTGAGCACGATGCGCCCGGCGGTCGCGAACGCGCACTCGGCCTCTCCCGCCACGCTGGCGTCGAGGGCGGAGAACACGATCGGCGCGTCGACGCGCGACGGATCGCACGGCACCACGGGCATGGCGGCGATCTCGGACGGCAGTGCGTCGCCCAGCCAGCGCGTCGCCTCGAGGTACGGCTTGCCGGCCGATCGCTCCGAGGCCGCCAACGCCCTCAGCTCGAACCAGGGGTGGTTGGCGAGGAGGCGCACGAAGGTCTGTCCCACCGCGCCGGTGGCGCCAAGCACGGCGACCGGAATGCGGATCTGAGCGCTCTGCTGGCGATGAGGACTGTCCATCAGGACGGTAGGAGCGCGCGCACCAGACGAGCATACGCCGACACGCTGTCGCGCAACTCGCGCAGCTCGATGTACTCCTCGAGCGTGTGGGCGACGTGGATGGATCCCGGCCCGAAGAGCAATGGTGTGCCCCAGCGCCCGAGCAGCGGGATGTCGCACGTGAAGGCTACGGGGCCCGATTCGAAGCCGGAGATGGTGTGGAAGCGCTGGGCCGGAATGTGCGAGCCATACTGAATTTCCGCCTTGTCGCCCACTCGCTCCTCGAGCAGCGCCTTGATGTCCGCGACATCTCCCACGAGGCGAAACATCAGCTCCGCCTCGGCGGCGTCGGCGATGATGTTCGCTTCGGTGCCGCCGTGAATGGTGCCGATGTTGACGGTGGTGTCCCCCAGCACGGGGTCGGAAGGAAGCGGAAGGCGGCGCAGCGTCGGCAGGAGATCGAGCAAGGGATCGATGGCCGACACACCGAGGTGCGGATACGCTGAATGCGCCGCTTTGCCACGCGTGCGCAGCATCACCCGCAACGAGCCCTTCGCGCCAGTGGCGAGCTTGCTCTCGGTGGGCTCCCCGTTGATGAGAAAGCGGCTCGTCGCGGGAAGCAGATTGGCGGCACGAGCGCCGTCGGATCCCTTTTCCTCTCCGACGAGCAGGAGAAGGTCGACGCGGTCTTCACCGTCGCGGGCGAGCAGGTCGGCGGCGGTCATCATCGCGGCCGCTATCCCCTTTGCATCGCAGGCGCCGCGACCGACCAGGTGGTCGCCGTCGAGTTCCGGCCGCACGAACGGGGGGACGGTGTCGAGATGCGTCGACAGCGTCACGCCGCCACCACCGCGTGACGCCCAGACATTGCCTCGTCCTGGGCTAACCTGCTGAACGGTTACGTTCCAGCCCCGCGAGACGAGCCAGCGGGCTGTGAAGTCGACGGCCGGTCCTTCGGAGCCGGTCGGCGACTCGAGCGCGATGAGCTCGGCGGCCAGAGAAACGACGTCGGTCATGGGCCCGAAAGGTACGCGGGGCAATGGTTTTGTGCCATTCCGACGCCGGCTCCGGAGCGAGATTTCCGAGCGTCGCGACTGGCAAAAAGTTGACAGCGGCCGATTGACAGGCGCGGCGCCGGCGGCTAGGTTTTCGATACCGAAGATTTTCCGAATAGCAGCTGCCGCACCTCAGTACAAGAGACGTTAGATGGCCTGTCGTAACCATTTGGCCACTGTAGAGATATCCGCACGCGTCTCTACTGGTAACCCCCCTCAGCCGGATCAGGCGCTCGCGCTCTCGCACGTCGACGACGTGCAGCTCGTGGCAGACCCAAGCGATGCTCCTTCGGAGGAGATCGTGAGGGCGTGGTCGGCTGATTCTCGGTGCGTTGAATGCGGCGACGTCGTCGCCTCGGTTGCGGAGTCGGCGCTCCTCGTGGGGCCGGGCCGCATCGCGCACAGGGAGCGGTGCTTTGTGCCGGCGCTCATCCGCCTGCACCCGCTTCTCAACCAGTTAGCCGCGCGGAAGCGCGCGAAGGAGGTGCAACTCCGCTCTCCTCTGCTCGACCCACGAACCGACGACGGCGCGGAGGTTCCATCCGATGGCTGATCGCCGGCAGGCGCGCCGTGCGAGTCCGCACGCAAAGCGCGCCAAAGGGGAATCCACGCGGCGCGTCGAGCGTGGAGTGGCGACCGATCGCGGCGCCGAAAGTACCGAGCGGGAGCGCAAGCGACTCACATCAAGCAGACGAGGCGCCAAGCGCGCCACGCGCGGAAAGGTCGGGCGTGAGCCGGGGACGCCGGTTCGCCTGATGCGGATCCGCGCGCTCGATCCGCACGCTGCATGTGGACCGGGCACGACCGTGATGCAGCTCTACCGGGTGGATGACTTGCCGACGGATTCGGCGGTGACGCACCTCGTGTTTTTCGACCGGCACGGATGGTATTGCGAGCACGGGCGCGACTGCCCGGCGGTCGCCGCTGTCCGGAAGCACATTAAGCAAACGATTTGAGCCGATAGGTTGGATGACGATGATTGCACGACATGAAGCACAGACGGATCACGTGGACGTGTGGGAGAAGTTGGCCGCTCCCATTCCGGCGCACCTGATCTCGTGGCGGCAGGATGGCCGTCCCCTTTCGCGCGATGGGCGCTCCTTCGCGCGCTTTGTCGCTTACATCGAAGCGAACACCGTTCGCGAGCGCCTCGATTCCGTGGTTCCCGGCGAGTGGAACCTGACGCTGGAGCTCATGCCGGCCCTCCCTGGTGTGGAGGATGGCGCCACCAATGAACCGGCCGTTGCCGCGTTCAAGGCGCGCCTGCAGATCCTCGGCGTGGTGCGGGAGGACGTGGGCACCGGGCGTGATTACAAGTCGGCGGCGACCGACGCCTTCAAGCGCGCCGCGGTCCGCTTCGGCATCGGGAACGAGCTCTACTCGTACGAGCAGAACTGGGTGCCGATGGATGGCGATGGTCGCAGCGCCAAGCCGCTGGAGGATCCCGCGGTCGTGTACGAGCGGCGCCGCGTTGCGAGCACGGTGTCGGAGCCGACGGCCAAGTCGCCGGCGCTCTCGCTCAAGAAGGTGCCTCCCGCCACCGACGTTCCACCCTGCCCGAAGTGCGGTGGCCGCATGTGGGACAACCGCATTGGTAAGCGCAATCCCCGCGCGCCGGACTTCAAGTGCCGCGATCGTGCCTGTGACGGCGTGATCTGGCCGCCCAAGCCGGCTGCGGCGGCAGCGCCTGACGCGAGCGACGCGGAGGCAGCGGAGCAGACGGCGAGCTGATTGCCGGCAGGCCTCTGCACGGCCCTGTCGCGCAACGAGCCTTGGCTCACCACAGAGGCACGGAGGATACAGAGCATTCACAGAGAACAGCTTCAGGGTTTCTCTGTGGATCCTCTGTGCTCTCTGTGTCTCTGTGGTGAGCCAGGCTCATTGCGCGATGAAGGTGGCGTCACCACCTCGCGCCGAGGCGCGCGAGGATCGAGGCGTAGATCTCGATGCCGTCCCAGAGATTCTGGATGCGCAGATTCTCGTTCGCGGCGTGCTGGTTGTTGTCGTGATTCACGATCGGAACGACGATCAGTGGCGCACCGAGAACTTCCTGGAAGATGTTCAGGGGCAGGCTGCCGCCGAGTGTCGGGACCGCGAGCACCTTGGCGTCGCTCGCCTCCTGCACGACCTCGAGCAGTGCGCGCGACAGGGGCAGCTCCATGGAGGTGCGCACGGCGGGATAGCCGCCGTCCCACCGCAGCGCGACGACGCGCTCGTGCGTGCGCCGCGCCGTGGCGTCGGCGCTGTCGGGCGCGATGAAGAAGCCCTGTCGGCGGATGTGCGACTCCACGAGGGTTCGCACCCGCTCCGGAGTCTGTCGCGGTACGAGGCGGAAGTCGATCGATGCCGATGCCCGCGTCGGGATCGCGTTCGCGGCCTTCTCACCCACCTGCCCGCCCGCGACGCCGCGGAGGTTGAGCGCGGGAAGGGCGATGCGTTCGGCGAGCAGTGCGTTGCCGGCTTCGGTCGCGCCGAGCGCCAGGGACCGACGGAGCTCCTGCTCCACCGGAGGCAGCGCCTGCACCGCGGCGCGCTCGGCATCGGTGAGCGGGGTGACGTCGTCGTAGAAGCCATCGATGAGGATCTTCCCGTCGGCGTCACGCAGGCTCGACAGGAGGGAGGTCAGCACCGCGATTGGATTCGGCGCCCAGTTGCCGTAGTGCCCACTGTGCAGCGCGCGCGACGGTCCGTACACCGTGAGATCGAGGCCCATCACTCCGCGAACCCCGAACACCACCTGCATGGCTCTCGTCTGGTGGACGGGTCCATCGGCGAAGAGCCACACGTCGGCCTGGAGCAGATCGCGGTGCGCCAACAGCATCTGGCGCAGGTTCGCGGACCCGGCTTCCTCTTCCCCCTCCAGGAAGAACTTCACGTTTACCGAAAGTGGTGTGCCGGTTTCCGCGAGCGCATCGATGGCTCTCAGCATGGCGACGATCGGACTCTTGTCGTCGCTGGCCGAGCGCGCGTAGAGCCGCCACTCTCCGGGAACGCGCTCGTTAGGCGCCGGGAGTGGAAGCTCGCGCGCGGTATCGGTCAGCGGACCGCTGCGGAGCACCGGCGTCCACGGATCGCTCGCCCACTCTTCCGGGACCACCGGCTGCCCGTCGTAATGCGCGTAGAGCATGACGGTGCGTCGCGCCGCCGGTACGCGCAGCTCGCCGTAGACGGCCGGCGGGCTGCCCGGAAGCTCCAGCCGCCGAGCTTCGATGCCGCGCCGGCGCAGCATGGCGACGAGGTGGTCCGCATTGCGCCGAATGTTGACGCTGTCCCGCGCGACGTTCGGGATCGACAGGAGCTCGGCGAGCTCGCGAACGATCTCTCCTTCGCGCGCGGTGCGGTAGGCCCGCACGCGCTCTCGTACCGTCGCGGCGCCGGTGACCGTCCCGCGCTGGCCCCAGGTGAGGTCCGGCGTGGCCAACAGCGCGAGACCGATGGTGCACACGGCGCGGGTGAGTCGGGATCTGGTCATGAGGGGGATGCTGTTCGGAGCGCGCATGCCCGGGGCGGGATTCGAACCCACACTCCCTTACGGGAAAGGGATTTTAAGTCCCTCGCGGCTGCCATTTCGCCACCCGGGCCGGCAAAGAAGGAGGAGGTGGCTATTGCCGCTGAACGCGCCGGTGCCGATCCACGGGCGCCCGTCCAGCCGGCAACTGCCAGCCTCCTCGAAGGCGAAGAGCGGGAAACGGGACTCGAACCCGCGACCCCAACCTTGGCAAGGTTGTGCTCTACCAACTGAGCTATTCCCGCGTCATCTCAAACTAGAACCACGCGACAACCGGGACAAGACCACGGCGGCCGCGCTACGGCTGCGCGCCGAGCGCGTGCACGGCGTACCACGCGCTCCACGCCAGGAGTGCCGAGAGCGATGCGTCTCCGCCATTCTGCAGGGCGCGACCCTCTCCATCGACCACCTCGGCGGCGACGCCGTTGTCGAGCGGTGCACGCCTCAGCCACTGCAACACCTGCTCGCCATCCGGGCCCATCAGCCGCGCGCACTGCTGCGCGAGTGATTGCACCGACGTCCCCACGCCCCGCACCGTGCGCCGGTACACCGAGTCGTGCCGCTCGAGTGCCTCGTACAGCGGCAGCCAGTACGCGGACGCGCTCGGATCGTCCTCCATCCAGACGTGACCCGTGAGGTCGATGGCGGTGGCGAGGGTTGCCTTGCCGTCGCGCTCGATGGCGAAGTGCCGTCGCAGCGCCGCGCGTACGGCCGCGGCGTCTTCCACACCGCGCGCCGTCTCCTCATCCAGCGTTCGCTTGAGTACATCGAGCGCCTGCGCGGCCACCGCGTTCCCGTGGAGCGTGTACGCGTAGGCTGACGGTGCTCCGGAGGGCGACACTTCGGTGGCATAGAGGGGAACGTGCTCATCGCGACGCTCGGCCAGATCCTCGGCCGATCCGTACAGGGTGTCGGCGATCACGGGCTCATCGACGATGTGCTCGTCCCCGGTTTCGCGAATGTAGCGATCGGTGGCGAGCGCAAAGGACGCCAGCCCCTCCAGCGAGAATCCGGGCTCGAACAGCGTCCCGTCCAGGTAGTGCACGCCGTTTCCTGGCGCATAGCCGTGGAGCTCACAGGCGCGCAGGAGCAGCTCGCGGGCGAGCGCTGGATCGGCGAGCTGCACGGCGGGCAGCGTCCACGCCAGCGCCTCCCAGTCTCGTACGGTGACCCCCAGCCCGTGCCACGGCGCCCGCGTGCGCACCAGATAGAAGTGCGCATCGTCCAGCGCGCGACCCACCGCGTAGAAATACGCGAACAGCAGGTTGCGGTTGATGAGCAGGTCGATGCCCTCGTGGCCGACGGTCTGCTCGAGTGCCTGTAGCGATGCACGGGTCAACGCCAGGAGGTCGGTCCAGCCGCGACGACGCATGACGCCGGCGGTCGCCTCGGCGCCGTCGCGCTCCGGGCCGGCCGCGATGTAAAACGCCGCACTGGCGCCGGTCGATGGCGCGACTTCCAGCCTGCGATGCAGGGCAAACCGAGAGGGCTCGCCGAAGCTCGTGTCGATTCCCACGTCGCCGTCGGCGGCGATCGCCACGGCGATGAGTCCGGGCTGCGCCGTACCCTCCAGCACGACGACACCATCGCCCGCGATCACGCGATGCGCATCGACCGCGGGACGCGGCGTGCGGACGCGCAGCTGCCGATGCCCGAGTGTGCCTTCGAGTGAGATCGTGATCGTCGCCGGCGTGTCGCGGCGGTTCTCGACCCCGATCGCGTACACGGCACCAGCCACGTCGGCGTCGCGACCGTACGGCGCGAAGATGCTGCCGCGAACGACCATTCCACTTGCCGTGCAGGTGAAAGTCGGAATCCAGCCCTGGACGCGCTCCCAGGCGAGGCCGTGCGCGCCGAGGTCGAGCGCATCACTGCCCAGGCGGACCACTGGTCGCAGCAGCGGTGGACCGTGGCCATCGAGGAAGGTCGGTGAGCCCGCGAACTCGACGGCGGCGCGCGCGCCGCGGTGCAAGGTGCCGAGTGCGTGCACCGATCCGTCGGCCGGATCGATGCACGGGAGCGCAAGCCAGTGATTACCAGTGACCTGCCAGGGCGTACGAGGGGTGGAGATCGCGGTCACCGGAGCTGTGGCATCGTTGACGGGCTCATCGAACAATGCGTAGGGCGGACACGGGCGTCAACGCGGCACCCACGCGACCGCCGGGCTGCGCTACGCGGCGACCTGCGACTGACCGGCCCGGAGAGTCTCGGCCGTCACTTCTTCCTGGCCAGGCGGCGCGGGCGTGGGCCGGGCGTCTCGCGCCCGGCCGCGCTGTGCAGCAGCTCTACCGCGTGCGCACGACTCACGGCGCTTTC
This sequence comes from Gemmatimonadaceae bacterium, assembly GCA_035249955.1. GTDB lineage: Bacteria > Gemmatimonadota > Gemmatimonadetes > Gemmatimonadales > Gemmatimonadaceae > DATFFQ01. Next base: position 16,122 of record DATFFQ010000114.1, read on the forward strand.
AGGGTCGCCGCCCAGCATGCGTGCAAGTTCCGCCACCCGCTCGTCCCCCTCGACGACGCGCGTGTCGGCCGTCGTGACACCGCCGCGCGCTCCCTTCGTGACGATGATGTGGTGGTGTGCGCGTGCTGCGATCTGCGGGAGGTGCGTGATCGCCAGCACCTGATGATGGGCCGCCACGCGACGCATCGTGTCGCCGACCTGGAGACCGACGCGCCCTCCGATGCCGGCGTCCACCTCGTCGAAGACGAGCGTGGGGACGCGGTCCAGACGCGCGAGAATGGTCTTGAGCGCCAGCATGACGCGCGACAGCTCGCCGCCCGACGCCACGCGTGAGAGCGGGCGAGCATCGTGTCCGACGTTCAGCGTCACTCGGAACTCCGCATCCTCCGCGCCGGTCGCCGCGATGTCGTGACGCGGCACCAGCATCGCCGTGAAGTGCCCATCGGGCATGCCGAGATCGGGAAGGAGCGTGTCCACCGCCCCGGCCAGCTCGTCGGCTGCAGCGCGCCGGCGCGTCGACAGCGCCGCGGCCGCCTGCTGCAAGCGCTGCCGCTCGGTTGCCTGACGGGTCTCGAGCTGGCGAAGGTCCAGATCGGCGGTATCGACCAGATCCAGCTCGGCGCGCGCC
>DATFFQ010000115.1:0-6753 GCA_035249955.1 Gemmatimonadaceae bacterium
GCCTCCGCCGCGGTCCGAGCCGCGCGCCGAGCCCCGCACCGAGCGTCCTGCCGAGCCACGCCCCCCGCGCTCCGAGCCTCGTCCCAATCCGGCTCCCGAGCGCGGCTCGGATCCGCGCCAGGGTGATCCACGCCGATAGCCTGCAGACATCGATCCCGCGAATGGTTCAGAGGGGGCGAGCCTTGACTCGCCCCCTCGCTTGCTTGCACGATCCGACGCCAGCCTCGCGCAGTTTCCATCCCTTACCTCTCGCCCCTCACCCTCGCCGTGGCTACGATCGAGGACTTTCAGGCGATCGACATTCGCGTCGGAACGGTGCTGCAAGCCGAACCGTTTCCAGAGGCGCGAAAACCGTCGCTCAAGCTGGTGATCGACTTCGGACCCGGGCTCGGACTGCGGCGCTCGAGCGCGCAGATCACGACACACTACAGTCCGGAGACGCTCGTCGGCCGACAGGTCGTCGCTGTGGTCAATTTCCCCGAGCGCCGCATCGCCGGGTTCGCGAGTCAGGTCCTCGTCCTCGGCGCCATGGTCCACGCGCACGAAGTCGTGCTGCTGAATGTCGACGCGCCGGTGCCGGATGGATCGCCGATTGCCTGAGCGTCGTGGCCGGTTGACACCGCGCGGCCGCGCGGATACTTGTAGGGGAGCTTGCGGAGGCGGAGCGCGCAGGGTGAGGCTGGGGGAGCCATGAAGTCCAAGACACGAACGTGCGCGGTGCTCGGGATGGGCACCTGCATCTGTACCGGCGCCGCCTCTGGACGGCCGCCTCTGATCGCGCGTACTCGGTGAGCGTTGCCTCACGCGTGATGACGCAGTCAGCGGCCGCCTCGAGCGGCCGTTCGTTTTCCAGCGCGGTGCCGTGAACCCTCACGCCGAGCCGCGCGTTGAGCACAGTTGGCGCACCTCATCACCAGGAGTGGACCACCATGACCAGCGTGAATGCCGATACCCGGTCGGGTCAGTCGCTGTCCGGCGCGGCCGATCCAGCGATCGCTCCCAAGGGCTATGCACGCCCCGACATGCTCGTCTCGACGCAGTGGCTGGCCGCGAATCTCGACAATCCGAGGATCCGCATCATCGAGAGCGATGAAGACGTGCTGCTGTACGATGTCGCGCACATTCCCGGCGCCCAGAAGATCGACTGGCACGCCGACCTGAACGATCCGGTGGTGCGCGACTACGTGTCGCCCGAGCAGTTCACCAGACTCCTGCGCGAGAAGGGGATCGACGAATCCACGACGGTGATCTTCTACGGCGACAAGAACAACTGGTGGGCGACGTACGCCTTCTGGGTCTTCCAACTGTTCGGGTTCGAGAACGCGAAGATTCTCGACGGCGGCCGCACGAAGTGGGAGCAGGAGGGGCGGCGGATGGTGGCGGATGTGCCGACGTTCCCGCCCACGAGCTACACGGCGCCCAAGCGGTCTGATGAGCGCATCCGGGCGTTCTTCCAGGACGTGCGCAAGCACATCGAGGCCAGGAAGCCGCTGGTCGATGTGCGGTCGCCTGACGAGTACACGGGCAAGAAGCTCCACATGCCCGAGTATCCGCAGGAGGGAGCGCTGCGCGGCGGACACATTCCTGGCGCCAAGAACGTGCCCTGGGCGCGTGCCGCGAACGCCGACGGAAGCTTCAAGTCGGCGGACGAGCTGCGCGCCATCTACGAGCAGGAAGTCGGTCTCAAGAAAGGTGATGACGTCGTCGCCTATTGCCGCATCGGCGAGCGGTCGTCGCACACGTGGTTCGTGCTCACCTACCTCCTGGGCTACGACAAGGTGAGGAACTACGATGGCAGCTGGACCGAGTGGGGGAACGCGGTGCGTGCGCCCATCGAGAAGTGAGTGATCCGTCGGTGCAGGCGGCTGGCGCCGCCCCGCCGGTCGCAAAACGCCCGCCGAACCGTGTCGTGGTCACGTGGAAGGGGGATGAGCGGTTCGATACGGGCCGGCCGGGCGGCCCAGTCGCTCGCATCGACGGAAAGGGTGAAACCGGGCAGGGGCCAGTGGATATCCTGCTCAGCTCGCTGGCGAGCTGCTCGTCCATCGATGTAGTCGGCATCCTCGCCAAGCGCCGGACACCGGTCGAGCATCTCGAGGTGGAGGTCATTGGCAAGCGCGTTGAGCGGGTGCCGCGCCGCCTCGAGCACATCCTGCTCCGCTTCCGCATCGCCGGCGCCGGCATCGAGCGCGCTCATGCCGAGCGCGCCATCGATCTCGCCATCAACAAGTACTGCTCGGTGCGGGACTCGCTCGATCGTGGAATCACGATCGAGTGGGAGCTGGAACTGGGGACTGGGGACTAGGGACTGGAAATCGGACATGCCCACGAAGCGAAAGCGCGCCGGGAACCTGGCCTCACGTACGCGGCGGGTCCCGAGTCCCGCGTCCCCAGTCCCCAACACCATTGATTCCGCCATCGGCCGCACACCGGTCGTGCAGCTGACGCGCGTGATCGAAGCGGGGATGGCCGAGGTGTGGGTGAAGGTGGAAGGGATGAACCCAGGCGGGTCGATCAAGGACCGCACCGCGCTGGGGATGATCCTCGACGCCGAAGCGCGCGGCGTGCTCAGGGCCGGCGGCGTGATCGTGGAGCCGACGTCCGGGAACACGGGGATCGGCCTCGCGCAGGTGGCGTCGGCGCGCGGCTACCGCCTCATCCTCACGCTGCCCGCGTCGATGAGCGAGGAGCGCAAGCGCACGCTGCTCGCCTACGGCGCGGAGCTCGTGTTCACCGATCCCGAGCGGCGTATGCTCGCCGCCATCGAGGAGGCGGAGCGCATTCGCGATCGTACAGGCGCGTGGATGCCGAACCAGTTCTCGAATCCGGCCAATCCCCGCATCCACTACCAGATGACGGCGCCCGAGATCTGGGAGCAGATGCACGGGCGGATCGACGCGTTCGTCTACGGCTCAGGCACCGGCGGCACCATCAGCGGCGTCGGTCGCTTCCTGAAGGAACGGCTTCCCGACGTGCTCGTCGTTGCCGTGGAGCCGGCCCGATCGCCGGTGCTCTCCGGCGGCGAGCGCGGACAGCACCAGTTTCAGGGCATGGGACCTGGATTCGTCCCCGACAACTTCGACCGCTCGGTGGTGGATCGCGTCGTCACGGCGTGGGAGGAAGATGCGTTCCCGCTCGCGCGCCGTCTCGCACACGAGGAGGGGCTCTTCGTGGGCATGTCGAGCGGAGCCATCGCGCACGTCGCGCTGGGCATCGCCCGCGAGCTGGGCGATGGGAAGCGCGTGCTCATGATCTCTCCCGACTCGGGAGCCCGCTACCTCACGACCGCGCTGTTCGCCGATCCCGACGCCGAGCCAAGCGACAAGACCTGCGCGCTGGACGGCGTGTAACGTCTCGGATGGAGAGTCGCGAGCGCGGGGTGTGGCGTGGTGTTGGTAACGAGAGTGGAGTGAGTGATCACGACCAGAGTAAGGGGCATGAGGGCGTGATGGATCCATCACGCGACTCGTGCCGTTCGCTCTAGCGTTGGTCACTCACTCCACTCTCGTCACCCCTCCCCTCCCACTACCTCGCGTCTGCCTCAGCGCGCCACCGACAGTCTCGCCAGCAGCGTCCTCACCGGCGACTGACCGAACACATCGGCGTGGGTGAAGTTGAGCTGGCCGCCCATGTTCACCTCCGGGTCCGAGCCGCTGTAATCGGTCCACGTCGCGAGGTTGCGGCCGGCGAAGGTGACACTGACGCTCGAGACGCCAAGCCGTCGCGTGAGCGACGATGGCGCCGTCAGCGTGACGGCGACCTCACGCAGCTTCCAGAAGCTGGCACTCTCGATGTATCCGGCACGCGTCCCCATCAATCGCGCCAGCGCGCGGGCCTGCTCCTCGAGCGGCGCCGTCGCGTCCTGCGCCGCGCGACAGTTGGTCGCCAACACGCAGCGGAGCTCCTCCGACACGTTGTACTGCTTCATGCCGCCGCGGTGGTCGAGCAGCGCGTGGAGCCGCAGCCAGCCGAAGAGCGTTAGCGTGGACGACAGCGCGACCTCCGTCTCGGGATAGGGGCTCCCCAGAAAGACCTCCGACTCCCCGATGACGATCTCACACTGCGGTCCACCGGAGACCTGCGGATTGGCGATCCCGGCGACGGTGGGACAGTTCACGCGGCTGATCAGCCCGTCGCCGTTGTGGTCGGTCACGCTCACGATCGGACGAGCCCAGTATCCACCGACCGGATAGCCCTGCTGAATGCGCTGCGAGTTGTCCCCGAAGCCGAACACCAGCGGCTGGACGCCACCGTTGAAGTCGCTGATCTCGTTCTCGTTTCGCGACGCCGACACGCCTACCGACCAGCGCGCCGCGGGCCGGTCGATCACGGTGGCCGTGACCAGCGCCTCGACGCCGCGGTTCACCACCTCGGCCGTGTTGCCAAGCCTCACCGTGAAGCCGCCGCCGCCCGTCGCCGCGCGCACGTTGGAGATCGCGTTCAGCGTGCGCTTGTCGTAAAGCGACAGGTCGATGCCCACGCGGCCGCGGAACAGCGCCGCGTCGACCCCCACATCGAGCTCCCGCGACTCCTCGGCGCGCAGGCTCGCTCCGGCAAGCTGCTGGCTGCTGGCCGAGCGAATGCTCGACACCTGGCCCGTCTCACCGTACGCGAGACTGAGGCGAAGCTCATCGATCGCCCGCCAGTCCGGAAAGAATGGCTCCCGGCTCAGCCGCCACACCATGCTCGCGGTGGGATACCAGACTCGCGGTGCCTCCCGGCCGAAGAGCTCGCTGTCGTCTCCGCGCAGACCCGCGCTCAGGATGACTCGCTCGCGCCACACGATGGTCTCGCGCACGTAGCCGGCGAACAGGTCGCCGCGAATGCGATCGCTCGCCGAGAAGACCTCGTCGCCATCCAGCGTGACGGCTTCGTCGAGCCGAAGGTCGTGACGGGCGTGCTCGACACCGGCCGTCGTCACCGAGCGGAACCGTGCGCCGAGTGGGAACAGCACCCGCGCGCTCAGCCCCGCCGTGTGGGTGGAATAGCGCACCGTGCCCGTGGTCACCTGATCGATGTCGAACCCCGCGAGATCGATGAAGTTGGCGGGCAGGAGCTGCGTCTGATCGCGATGCAGATCGTCCACGCCGAACGTGCTCTCGAGGCGGAGCCAGGGCAGCGGCTGCCACTCGGCGGACAACGACGCCATGACGTCCCGTGCGTCGTGCTCGGTGTCGATGCGGAACAGCTGCTGTGGCGTGCCGAAAAGGTAGCCGCGCAACTCGTCATCGCTGGCGAACCCCAGCATCCCGTTGGCGAGGATGCCGAGGATGTTGTTGTCGTTCATCGGAAGCTGCACCCGGTTGTCGCGGTAGCCGGCGACGAGCCGAAGCCCGAGGTTCTCGCGCGGCCGCGCGCCGAGGCTGGTTCGCACCCCCGAGGCTCGTGCGGTATTCGCCTCGTAGACGCCGTCTTCGTTCTCGAAGTCGCCGGAGACGTAGTAGTCGAAGACACGTCCGCCGCCCGAGGCGCTCAGCCCGTACGATTGGCGCACGCCGTCGCGGTGTGGGCTCGCTTGCTCCAGCGGACTGAACGAGAGCAACGAGTCGGCCACCGGCGTGCAGATGGAGCGCGCCTGGAGGTCGATGTTGCAGCCGGCGATGCGAGCGCCGTTCTGGACGATCCGCCCCACCTGGAGAAAGTTCGCGGGGTAGTCCGTGATGTCGCGCAGCTGTCCAGCTTCGGCGAAGGCGCGCCAGCGAGTACCGCCTGGGGAGCCACGCCTGGTGGTGATCTCGATGACGCCGTTGGCGGCGCCGGTGCCGTACGCCCACGACGTTGCCGGGCCGCGGCGGATGACGACGTGTTCGATGTCCTCCAGGTTGAGCTCATCGAGGCGGAAGGGCGATTGCCCGCCCACGTTCACCGTCGAGCCCTGGAGGTCGCTCGTGATGCGGATCCCGTCCAGCACGACGAGCGCATCGTTGGAGAGCAGCAGACTGTTGGAGCCGCGGAGCCTGACGCGCGCGCCCGTCCCGCTCGAGCCGCTCGACTGCTGTACCACCACCCCGGGCAGCCGCGACGAGAGCAGCTCGGAGAGCGTGCGGGCCGCGCCGAGCGGCATCGAGTCGATGTAGATCGTGTCGGCCCGGGAAGCGAGGGTGGCGTCTTCGTCGTGACGGGCACGACTGCTGTCGGGTGACTGGGAGAGCGCGGGACTGGCACTTGCTGCAGCCGCCGCCAGAACAACGAGCGTACGCCGACGCATCACGTTCATGAGCAGTCTCCCGGATTGTGGCCAGTGGGACCCCGAGCGCGAAGCTTACCTCGTGTTTCTCGCGCCGGTGAGGTGGGAGGGTCCCGACTGGCGATCGCGCTGATACCCCGGAGCGCTCCAGGCGTTGCAGGTGCCTACCACTCGACGCTGAGGCGGGCTGCGCGTCAGCGGGCAGGCGTTGCGTAACGACCGTCCCGAGAGCGGGGGCGAGCTTTCCAACGGCAGGGCCCCACGCTAATGTGGCCGGCGCCGACCGTCCACCGATGCCCGCCCGAACGACCTGCCGCCAATAGGAGATCCTCATGAACGTCGTGCGAGCGCTCGTCCTCTCGATCTCGCTCGGTGCCCTCCCCTTCCCCCGGCCGCTGCCGGCGCAGGCGCGGCTGCTCCAGTCGGGACCGATGGTGGGCTACTCCGAGATGAAGGAGGTGCTGCTCTGGGTGCAGACCAGAGCGGCCGCGCGCGTGTCGTTCACCTACTGGGACACAGCAGCGCCGAACCGCCGGTATCGCACCGCGGAAGTGAGCACCTCCGCA
>DATFFQ010000116.1:0-11084 GCA_035249955.1 Gemmatimonadaceae bacterium
ATGTGGCTCCTCCGTGTCTCCGTGCCTCTGTGGTAAACAACTGCTCGTGGCGTGATGAACTCTCCGGGATCGGAACCCCTCTGTGAATCCTCTGTGCCCTCCGTGTCTCTGTGGTTAGCCAGCGGGCTCGTTGCGCGATGAAGACGCATCAGTCATCAATGCGCGAGAACGCGCGAAAGTTTCGGAACTTTTCGCCTGACGACTGCACTGATGAGTTACGGAGCACAGGTCATCCCTGCCGCAGCGGTGCTCCGGGATTGCCGCCGCCGCGGCGCAACCCAACTCTTCAGAGGTGCAGTGATATGTTGACCCGTGAGTTCACTTCTTCACTCACTCGCCGCGCGACGGCGCTCGCGATCGCCGGCGCCTTCGTGGCGACGCCTCTTGCCGCGCAGGACTACGAGCCCGGCGTTCCACGCTCGGCGTTCGAGATCCGTCCCTATGCCGGGGCCTTCATTCCAACAGGAACACAGCGCGATTTCCTGAAGGACGCCGTCGTCGCCGGCGTGCAGGTGTCGTACTCGATCATCCCGCAGCTCGCCGTCACCGGCACCTTCGGCTGGTCGCCGAGCAAGGACCGCATCACCGCCGGTGACCAGACGCTGGACGTCTATCAGTACGACGTCGGTCTGGAGGCCCGCGCCCCGCAGTGGTATCGCGCCACGTCGTGGGACTTCACACCCTTCGTCGGCCTCGGAGTCGGCGGTCGCACCTATGATTACCGCGACCTCGACAACGTCGACGCGAAGACGAACGTCGCCGGATACCTCGGCGTGGGTGGTGAGCTCGGACTCGGCCGCGTCGGCCTGCGGCTGGAGGCTCGCGACTACGTCTCCCGCTTCGAGCCGCTCACGGGCAACGGCGACACCAAGACGCGCAACGACGTCATGGTCGCGACGGGGCTGACGGTCAGGTTCTGACCGGTCTAGTCTCGCAACGAGCCAGGCGAACCACAGAGGCACGTGCCTCTGTGGTTCGCTTGAACTCGTTGCGAGGTGACGAGCCGCCGGCGAGCGAGTGGCGATGTGCCGGATCAGAAGGCGAGCTGGTACACCAGGGCCACGTTCCGCCCCGGATTCGGTGCGAAGGCCTTGATCCGGCTCGTCGCATCGATGTACCGCTCGTCGCTGACGTTATCGGCGCGGAGGGTGATCGTGTGCAGGCGGCCGCCAGCCGTCAGGGTGATCCCCGCGCTCAGGTTCATTAGCGTGTAGTCCCCCGCTACCGTCTCGTTGAGCGCCCCGCGCTGCTGGGCGGCATCCTGACGGAACCCGTGGCGCACCTCGGCGCCGAACGAGAAGCGGCCGTCGTCCCAGCGGGCCGAGGCGCCCACGCGGGCGGCGGGCATGAAGGGGATCGGATCGCGCGTTCCCCGGAACCGCCCCCGAATCGCGTCCGCCATCGCGCCCAGCACCAGGTTGTCGGCCACCTCTAGCTCCACCGACGCCTCGGCGCCGTAGAGCCGCGCGTCACGTCGGGCGTAGTTGACCAGCGGGATCGTGATCTCCTCGCCCTCCTCCTCATCGAGAATCGTCGTGTCGCCCACGGTGAGGGGCGCGATATAGTCGTCGATCTGGTTGAAGTAGGTCCCGAACTGCGCCGTCACCCGCTCCGATGACGACCGCAGCACGACGTCGAACCCCTGGTTCACCTCGGCGTCGAGCTCGGGATTGCCGACATCGAACGTCCCCGCGGCGACGTGAAACGCGTTCGAGAACAGCTCCTCGACCGTCGGCGCGCGGAATGCCCGCGCCACGCTCAGCGCCAGCGAGCTGGTCTCGCTCAACGGGATGCTCACGCCCAGCGAGCCCGAGACGTGCTTGAACTCGCGCGTGCGCCCATCGGCGAATGGCTCGCCGGCATCGCGCGACTCGATGCGGTAGATGTCGTACCGCGCGCCCACCTCCAGGTGCGCCGAGCGCTCCTCACCCTCGGCCGGCGCGCCGAGTGGGATCTCCTGGTAGACGAAGAGCCCACCGCTCCGGCTCGTGGCCTGTGGCGTCAACGCTTCCTCGCCGACCGGCTCGTACTGCTTGAACAGGCCGGAGACACCGATCGCCCCCTCCAGGCGGGCGAGCTGCGTTCGGGCGGTCGCACTCACGGTCTGCGTGCTCAGCTCGAACGTCGTGCCCACCTGGCCGTTGTCCTCGATCTCGTCGTGCGTGTACGTCTGCGCGGTGCCGTCCACGTGCATCTGCCTCACGCCGCGCTCGGCGAGCGACAGGTCCAGTCGTCCGACCAGCTCGTGACGCTCGCCCTCGATCGTGACGCCCGCCTCCTCCGCGTCAGGCGGGAAGGGTAGCCCATAGTCGAACGTGTAGCCGCGGTAGCTGAGGCCGCCGCTCACCGCCGCGCCGACGTAGGCCAGACCCAGCACGCCGTACACATTGCGGAACTGGCTATTCGTCAGGCGGCCGCCACCACCGAGTCGCACCTCATCCACGTCGCGCCCGCCGCCGCGGCCGCTGATCACGAGGCGCTCACCGAGGGGTGCCGTGATGCGGACGGTGGCCGAGGCGCCAGGGTTGACCGATTCGGTCTGCAAGGAGAGCCGTCCCTCGAGGCCGGCGGGCACGGAGCCGGGAATGTCGTCGGAGAGGATGTTCACGACACCGCCGAGGGCATTGTTGCCGTAGAGCAGTGACGCTGGCCCGCGTACCACCTCGATTCGCGACGCCGCCAGTGGGTCGGCGGTGAGCCCGTGGTCGGACGAGGTGGATGAGAGATCGCCTGTGCGCTGGCCGTCCTGGAGCACGAGAATCCGCTCCCCTTCCAGCCCGCGAATGACCGGCGTCGATGCCGCCGGCCCCGCGTAGCGGACCGACATCCCCGGCGACGAAGACAAGGTCTGCGCCACCGAGGCGGTGAGGTTCCGCGCTAGCGCGGCGCCGGAGAGCTCGAGCGCCGATCTCGTGATGTCGAGCGCGTCATGTCCGAGGGGCGTCGCGGTGACCTGCACGCTGGGCAGGGTGAGCGGCGACGCACGCATCACGATCGCCACGGCCACGGAGTCGCCGCTCTCCGGCACGGTGACGACCGCGTGGGCCGGCGCGTAGCCGATGCGATAGGCATCCAGATGGTATGTGCCGGCGGGAAGCGATCTGAAGACAAACCGTCCGGCGCCATCGGACGTGACCGAGCGCCTGAGCTCGGCGATGGTGACGGTGACGTTGGCGAGCGGGCTGCCGGAGCTGTCGCGGACCGATCCGACGACCGGCGGTGTGACCGACTCTCCCGGCGCGGTGCGTGTGAGCGCGCCGAGCAACGCGATGATCGACAGCGCGCGCCAGGCGCACTGCACAAGTGTTGTGGACATACCTGACTCCGAGAAGGCGTGACGGGCGCGACCGCGACGGGGTCGTCGCCGGCAGCGCACGAGATGTTGGAGGACTCGGAATGCCGCGAATGCGGCAGGTCAGGCGATCGGAGGCCCGCGGGCGGGAGGAAGGATGCGGCAGCCGCGGTCGGCGCGCAGCGGCTGCGAGCGCTGAGGCGCTGTGTGAGAGGCACGCTCGTCGAACGCGGGCGTGAGCGCGCGCGCAACGATGAACCCGCTGGTGAGACTCGAGCCGAGCGGACAGTCGTGCGTGTGGAGGGGACTGTGGCGCGCTCCCTCCGACTCGATGTGCCCCCAGTTGCTCCAGGGCTGACCGGCGGCAATGGCCCGCGCCTCGATACCGGCGCCGAGCGCGCGCAGCGCGAGCTGCAGCACGACGATGGCAACGGCAAACGCACGAAACGCCACGGGGTGCGGACGCATCATGCGATGAGGATATTTCCGTGCGCGGTGGCGGGCAATATCGGGCGGCCAGCGCTGGCGCGGTCGGCTGGGCATCCAGAGACACGGCTTGATGAGATCAACGGCAATGAAGACGGATCAACAGCGATGATTACTTGGGGTCTCCGGGCGAGAACTCAGCTGCCGAGACCCCAAGTCTCTATTGGAGTTGATCCGGGCGTTCATCTGCCTGATCTCGTCCCCCTTGTCTCTGGATGCCAGCGACGCGATAGCGCATGGCACGATGACGTTGCCGGCTATGCCGCGGTCGGCGGTGAGCTCGGTCTCGGTCGCTCTGCGTCTCGAAGGGCGTAACTACCGCTCGCGCTTCAAGCCGCTCACGAGGGAAGGGCCAAGCGAGAACTGCAGCGACTTCACGGTTGCGACTGGAGTCACTCTACGGCTCTGATTCGACTTCTGGAGGCTAACCACGAAGGCACGGGGGACACAGGGGATTCATGGAGGAGACGGTCCACGGTGTCCTCCGTGAATCCCCTGCGCACTCTGTGCTGCCCGTGCCGAGGCGCTCGTTGCGGTGCCTGTGTCACTGCTCGACCGACGATCGCCGACATGGCGTCCACTTCCTTGAGAAATGCGTCGTGCCCGTAGATCGACTCTACCACGTACCAGTCGGGATCGAGCGGTAAGCGATCGCGCAGCTCGCGCATCTGCACCAACGGGACGAGCGTGTCGTTTTCCACCGCTACGAGCGTAACCGGCACGTCGATGCGCTCCGGTGTGACCACGTGCAGGTCGATCGACTCCGACAGCGCGAGGAAGCACTCCGCGGAGAACGCATCGGCGAAGCGCTCGCCGGCCTTCGCAAGCCACGCCTCGACGGGGAACTGCGGCCCATGCAGCGTCCACTCGGGCTCGGCGGCGAAGCGCTTCGACAACTCCTCGGCGGTGCGATAGGTGGTCATCGCCAGCTGCCGGGCTACGCCGAGTGCATCTCTGACGCGGCCGCTGTCGAGGCCGAGGCGAACGATCCGCCGCTGAATGCTCCTGAGCGCCGTCGCCATGGGATGCGTACGGTGCGCGGCGCTGATCACGACCGCGTGCGCCACGCGGCTCGCGAAGAGCTCGGCGAACCCCAGCGCCACCATCCCGCCGTACGACGCACCAACGAACGCGTGCACCCGATCGACCGCGAGCCGGTCGAGCACGGCGGCGATGGCGCGAGCCTGATCTTGGGTTGCGGGACGCAGCGCGTCCCGCGTCCCGCGGCCCTCGCTCCCCACGTAGTCGATTCCGAGCACGCAATACTTCCGCGTATCGATGGCGCGGCCGTCGCCCACGATTGGCTCCCACCAGCCGACGCAGGGATCCTCGGCGCACGATGTGACGTGGCGGCTGGCCGAGATGCCGCCCAGCGCCACGACCAGCGGCAGGCTGGGATCACCGTAGCGGCGGAAGCCGATCCGGCACTGCTCGAGCTGGCCGCCGTACTCCAACAGCAACGGCTCGCCTAACGAGAGCGTCGCCGTGAGGGTCGGAATGGTCGCACTCATGGCTGCCCTCGCGGTACGCCCTGCGCCGCGAGCGCCGCCGGTTCCGCCAGTGGCACGCCCGAGCCCGTGGCTTGCGACGTGGACGAGCTCCACGCGCTCCGCTCGGCCAATCGCCACAGGTCGTTGTACAGGCCACCGGCGGTGACTGCCGCCCCTGCGCCTGGGCCGCTGATCACCAGCGGCTGCGCCTGGTAGCGAGCGGTGGTGAAGGCGAACTGATTGTCGGTGCCATTGAGCGATGCGAGCGGCGACGTCACCGGCACGCTCACCAACCCGACCTCCAGCGACCGGCGCGACACGCGCGCCCGATAGCGCAGCAGCTTCCCCTCGGCGCGTGCGGCGCGTACGCGATCCGCCCACAGCTCGTCGAGCTCCGTCAGGCGCTCGAGGAACACGGGCAGCGGCAGCTCGGCCAGCTCGTCAGGCACCAGCGACTCGATCGACACGTGGGGCAGGTCGCCGCGAAAGCCGATCGCCCTGCCGAGGATGAGCGCCTTGCGCGCGACGTCGACGCCGGAGAGGTCGACGCGCGGGTCGGGCTCGGTGTACCCGGCCTGGATGGCGCTGCCGAGCGCCGCCGAGAAGGTTCGGCCGCGCGCCAGCTCGCCGAAGAGGAAGCCGAGCGTGCCCGAGGGGCAGCCCTCGATCTTCAGCACGCGGTCGCCGGCGTCGATGAGCTTGCGCAGCGTGTCGATCACCGGCAGACCCGCGCCGACCGTGGCCTCGTAGAGAATCTCGCGTCCATGTGCGCGCGCGGTGCTGGTCAGGCGGTCGGCGCTCGCCTGGTCACCGGCAATGGGGATCTTGTTGGCGAGCACGACATCCCAACCGCGCGCGAGCGACGCCTCCAGCAGCTCGATGGTTTCGGCAGGGGTGGCGTCGACCAGTATCGGGTGAGCGAGGCGGTGCTCGGCAATGCCGGCGAGCGCCTCGCTGGCTTCGGCGGCGATCGCACCATCGATCGAAACGACCGGCCGCCCCGCGCCCTTCACCTGCACGGCGCGCAGCAGCAGCTCTGCCGAGAGGCCGCAGGCGTCGAACAGGTAGCCCGAGCGATCGATGAGCGCGCACACGCGCAGGCCGCTGCTCCCGTTGCCGGCCACGATCTGGCTCACGAGCTCGCGGCCGATGGCGCCGACGCCGAGCAGGATGACGTCGCCGCGCGAAGGCGAAGGAACAGCTGCCGGAATCGGCTTCACCGTGCGGCTCCTTTCGAGTGCCTGCTCGATGTCGGCGATGATGTCATCGCGGTGCTCCAGTCCCACGGAGATGCGGATGAGACCGGGCGTGATGCCCACGCGCGATCGCTCGGCCTCGGTGAGCTTGGCGTGCGTGGTCGACGCCGGGTGCGTGACGATGGTGCGCGTGTCCCCCAGGTTACCGGAGTGCGAGAGGAGCTGGATCGCATCGAGGAAGCGAAAGGCGCGCTCGCGGCCGCCGGTGACCTCCAGAGTGACGATCCCGCCGCCGGAGGACATCTGGCGGCGTGCCAGCCTGTACTGTGGATGGCTGGGAAGAAACGGGTAGCGCACCGTCTCGATGCCGGCGTGTCCCTCGAAGTGCTTGGCGACGGTGAAGGCGTTGGCGGCGTGGCGCTCCATGCGCACGGCCAGGGTCTCCAGCGACTTGGAGAGCAGCCAGCCGTTGAAGGGCGAGAGTGATGGCCCGGTTTGCCGCGCGAAGAAGCGCAGCTCGGCGATCCTGTCGGCGCGCCCCACCACCGCGCCCCCCATGGTGCGTCCCTGCCCATCGATGTACTTGGTGGCCGAATGCACCACGAGATCGGCCCCGTACCGGATGGGCTGCTGGAAGAGCGGCGTGGAGAAGCAGTTGTCGACCACGAACACGAGCCCTCGGTCGCGGCACAGCGTGCCTAACGATTCGAGGTCGACGAGCTCGAGGCCGGGATTGGACGGCGTCTCGACGAAGACCAGCTTCGTCTCGGGTCGCAGCGAGCGCTCCCAGACCTCGATCGGGGCGCCGGCGTCCACGTAGCTGTGGGCGATCCCCCAACGTGGCAGGACCCTGGTGAAGATCTGATGCGTGGAGCCGAACAGCGCGCGCGATGCGAGCACGTGGTCGCCGGCATTGAGGAGCCCGGCCAGGGAGACGAAGACGGCGGCCATGCCGGTGGCGGTGGCGACGCCCGACTCGGCGCCCTCGAGCCGACAGAGCTTGCGGACGAATTCGTCGACGTTGGGGTTGGTGAAGCGGCTGTAGATGTTCCCCGCGATCTCATCGGCGAACAGCGCCCGCGCCTGCTCGGCGCTGTCGAAGGTGAAGCTCGAGGTGAGAAAGAGGGGGACGGCGTGCTCGCGGTGCGCGGTGCGGGCGGCCTGTTCGCGGATGGCGAGCGTTTCCGGGTGCAGCGTGCGATTCGACATGGCGGTCACTCTCTCTCGAGATGTCGGCCGCCCACAACGGACCCGAAAACAGAATCGCCCGGACGGGATGGCCGCCGGGCGCGTCGCGTTTTAGCACCTTGTTTAACGTGGCGGCAATAGGCGGCAAATCACCACGGACATTTCGGTTGTTGGCGGCAGTCTAGCAAGGCAGGGCTACGGCGTCAAGGTGCGTGCATCGAGGTACCGGGCGAGGGCGACGACCATCTGTCCCATCTTGGGATGATCGGGGACGACGTGCGGCGTGATGCCGGCCGCGCGCAGCGCGGTTGCGCAGGTTGGGCCCACGGCAGCCACCACCACGCGTGTATTGAGCACGGCGCGCAGCCGTGGCTCGGCGCCGATCGTGGACGCCGCCTGCAGCAGGTGGCGGAGCTGCACCTGACTGGTGAATGCCACGCAGTCAATCCGGCCGTCGAGCGCCTGCCGCACGAAGGCCTGAAGCGTGGCGAGGCTGGTCTCTGGCAACGTCCACTCGTACAGCTGGAGCTCGGTCACCGCGGCGCCACGTTGCCGGAGCGCCGCCGCCGGTTCGGGAAATGGCTCACCCGCATGAACAATGGCGGCCCGGGTCTCCGGGCCGGTCAGCGGCTCGAGCACCGCGACCAGCTCGGCCGTCGTGTGCGGCATTGGAACCGCATGCGACACGCGCACCCCGTGGGCACGGAGCGCTGCCACCGGCTTGGGTCCGCGGCAAACGGTGACGGCGTCCTCCAGCGCACGCAGGAGATCGGCGCGGAGGCCGAGCGACGCTGCTTCATCGAAGAGCCGTTGGGCGCCAACTCCGGTGAGGAAGATCACCAGGTTGAATTCGCGGCGAGCGAGCTGGGCGATGACTTCGCGCGCCGACTCGTCGGTGGCGAGCGGCGTTTCGTGCACGGCCGGCACGCTCACCGGCTCGCCGCCGTGCCGCCTGACGAGCGCCGCCAGCTCGGTGCTGCGGCGCGACTCGAACAGGGCCACCCGGGCGCCACCGAGTGTGGTCATGGCACCGCCTCCACGGGCTCGATCGGCGACGTGGCGGCGAGCAGCTCCTTCATTCGCCCGTCACCAAGCCGCTCCACCCAATCGCGGAAGCGCTCGCGCTCGTCGCGCGATGACAGATAGGCGAGGAAGAGCCGCTCGAGCGCGCTGGCCACCTCGTGGGCCGGCGCTCGATACCCGACACGGCGCGCAAGGGCGGCGCGCGCACCCAGTCCGCCGCCGACGAAGAAATCGAACCCCTCCACCTTCTCGCCCCCTTTCTCCAGCAGCACGCCCTGCAGGCCAACGTCGGCGATCCAGTGCTGGCCGCAGGAATTGGGACAGCCGGCCACGTGCACCTTCACCTGCTCGCCGAAACCGGGCAGGCGGCGCTCCATCTCCTGCGCCAACCCGATGCTGAAGCGCTTGGTCTCGGTGATGGCGAGCTTGCAGAACTCGGAGCCGGTGCACGACAGGGTGCCGCGCTGGAACGGTGATCCCTGGAGTGGCACATCGAGCTCCGCTGCCTGACGAGTGAAGGCCGCCAACCTATGCTCGGGGATGTTGAGGACGAGGATGTTCTGCGTGGCCGTCGTTCTGATCGTGCCGTCGCCAAACCGATCGGCCAGCTCGGCGATGCGCGCCAGCGCACCGGTCGTGATACGGCCGGCCAGCACCGAGAAGCCGGCGTAGGAGAGACCCGGCTGTTTCTGGCGGTGGATGCCGACGTGGTCGCGATAGCCGTCGGGCGGGAGCGGCTCGGGCGCCGCCGGCTCGAGCCGATAGCCCACACGGCGCTCGATCCCGGCCAGGAAGCGCTCGGCGGTCCAGCCGTGGGTCACGAAGAGGAACTTCATCCGCGCCTTGGCGCGGTTGAGCCGCAGCTCGTCGCTGTCGCGGAAGATGGCGGCGATGGCGGTGACGACGTCGAGCAGCTGATGCGGGTGCACGAACGCGTCGAGCTGCCGCGCGAGGTGCGGGCGCGTGGAGAGTCCGCCACCGAGGCGGATGTGGAAGCCGACCTGATCGCCGCGCCGCACGGCGGTGACACCGATGTCGTTGATCTCCGGATACGTGCACCAGTGCGCGCAGCCGGTGACGGTGATCTTGAATTTCCGCGGCAGGTTGGCGTAGTCTGCGTTGCCGTTGAGGAACTGGTCCACGGCCAGCGCGTACGGGGAGGCGTCGAGGATCTCATCCCCGTCCACACCGGCGAGCGGGCACCCGGTGACGGTGCGCGTGTTGTCGCCGCATGAGCCCATGCTCGTCCAGCCGACGCGCGAGAGCTCGTCCCACACGGCCGGGATGTCCTCGATGCGCAGCCAGTGCAGCTGAAAATTCTGACGATTGGTGATGTCGATGCTGCCGCGCGCATACCGGTCGGAGACACCGGCGATGGTGCGCACCTGCTCGGCAGTCAGCAGCCCGTTTGGCGTGCGTACGCGCATCATGAAGTACGGCACCGCATCACCGCGGGTGCCCCGCCCATCGCCTTGCGTGTACAGTCCCCAGGCGCGGAAGCGCACCGAGAGATCCTCATCGGGGATCGATGCGAACCCCTCCCGTGCGTAGCGGCGGATGTCGTCCATGATGGACCACGGCGCCCGCTCGCGCTTGATCCGCTCCACGCGCTGCGAGGCGGTCTCCGTAACCGCGTCCTGCGTAGGCGCGCTCATGCGGCGCTCTCGCGGAGTCCGTCGATGAGGACGCGCGCAACCTCGGGGCGGCTGAACTCCGGTGGTGGCAGCTCACCGCCGCGCAGCAGCTCGCGCACGCGCGTTCCGGAGAGCGTGACGTGCGCATCCCCGCCGTGCGGGCACGTCTTCGGCGACGCCATGGCGCCGCAGCTCCGGCAGAAGAACGTGTGCTCGAAGCGCAGCGGCTCGATGCCCAGCTCGCTCGGCGCGAAGCGGTCGAAGATCCGCTGCGCATCGTAGGTGCCGTAGTAGCTTCCCACGCCGGCGTGGTCGCGCCCGACAATGAAGTGCGTGCACCCGTAGTTCTTTCGCGCGATGGCGTGAAAGATCGCCTCTCGCGGGCCGGCGTAGCGCATGGCCGCCGGAAACGCCGCGAGGAGCACTCGACTGGTCGGGTAGTAGTGCTCGAGCAGCACGCGATAGCTGCGCACCCGAATGTCGGCGGGGATGTCGTCGTCCTTCGTCTGGCCGACGAGCGGGTGGAGCAGCAGCCCGTCGACCGTCTCCAGTGCCGACTTCTGGATGTACTCGTGCGCGCGGTGCACGGGGTTGCGCGTCTGGAAGCCGACCACCGTGCGCCACCCTCGCTCGGCGAACGCGTTGCGCGTGTCCCGTGGGTCGAGCGCCAGCTCCGGGAACGATGCCTGACGGCGTGAGACGACCCACACGTCGCCACCGACAGCGATATCGGATTTCTCGAGGAGTCGCCGCACCCCGGGGTGCGCGGCGTCGG
>DATFFQ010000117.1:0-6871 GCA_035249955.1 Gemmatimonadaceae bacterium
AGCGCGCGAGCTCACCCGGCTCGGCGGCCGGGCCGCGCCGCCGCGGCACCTTCGCGACCGCGCGCATGACCCGCGACGCCGACAACAGCTCTAGCGCGCAGGGGAAGATCAGACAGGCGGTGGCGATCTCGAACCCGTGTCTGAGTCGCATTCCTCGACCAGTTCCAGTTCCAGCAGCTGCCGCACGAGTGTCGCCGCGTGCGGCAGCGCCTCCGATGCCTCGATCGCGAACTCCTGCGACAGAGCGCGCGCGATGCCCTCCTCGTCGGTCGTGCCCTCCAGCAATCGCCAGGCGCACGCCGCGGTGGGATTCAACGTAAAGTAACGCTTCGTGTCGAGGTGAAGGGCGACGACCTCGTCGCCGAGCTCGGTGGAGATGGCAGCGGGGTGGCGTCGATATCGGGTCATGCTGCTCCTCTCAGGCCGCGGCCGCGAGATCGAGGAGCTTGTCGGCGAGCACGTGCGGCTCGTCGAGCAGCTCGGGTCCGAGGACGAGACGCGCCGCCGGAAGACTCGCAACCCGCCCCAGCAGGCGCATGTACTCGCCACCGATCCGCGGCATGCAGATGATCCAGGCCGAGGCGCGAATGAGTCCCGTGAGGGCCTGGTGCGCGGAGATGGATTGGATGTCGGTGGCTGCCCCCAGCTCGGGAAGCAGCACCCGATGCACGGCGCAGCGGTCGATGCGGCGCACGGCGAGCGCGGGATCGAGCAGCGCCGAGGATTTGAGCGGCGTGTCGGGATGCTGTCGCGTCACGTCGAGCGCGGCCGCGGAGCGAGCGGTGAGGCGAATCGGCTCCTCCCACCCGTCGGCGGTGATCTCGGTGCTCGACGGAGAGAGATACACAGCGTCGTCCGCCGCATAGCTCCAGCCGCAGCGCACCAGGGAGAGCGTCGTGGTGGACTTCCCGATGTTGGCATCACCGGCCAGCAGCCACCCGGTCCCGTACGGATCGCGCAGCATGGCGCCGTGCACGTGGTACATGCCGTGCGCGGGGAGCAGCAGGGGCCACGAGACATCGAAGACCGGTTGAATGGCCGGACGGTCGGCGCCCGGCGCGAGACGAAAGTCGACGACGCCGTCCCCGATCAACGCGCTCGAGGCAGCGCCTGACGCGACGAGCCCTTCACCGGGACGGGAGGAGATGGCGACGCCGGGCTGCTTGAACACCGACGTTCCCGGCTCGTGCAGGTCGCCCTCGCTCAGCCGCAGCTCGACGGTGAGCCTGGGCAGGATGCTCGCGCGCCCCGATGGCGGGGGAAGCATGGCCATGATGCGCTCACGCAATACGTCGGGCCCGCTGACGAGAACATCCACCGGACCCACGAGAGGGTGCTTCATTTCGCAGTGATGAGGGAACTCAGGAAGTGCGCGAGGGCGTGCCGGCAGGTGAGCGCCGGCGCGCCCTCACACATCGTGCCCTCGACTACGGGACGAATTGCTGACCGGAGACGAGGGCTCCGCCCTGCGTGAGGTCCGTCAGGTCCGGATGCTCCTCCACCTTTGGGAGGACGAACGGCTTGCGGTTACTCACGGCGCGACCAGACTGCGTTGGTCTGTTCATGCTTCCGGTGCCCCTCCCGACACCAGCACCAAGCCGAGCGTGAGCTGGGTCATGTTGGGATGCTCCTCCACCTTGGGGGCGATGAACGCTTTCCGCGTCCCTTCACCCTGCTGCTGTGCTGTCATTCGACCTCCTCTGGTCTGGGTGAACCGGCACAGGTCGGAATACGACGGCGCCCCAGTGGCAGGAAGCACGCCCTGCTGGAACACCTCTTCCCGAATGGATACCAGTCCCGTAAGCCGTTTGTTGGCAAGTAACTAGTCGCGAAAAGGCTGCTGCTTCCGACGCGCGGCCACGTGGCGCGAGTGATCCCATTGCCGCCGCCCTCCATCAAATCGCGGCAGCGACGCCACACGAGGCGTCGCGCAAGGGACCCGCGGCTAGTGCTCTGGTGGCACGTCCAGCGCCGGGTTTCGGGCGAAGAAGTTGGCGGGCACCAGCGCGAATCCGGCGCGCGCCACCGGCATCACCGGCCATTCCTCGGCGCGCGGGATGTGAGTCACCCCCATCGTGTACCACAATACGACATCCCGGCGCTCCAGCGAGTCGTTGTTCGCGACCCATGCGGGCAGGCCATCGCCGCCACGGCTCTGATTCGGATAGTCCCCGGCGGCGTAGAGCTCCGAGGGTGCGTAGCTCGTTCCCCACACATGATGAGTGGTAAAGCCCGCTCGCCGCCGGATCGGCGAGTCCGGCGCCAGGTGAGGCGTGGCATTGGCTCCGGGCACCAGCGCGTAGCCCGGATGGAGACCGAGCGCGTTCGTGGAGCCGGCGTCCACCACCTTCCAGGATCGGCTCGCGCCAAAGGCGAGATCGCGCTGCGCCCCCTGCTCGGTTCGCAGGACCGTCTCCTCCATGACGAACGCGTTCCCCGCCGGATTGCCCGAGCCCGCGGGCAGCGCCCGCGTGTTCATCTCGACGATGGCGTCGTTAGGCGATCCATCGATGTCGAAGTCGAGCCGGAAGCCGAAGAAGTGCTGGTGGTTCGTCGCGACCACGTGCGGCGCCACCAGGCTGCCGAACCTCGACTCGGCCGCGGGCGCATCGCCGGCATGCGTGGCCCTGTCCTGGCCCACGCCCTTGGCGAGCATGATACCGGTGAGGTCCACCTCCACCGCCAGCGTTCCGTCCTGCCGAAACACCCAGCTCAGCCCGTAGTCGTAGTTCCCCACCAGCGCCACGGAACGCAGCACCAGCTCGCGCCCGCGCCGAACCTCGCGATCGTGGCGCCAGAGCAGCCCGCCATCGCGCTCGTACAGCGCGGCAATGCCGTGGCGCGTGTGCGCGCTCCCGTTCTCCGACAGGAGCACACCGTCCAGCAGCCGCGCGTGACGAGGCACGTCGGCACCAACCTGGAGCGCGCGCAACGCCCACCCGAAGTAGTACTCGCCGAGGTCGAACGAGACGCGGAACCGCCAGTTCTCATCGGGATCCCCGTACGGGACCGCCATCTCCGACAGCGACGCGCGATACAGGACGGATCGCAGCGAATCGCCGTCTTCCAGCGCGACGGTATACAGCACGACTCCCTCGCGCGGGTGGATCGCGTACCGAAAGCGCCACCGGTCCCAGCGCACCTCGTGACCCGATAGACGGAACCCTGGACCGTCGGGCTGCTCGACGCGAAGCGGCGCGAGCACCGGGCGCAGCGGTCCAACCGTCGCCGTATCGAACTCCTGAGCACTGGCCACCGGTCGCACGCCGCTATCGGTGATGCGCTCGATGCGACGCTCGGTCAGGTTGATCACCGCCATCACGCCCTCGATCGGCCGGCCGAAGAAGTTGCGCGCGGAGCCGGCGTAGTACGGAAGCGCGCGTACGCGGCGACCGGCCGCCGCATCGCCGCCCTCGACGCCTCCGTAGCCGAAGAGAGCCACGTACACGCTGTCGAGGGCGATGCCGCGCGCTCGAAACACCCGCGCCCATTCGGCGCTTCGCGCCAGGAGGTCCACCGCCAGCGCGTATTCGACGTTCGTGGTTCGAGCGTGCGCCCCGGGCACGTCTCGCCACGAGACGAGTCGCCGCGACCGCACGTCGACCACCGCCTCCGAGGTAGTGCCCGTCGAAGGTGCTACGATCGCAGCCCGCGCCTCTCGCAGAACGGAGTCGCCGGCCGCGAACGACACCACGCTCTGCTTGGGTGGCTCGCTGAGCCACAGCCCGGCGAGCACGCGGCCGCCATCGAGACGGCCGGAGGCACGCAGCACCTCGACGGCTGTGGTGAGCTCGCTCTCGCTGAGCGGGTCCAGCGGGTGCAGCGCAACCGGCGCATCGCCGGCGTCAGCCCGGTTGCTGCCCTGGCGCTCGCCGCACGACACGAGCGAGGCCACGCCGACCGCGATGCCGGCCGCGAGAGTCGACCATCGCATCGAGCAGCGCGTGCTACCGCGGCACCAGTGCCACGATGCGCACCGGCCCTCCCGAGCCGCCCTCGATCTTGATGGGCAACGCGATGACGATCGCGCCGGTTGCCGGGACCTGGTCGAGCGCGGTGAGGTTTTCCAGCCCAGGGACATTGGCCGCCGCGGCGATCCGGTGAACCATGAAGTCGGTCGACGGCCCGTAGTCGATCGACGCGGCGTCGATGCCTAACGCGGCGACGCGCCGCTGCTCCACCAGCAGCCGGGCGGCCTCGACGCCGTAGCTGGGGAAGTGCAGCTTGGACGCATCGCCCGGCGTGTCATCGCCGAAGTACGCCCTGCGATTGGGCCAGTGGCGGCTCCACCCGGTGCGCAACAGCACGATCGCTCCAGCGCCGATCCGGCCATGCCGCCGCTCGAACTCGGACACATCGTCGGGCGTGAGCCGGTAGTCGGGATTGGCCGCCGTCTTCGCCGAGATGTCGATCACCACCGCCGGTCCCAACAGGCGATCGAGTGGAATCTGATCGGATGTCTGCCCGCGCTCCGAGAAGTGGATGGGCGCATCCAGGTGGGTGCCGCCATGCTCCGGCGCCGAGAAGGTGTTCGCGGAATAGAAGTAGCCCCCTGGTGTCTGCCCGTGCGCCAGCCGCTCGAGCTCGAAGGTGGACGGCGAGGTCGGCCAGTAGAGCGTGCGCTCGTTGAGGGGATGGGTGAGATCGACGATGCGCGACTTCGCGAGATCGATCGTCTGCGCGCTCGCGCCGGAAACACCAACCTGAAAGAGCACCGCGACCGCGGTGACGAGCCTTGACCGGTGCATCGCATCCTCCGCTCGGGAGATCACGCGGAGCGCAGTATGCCAGCTCCGCGCTTCGGGAAGATGCCGAGGCCTACTCCGACTCGGCCAGCCCCCACAGGCGAGGGCTCGCCAGCTCGATGCTGTTTCCGGCCGGGTCGCGCACGTAGAGCGAGCGGCCGCCCGCTGGCCAGGTTACCTCCGCTTCGATGGCCACGCCGTGCGCGTTGAGCCGCCGGCGCCACCAGTCGAGCTCATCATCGCGCACCCGGAACGCGGTGTGACCTGGCCCCGCGGCTCCATGGCGCGGCACTGGTGTGCCACCCACCACCGAGGTCTCGGTAGCCGTGCGCTCCGGGTTGAACACCAGGAATACTCCGTCGCCACACCGGAAGAACACGTGCCGGCCGTCCTGCCGTGCGAACGCGCGCAGACCGAGCACCTCCGTGTAGAAGCGCTCGGCGGCCGCGAGATCGGTGGCGTAGATCGCGGTCTCGAGAACGCCGCGAAGCTCCATGTCGCTCAGATCCCCAGTCGCGGTGCGAGCCAGATGTAGAGCGTAGCGAGCGTGAAGCCGCCGAGCACCGCCCAGAAGAGCGAGGGCCACCGGGTGGCGCCCACGAGCTCGCGCGTCCAGAACGCCCGCAACGCCCACCCCACCAGCACGACCGTGGCGACGACCGCGTACACCAGCTGGTCCCTCGTCAGGCGCCCGGAGAGCGCGAAGAGCACGACGACGCCCGAGGCGATACTCAGCACGGAGACGGTCAAGCGGCGGCCGCGATCGCCTGCGTCCCGCGCGGTGCCGGCATCGTGCGGCTCCTGCTCGCCCATCGCGACGTCCTCGATGTGTGCTGGCTAGAGAAGCTCGAGGGCGGTCGCCTGCTCCGCTACCGCGCTCGACACGTAGCAGTGCGGGCCACACGGCGTCAGGCCGGCGTTGGCGAACGCACGGCGATAGTACGCCGCCGGCCGGCGGCGCAGCCCATTCCGATCGCCCTCGAACGCGTCTCCGCTCGTGAACACCGGAAGATACGCCAGCCCGCCCGTCAGGGGGCCCAGGTGAGCCAGCCCCAGCTCGACGGCCGGCGATGGCAGGTAGTGCAGGACGTCCACACAGAGAACGAGATCGAACGGTTCCACCTGGCGCAGCTCTCCGAGGTGCTCGAGCGATCCACTCCGGATGTGACGCCGCGCGCCGAAGCGCTGCACGACGTACGGGCTGGGATCCACTCCCACGTATCGGATGCGGGGACGAAGGGTGCGCAGCGCGAGGTACCACGCTCCCTCGCCACAACCCACATCGAGCACGCTGGCAACGGGCCGCTCGAGCAAGTACTCGCCGAGCGCGATCACCATGCGCGCGCGTCGCTCCAGCTCGGCGGCGGTGAGCACCCGCCACCGGGCCGAGCGATACCACCTGTCGAAGTACCGGCGATCGTACCGCTTCAATGGCGCCTGCGTGCTCCGCGGCTACGCCGGCGAGCGATCCCGCTCGTCGGCGCCGGCGGGCGCGATCGCGCGCAGCGCACGCGCGGCGCGGTCGACACGCTGCTCGTCGGCGCTGCCAAGCCCCAACCGATCGATCTCGGCCGACCGGAGCAGCTCGCGCACGTCGTCATCGGACCCACCGCCGACGAGAAGGAGCGTGAGATCCTGGACGAAGCAGTCGTAGCGCACATGCTCCGCGGGCTCGCTGCGAATGCCCAGCGGATCCCACCGCTCCAGCAGCACCTGCTTGATCGCGTCGTCGATCGCCACGCGTACCTCGCCGTGGATATTCGGCTAGAAGCGACGCCGGTCGCGCGGCATCTCCACCCAGCCGGCGAACCGTACCGCGACGCGCTCGCGCCGCGGGCCGTAGATCAGATCGTAGTCGAACGCGCCCACGGGAGCCGGCCGCTGGCGCACGCGGACGGCGTCTCCGCTCGCCCAGTTGACCGTGGTCGGCCGATCGGGCAGATAGACCTCCCACACGGTGCCGTCGTCGAGCATGACGAAGTCCCCCCCATCCATCATGCGCAGCACGCGCGCCGCGTCAGGCACCGTGCGCGGTGCGCGCGCGATGCGCTGCGGTCCATCCACGCGGCGAATCGCGGGCAGCTCGCGCGCCTCCGCCTCGCCCTCCCCACCGCGTCGCTCAGCTC
>DATFFQ010000118.1:0-61690 GCA_035249955.1 Gemmatimonadaceae bacterium
TGAAGCTGACGTACGTAGTAGGAGCCGTAGCATCCACCGCCGACGACGACGATCCGTCGGTATCGCTGGCAGGTGGTCATCTCGTTTCGCGTCGCAGCCCGCGTCGCGCTACCGGACATGCCGACCTCCATCCACGATCAGTACCTCTCCCGTGACGTAGTCCGCCTCGATGAGGTACACCACCGCGCCGGCGACGTCCTCCGGAGAGCCGATCCGCCGAAGTGGCGTCGTGCTCGCCAGCCGCTCGGCGTCGGCCGCGCTCCAATCGTCCGGGAGGAGAACGGCTCCGGGTGCCACGGCATTGACACGGATGCCCGGCGCCAGCGTTCGGGCGAGCGCGCGCGTCATGTGAATGACTCCGGCCTTGGTGATTCCGTGCGGGATGTAGGCGGGCCAGGTCTCCAGCCCCGCGAGGTCCGCGATGTTGACGATCACGCCTCCACGTGTGCGCATGACCCGTGCTGCCGCGCTGGCGCAGAAGAACGGCGCCCGCAGATTCAGGGCGAACATGGCGTCCCAGTCCGCGGGCGAGACCTCCCCGAACGGGGTACGCACCATGATCGCCGCCGAGTTGACGAGGATGTCCAGCGCGCCGAAGTGCTGGACGGTGTCGTTCACGAGCTCGTCGGCCGCGGCGTGCTGGCTGAGGTCAGCCTGCACCGCCCAGGCCTCGGCGCCGCTGCGCTCCAGCTCCTGCACCGTCTCATCGGCGCCGGCGCGCGATGAGTGGTAGTGCACGACTACGCGCGCACCCTGCGCGCCGAGCGCGAGCGCGATCGCGCGCCCCACGCGCCTTCCCGCGCCGGTGACGAGCGCCACGCGGCCGGTGAGCTCCATGGTCAGGACCGCAGTGAGGCCAGGATCTCCGCGGGCGGCGGCGCTCCTCGTGCGGCGAAGGCGATCCGCCCGTCGCGACCGACCGCGTAGACCGTGCGCTGGATGCCGCGTCCGTCTTCCTTGAGAGCCTGGTAGGCGCGAGCGGTGGCCCGATCGGGATCGCTGAGCAACGGGAAGCCGAATTTCATCTTCGCCGCGTACTTGGCGTGGCTGGTGACGCTGGCCGGGTTGACACCCAACGGAAGCGTGGCGGCATTGCGAAACAGGTCGAGCTCATCGCGCACGGCGGAGAGTTGTCGGTTTCACCCGGGCGTGTCGTTGCCCGGATAGAAAATGAGCACGACGTTCGATTCGCGGAGCAGCTCGCGCAGCGTGTACCGCTTCCCGTCGCTGGCCTCCGCCTCGAGGTCCGGCGCGACGGTTCCCACCTCCAGCAGCGACGAGACGCTCATGCCACACGCTCCCGCGCCAGCCGCTCGCGCACGCGCGCTTCCTGGGCCTCGAGCCACGCCGCCGGTACGCGCATGCAGCCGATCGCCCGTTCGCTGCCTGGTGCCCCGTGCCAGTCGGAGCCGCCACTCGACACGAGCCCGAGGTGAGCGGCCAGCGTGCCGAGTCGCGCGATGTCTTCCGCTGAATGACCCGGATGCAGCACCTCCACGCCGTCGAGGCCGATGCGCGCGAGCGATTCGAGTCGGGCACGTGTGCCCTCCGCACCTGGATGGGCGAGCACTGCCAGGCCGCCCGCATGGTGTATGAGATCGATCGCTTCCCTCATCGGCAGCCGGTACTTCGGCACGTGCGCGGGCCGACCGGCGCCAATGAACCGGTCGAAGGCGGCGCGCTGATCGCGCACCCATCCACCTTCGACGAGCGCCCGCGCGACATGCGGCCGGCCGATCGCACCGGCCCCGGCGATGCGCAGCACCGTCTCCAGCGAGATCGGTACCCCCAGCGTGTTGAGCCGCTCGACCATGCGCTCCGCACGCGTACGCCGCGCCGCGCGAAACGCAGCCAGCTGCCGGTCGAGGTCGGCGAGGCGGGTGAGGTGAAGGCCCAGAACGTGAAACTCCATTTCGCCGTCGTAGGCAGAGAGCTCCACGCCTGCCACGACGCGCACATCGAGCAGCGCACCGGCTGCTCGCGCGGCGTCGACTCCGCCGACGGCATCGTGATCGGTGAGCGCGATGGCCGCCAGCGCGGCATCGTGCGCGGCCGCGACGACCTCGGCGGGCGGGAGCGCGCCATCGGACTCCGTCGAGTGCATGTGCAGGTCGACGAGCCGATCACCGGACGCGTGTGATGCCGTGGGTGTCACCGGCGGTAGCCTCCTTCCGGCGAGGTGAAGCTGGGCTGCGACTGCTCGAACAGACGTCGCAGATCGTCAGGCGCCAGCTCGGCCAGCGACTGATCGCGCCAGCGCGCGCCGTGTGGCGAGTAGCGCGTGACGCGAACCTCGCGGTCGGCGCCGGTTCCGCTCACGAAGACGAGACCGAACTCGTCACGATCGTACTGCGTCACGCGGCCGGAGGACATGACCTCCCAGGTACGGCCGTCGATCTCGATCGCGCGCCTGGGCATGGTCAATCCAGCTCCACTTCGCGGAACACCCGCGGCGCTGCCGCACCAGATCCCGATTCGGCCAGCAGCGCCGCGCCAAGGGTATCGGCGTCGCGAGCCTCGACGAATTCCACGAAGTCGCCGGCGGCGCTCACATCCTCGAATACCCAATAGTTGCAGTGCTCGCGCGCGTAGCGAGCCCGGCGCTCTCGCGCCGCGGCGAGGAAGCGATGGCGCTCGCCGCCGGCGTGACGAGCCTCGCGCATGGTGAGGGCCCGTGGCACGCTCACAACCCCGCTTCGGGGAACGACTCGATGGCCTTCTTCACGTGACCGAGGAACTGGTCGGCCACGGCGCCATCGATGATCCGGTGGTCGAACGAGATCGAGAAATACGAGCACGTGCGGATGGCGATCACATCCTCACCGTCGGGACCGGTCATGACCTTGGGACGCTTCTCGATCGTGCCGACACCGAGGATCGCCACCTGCGGTTGGCTGATGATGGGCGTTCCCATCAGCGAGCCAAACACGCCGGGGTTGGTGATGGTGAAGGTGCCACCCTGCACCTCGTCCGGGTTGAGCTTCTTCGCGCGAGCGCGGGTCGCAAGATCGTTGAGCGCGCGCGTGATCCCGGTGAGCGACAGCTCATCGGCGCGCTTGATGACCGGCACGATGAGTCCCCACTCGAGGGCGACGGCAACGCCGATGTTGTACTGCTTACGGTAGATGATCCGGTTGCCGGCGACGGACGAGTTGACTACGGGGAAGGCCTTGAGCCCATCGACCACCGCCTTGATGATGAACGGTGTGTACGTGAGCTTCTGACCACTCGCCGCCTCGAATGCGGCGCGGTGTTTGGCCCGCAGCCGCGCCACGCGCGTGAAGTCGATCTCCATGAAGGAGGTCACGTGCGCCGAGGTGCGCCGCGACGCCACCATGTGCTCGCTGATGCGCTGCCGCATCACCGACATGGGCTCGACGACGTCGCCCGGCCACACCTCGGGTACCGGCGCATGGACATCCACCCCGCCGGGCGCGTGCATCGAGGGCGCGGGCTGAGCGGCGGCGGCGGACCCGGATTCGATGTAGGCAAGGATGTCGCGCTTGGTGACGCGCCCCGCCACACCACTGCCGCGCATGGCGGCGATCTCGATTCCGTGCTCGGCAGCGATCTTCCTGACGAGTGGTGATGACTTCGTGCGCAGCCGCTCCTCGAGCGAGTCACCGTTCCCCCGCGGAGCGACCGGCGCCGGTTCGGGAGACGGAGGAGCCGCCGGCGCGACGGATGGCGCGGGCGAGGCCGACGCTCCGGGAGCAGCCGGGGCGGCGGCAGCCGGCGTGGGCACGGCCGGCTCGGGTGCGCGCGCGGCGGGAGCTGGCGCGTCGATACCGGCGACCGCGGCACCTTTCTCCGTTTCGAGTCGTGCGACCACCGTCTGCACCGCAACCGTCTGTCCCTCGGTCACGAGGATCTCGGCGAGCACTCCCGCTGCCGGAGCGGGAATCTCGGCGTCGACCTTGTCGGTCGAGATCTCGAAGATGGGCTCATCGCGCTTCACTTCATCGCCCACCTGCTTGAGCCACCGCGAGACCGTGCCTTCGGCGATCGACTCACCCATCTGCGGCATGATCACGTCTATGCGAGCCACCTGATCAACTCCTGTCTGCGCTGTTCGCACCGTCGACCGCGGCGCGTGGACGCCGCAGCCTCCAGATGATCACCGACGGCAACAGAATCGCTCCCACTATCGCGCCGGCCAACAGAAACCACTGATAATCGCACGCCGGCAATCCTTCCTCCGGCGCGCACCGGCGCAACTGCCCGACCACCTTCGCAACCGCGACACCGATCATCCCGCCGGCGAAGAAGCCGGGAACCGCCATCACACAACCTACTCCAAATCGCGCCGGGTTTCCCCCGCCCGCGTCGGGACCGCTCACCTCAGTAGGCAGCGAGCCGCCGCGCCACGGCGACGATGTCGGCCGTCTGCGGCAACACGTAGTCTTCCAGCGGCGGCGAGTACGGAAGCGGAACGTCGGCGGCCGTGACGCGCAGCAGGGGCGCGTCGAGCCACTCGAACGCCTGCTCGTTGATGCGCGCGGTGATCTCACCCGCCACACCGCCCGTCCGCGTGTCCTCGTGCACGATCAATGCCCTGTTGGTCTTCCTGACGGTGGCGATGATCGCCGCGTCATCCATGGGGAGCAGCGAGCGCAGGTCCAGTACTTCTACGGACAGGCCATCCTCCTTCTCCAACTGCTCGGCGGCCTCCAGCGCCTTCCACACGCACGCCGCGTACGTGATGATCGAGAGATCGGTGCCTTCACGCGCGAGGCGTGCCTCCCCGATGGGCACGACATGATCGCCGTCGGGCACGACCTCCTTCACACGGCGATACAGAAACTTGTGCTCGAAGTACAACACAGGGTCATCGTCCCGGATCGCGGCCTTGAGCAAGCCCTTCGCGTCGCTGGCCGTCGCCGGGTAGACGATCTTGAGCCCGGGCGTATGCAGAAAGGCGGCCTCCGGATTCTGCGAGTGGAACGGCCCGCCGCGCACGTAGCCGCCGCTCGGACCGCGCACCACGATCGGACACGGCAATCCGGCTCGATAGCGCGACGTTGCGACGTAGTTCGTGAGCATGTCGTAGGCGACCGAGATGAAGTCGATGAACTGCATCTCGGCCACGGGACGCATGCCCATGTGCGCCGCTCCGGCGGCCGCGCCGACGATCGCCGCCTCGGAGATGGGCGTGTCGATGACCCGCTGCTCCCCGAATCGGGCGAGCAGCCCATCGGTCACCTTGAACGCGCCACCGTAGACTCCGATGTCTTCACCGAGACAGAACACGTTTTCGTCGCGCTCCATCTCTTCGAAGAGTGCCTGTCGGATGGCCTCCAGATAGGTGATCTCAGCCATCGGAGCCCCCTCGCGCCGCCGCGCGCTCTCGTGCGGGCCTGTCCACCATGCTCGCCTTGTACCAGAGCGCTTCCATCGCCGGCGGGTCGGAGTACACGCCGACGAGCGAATCCTCCGGCTCTGGGAGTGGAGCAGCCTCCGCCTCCGCGGTGGCGCGATCGATCTCGTCGCGGACGCGCTCGTCGATCGCGCTCAGCTCGCCCGGCGGGACGCGGTCCGCCTCGAGCAGCTCGCGGACGTAGCGGTCGATCGGATCATTGGTCGTCTCCCAGCGCTCGATCTCGCCCTCCGGCACGTACGACTGGTTGTCGTGCTCGGCGTGCCCTTTCCGCCGATAGGTCACGAGCTCGATCAATGTCACTCCGTCACCACGGCGCGCCCGCTCCACTGCCTGTTTGGTCACATCGTACGTCGCCAGCACGTCGTTGCCATCGGCACGGATCCCGGGAATCCCGTAGGCGAGCGCCTTGTCCCTGAGCTCGGACACCGCCGTCTGCCTGGCGAGTGGCGTGGAGTACGCGTAGCCGTTGTTC
Source organism: Gemmatimonadaceae bacterium (assembly GCA_035249955.1). GTDB lineage: Bacteria > Gemmatimonadota > Gemmatimonadetes > Gemmatimonadales > Gemmatimonadaceae > DATFFQ01. The sequence goes on from DATFFQ010000118.1 coordinate 5,853, forward strand.
TCGACGATGACGACGAGCGGGCAGCGCTGCACCGCGGCGAGGTTGATGCCCTCGTGAAACGCGGCCGTCGAGGTCGCCCCGTCACCCACGTAGACGAGTCCCACGCGCCGCTCGCCGCGCATCTTGAACGAGAGCGTCACCCCGGCCATCACGGGCACCATGTCGCCCAGGTGCGAGATTTGGCCGATGAAGCCGCGTGCGAGGTCCCCGTAGTGGATGTTCAGCTCGCGGCCGCGCGTCGGCGAATCTCCTTTGGCCATGTACTGCCGCAGAATCTCCACCGGACGCGCCCCCTGCACGAGCATCGAGCCGAGATTGCGGATCAGCGGCGAGAGTATGTCGCCCTTCCCGCGGTCGAGCGCGTACGCGCTTCCAACGGCGTCGGCTTCCTGTCCAAGCGATCGGAAGAGACCGCCCACGACCTTCGTCTGCCGGTACAGGTTGACGAGCCGCTCCTCCAGCGACCGGGTGAGCCGCATATAGTAGTACAGCTCGACCTTCCCGTCGCGGCCGAGCAGCGCGCTGGGCCGCCCCTCCGCCGGCGCCGCTGCCTGACGAGCGGCGCGTGCCGTCCGCTGCGTGTCCCGCGCCCCACCGGCCCTGGTCGCCATCAGTACGCGGCCGTCAACGCGTGCGATGGGTCGGCGGTGCGATGCACCTTGACGAAGAATCGCTTGACGTTGCGGTCGAGGCGACTCTCCCCCACCTGATCCGTCTCGGCCTCCACGAACGTGTAGTGCCCACCCTCCGGTCTGACCACGAGGCCGAGCGTTCCCAGCGCGCCGCGATAGGTTCGGCGGCGCGCATCGCCACCGTCTCTCGTCATGCCGATGGTCGGGAAGTACTCGTCGGCCAGCGACAGGACCCGATCGGGCGCAATGTGCGTGCGGTGAAAGTGTCGCATCAGTCTCTAGGGCACGGAGGGTCGCTCGCCGAGCACGTCCTGCATCCAGTCGACGCGCTGGAACTGCGATGTCGAATCGCGGCGGATTCGAATGGCAACAGCCCACTCACCGGCGATCACATAGTTCAGCGTCCCGTAGTAGGTGCCGAGCTCCTGCCCGGGCAGCAGCGGGTCGTAGATGTCGGCCCCATCGCGCGTGCTGGCGAAGATCTGCCCCTCCCACCCTTCGATCGGCTGGCGGGAGTCCTTGTCGCGCACCACGACCCGGTACCTCGTGCGCTCGCGAGCGTGCGGTGGGCTGGGGTTCGATGAGATCTCGAACAACAGGCTATCGGTCCTCGCGCGCAGCACGTTGCGATCGGCCGGCGGCGTACAGGCTGCCGCCGTCCACAGCGCCGCCGCGGCGAGCACCCATCGCGCCGTGTGCCTCATGTCGCGTAATACTCCAGACCGAGGTGGGTGATCTGCTCCTCACCGCGCAGGTGCCGGAGCGTGTTCTTCAACTTGGTCTGCTGAATGAAGAGATCATGCTCCGCCTGAAGCCCCGGTGCCGCCATCGGACTCTTGAAGTAGAACGAGAGCCATTCCTGGATCCCCTTCATCCCCTCGCGCTGTGCGTAGTCCATGAAGAGCGCGAGATCGAGCACGATCGGCGCGGCGAGGATGGAGTCGCGGCAGAGGAAGTTGACCTTGATCTGCATGGGATATCCCATCCACCCGACAATGTCGATGTTGTCCCAGCCTTCCTTGTTGTCGCCGCGCGGCGGGTAGTAGTTGATGCGCACCACGTGCGAGAAGCCGTTGTACAGCTGCGGGTAGAGCTCCGGCTGCAGAATCGTATGCAGCACGCTCAGCTTCGATTCCTCTTTGGTCTTGAACGAGGCCGGGTCGTCCAACACTTCACCGTCGCGATTGCCGAGGATGTTGGTGGAGTACCATCCCTGGAGTCCCAGCATGCGCGCCTTGATCCCCGGCGCGATGACGGTCTTCATCCACGTCTGGCCCGTCTTGAAGTCCTTCCCGGCGACCGGTACGCCGCGCTCGATGGCGAGCTGCTGGAGAGCCTGAGTATCGACGGTGAGGTTCGGGGCGCCGTTGGCGAAGGGCACACCTTCCATGATCGCGGCATAGGCATAGAGCATCGACGGAGCGATCGCCTCGTCGTTCCGCTCCATCGCCTTCTCGAACTGCTCGAGCGTGGCATGCTGTGGACCGGGCTTGATGAAGATCTCGGTCGACGCGCACCACACCATCACCACCCGATCCAGCTTGTGACGGTCCCGGAAGTCCCGGATATCCTGCCGCAGCAGCTCGGCGAGATCGCGCTTCGTCTTGCCCTTCTTCACGTTGCTGCCCGAGATGCGAGCCACGTACTTCTGATCGAACACGGCCGGCATCGGCTTGATGCCGGCCAGGAAGTCGGCCACCGGCGCGACGTGCCGCTCCTCCAGGACCCCAGCCTTGCGGGCCGCGGTCAGCGCGTCATCCGGAATCGGATCCCAGGCGCCGAAGGTGAGGTCCTCCAGTCGCGAGAGTGGAACGAAGTCGCGAATCAGCGGCGAGCGCTGCTCGGTTCGCTTGCCGAGGCGAATGGTCGCCATCTGGGTGAGCGATCCGATCGGGGAAGACAGCCCACGGCGCACGCTCTCGACGCCGGCCATGAACGTCGTGGCCACGGCGCCGAGCCCCGGGGTGAGCACTCCGAGACGACCGGCTGGCGCGTCGTTGCCCGCCGATCGCTGCGCTGCTGTCCGAGGGGCCGTGTCGGTAGGCTGCACGAGTTACTCTCCTTTGCCGAGTGGGTGTGGCGCTGGACGGCGACGCGGAGGCGCCACCGGACGCACAGGGTCAGACGTCATTCGTGCCGCCGCGCTCGCATGCTCGCGCCGAGCGGCGTGGTAGACGAACAGGATGCGCTGAAACGCGGTGATCCATGACGTGACGGTCAGGAACACCACGATCGCAATGAGAATCAGTCCTCCCCAGGCGAGGCCGAAGAACGCCTGCGGCGCCGAGAGGAGCACGACACGCTCCGGACGCTGCACGAGACCGACCTTGGCATCGAGCCCCAACGCCTCCGCGCGTGCCCGCGTGTACGACGTGACGAAGGTGCCAATGATGCCAAGGATGCAGACGACGACCATGGATGTGCTGGCCGCGCCCGGGTGGGTCGCGTAGAACACCGCGAGGCCGCCGAGCACCACGCCGTCGGCGATGCGATCGAGTGTCGAGTCGTAGAAGGCGCCGAACCTGGAGCTGCGATTGGTGCGGCGGGCGACGGTGCCGTCGAGCACGTCGAAAACGGCGGTAAGACCGAGGAACCAGCCGCCCGTGCGGATGTGGCCGGTGCCGTAGATGATGCCGCCCACCACCGAGCAGAGCGTGCCAATGGTGGTGATGGTGTTCGGCTGAACATCGCGCCGGACCAGCCAGTCGGCGACCGGATTGATGAGACGCAGGTATCCGTTCTTCAGCCAGTCCGGTATCAGTTGCATCGGGAAAACAGCGTGCCGCGCTCCGCGCCACGTCACCAGGAGCACCGCTACGCCGCGAGGGTTCAGTGCGGAAACGAGCAACGGGCTGGAAGACCGCTCCAGCCCGTTAAGTTAGCCGCCTGTAAAGATAGGAGCAACCCGCAGTTACGGCACCTGCCACGTGTACGTGCCGTTGAGCAGCACGTTGTCCTTGGTGTAGGTGCGCGTCCCGTCCACCAACCGGGCCTTGAGCGTCACCGACGATCCGGCCGCCACGCCCGAAACCGGGAGCTGCTGTGTGCTGTTCGCCGGTACCTGGCCGACGAGGATGTCGTTGCCACCACTGGTGACGTACACGTTCACGGCCTGGCTGGCGTTGTTCGTCAGTTGAATGGCGACGCCGGTAGCGGGCGTATCTCCGGTCTGAACGTCGACCTGCCTGGCGGCGCACGCGGTGAGCGCAGCCATCAGCGCAGCAGCGAGAAGGGCCTTCATGGACAATCCTCCTTGAGGTCGTACCGAGCTGCTTCTGGCGCGCGGAATGTCGTGCAAGAGCCGTGCGAACGGAAGCCCGGCCGCCTCGCACCCAAGGACATCGATGCCAAAGGGCGGAGCGCATCCGCGCTCCGCCCTTCGCCACACCCCGGCGACATCGGGCGCCCATGCGCCTCGCGTGACGCTCAGGGAACGTTGGGGTTGCTGTTCGCCTCGTTGGCGCCGATCGGCCAGCAGTCCTGCGAACCGTACTGCTGCGTCGTGCCCGGCATCACGCCCGTCGGGAAGAGGTCGATCTGGTGCAGACGCTTGTAGCGCCGCAGATCTCCCATCCGGTGGCCGTCGAGGAAGAAATCGCGGAAGCGCTGCTCGCGAAGCTCGGTCGCGAGAGCCGCGTCGGCTCCCGCAAACGCGCCCTGCCCGCCCACGGTCCGGCGCTCGTCGATGAAGGCGCGAAGATCAGTCGCCGACAGCCCGCCCGCCTCGGCGATGATGTATCGAGCCTCGAGCCCCGATGCGAAGCGCACGTCGGTCGTCTCCTGGAACTGCGTGGTGTTGCCCGGGCTGAACTCGGAGTACGACGGCGGTTGATAGGGGAGGAACCCGTCGCGCGTGCCGATACCTAGACGTCTGAGTGTCGGGTCGTATGGCACACGCAGGTCCGAGAACCCGGTGAACGTCGTGGGATCGAGCGCGAGATCGAGCTCGCCCGGAAAGCGAAATCCCGAGAACCAGTGGAGGAAGTTGTACACCTGCCAATCGGACGCGTCGGACTCGTATCGCAACCACGCGGAGAAGGATGCCGGCACGGCGCTCGCCGCGGCGATCGCCTCGGCGTTGTTCCCCAGGTTGAGGTGCGTGCGCGCCAGCCCGACCCGCGCGAGGTTGAGAATGTCGGTGGCCGCGGCGCCGGCCGCGCTGGCGAGGGCGATCGCGCGCTCGAAGCGCTCCACCGCCATGCCGTACAGCTCCTCGGTGGACACCGGCGCGCTCACGTTCACCGGCGCCTCGCACAGGTGATCGGCCAGGAGCACGTAGCTGTAGGCACCGTACGCGTACGCTTTCGCCAGACCCGGACTGCTCTCGCTGCGGTCGGCCAAGGCCGCCTCGATCTTCGGTATCAGCTCATCAGCCGTCCCGCGCGCCCGTTGGAGCAGCGGATAGGTGAAGTTGTTGTGAATGTCGTTGTCGGCCAGGACGGCTCGGGCGTCGTAGACGTTCCAGGGCAGGTAGGGATGACCCTGGATCGCCTCATCGGTGAACATCGCGCCATGCGCGGCCATCCAGACGTACTCGCGGCGCAGCTCACCCACAACGCCGTTGACCATGAACTCGATGGTCTGGTCGTCGTCATTCAGGTTCTCCTCGGTGATCGCCGAGGGATTGGTCACCTCGAGCAGACTGTCGCACGCGGTGAGCAGGCCGCCGAGCAAGAGCGTCCCGACCATCGCGGCCGTCCGTGCCTGGTGCGCCATCGGTCTCATGTCGGTACCCTGTGCCTTCACGGAGTGGTCGGAGTCAGAATTCCACCGTCAGCGATGCAGTGAGGCGGCGCGTCATCGGGGCGGTCCACGAATCCACGCGGATGTACGCGAACTGGCCGCCGGGGTCGTTCACGCCGGTGAAGTTCACCTCGGGATCCGGACCGCTGTAATGCGGCTTCCAGAGGAATCCGAGATTGTGCGCGGCGATCGTCAGCGTTGCCTGATCGGTGCCAATCCGGCGCGTCCATGACGACGGCAGCACGTAGGAGAGGGACACGTCTCGCAGCTTGATGAAGTCGGCGCGCTGGATGAAGATCCCATTGTTGATGGCGGGATCCTGCTGTCGAATCTCCTTGTAGTCCTCGCTCCGCCCCGGATCGTTCACGTCCCAGCATTGGCCCGGCATGTTCAGCGACGGGTCGCTGTTCCAGGTACTCGCCACTGGTTGGCCCCAGCAGCGGTAGTTGTCCTTGACGTTGTACAGGTAGTGACCGCCCTTGTAATCGATGAGGGCGTATAGCCGCAGGTTCCGCAGGATCGTGATGGTGTTCGAGAAGGAGAACTCGCGCGTGGGAGTCGACGGTCCGATGAATACCTGTGTGTCCGCAACGAGCGCTCCGAGCGCATCGCGTACCAGGCTGCCGTCGGGGTTGCGCTTCGGGAAGTTCCCCCAGTAGCCGCCGAGCGGATAGCCCTCCTGATGGCGCTGCACCGTGCCGTACAGCGACAGCATGATCGGTGGACGGTCGTGACCGAACGACACCAGCTCGTTGCTGTTGGTGGAGAAGCCGAGTCTGGTATCCCACGTGACGGTGCCGCGATCGATCGGCGTCGCCGTCAGGCCGATCTCCACGCCCTCGTTGTTGATCTCGCCGAGATTCTCGAGCACGAAGCCCACGAAGCCGCTGGAGGGAGGCGCCGGCACCTGCATCAGCGCATCCTTCGTGGTCTTGTTGTAGTAGGTGAGCTCCACTCCGATGCGATTGCCGAACATCGACGCGTCGAAGCCGAGCTCGATCTCACTGCCGCGCTCCGGCTTGATCTCGGGATTGCCGTAGGCGTTGGTGCGCAGCGCCGGCACCTTGTTGCCATGCTCGTCGACGGTAGGACCCGACGTGTAGCTCCGGTCCCCCGCGAACGGACTCGGCGCATTGCCCGCCTGCCCCCACGCCGCGCGCAGCTTGAGCTGCTGCATCCAGTCGACGCGCTGCGCGAAGAACGGCTCCTCGGAGATCACGTACGCGACCGAGAGCTTCGGGTAGTACAGCCGCTTGATCTCGTCACCGAAGACCGAGTTGTTGTCGACTCGGACCGCGCCCGTGACGTACAGGCGGTCGTCCCATCCGAGCTGCTCCTGCACGTAGAGCCCGAGCGATTTCTGGTCGGTGAGCTCGGTGAAGCTCTCGGTGGCCGCGGCCAGCGCGACCTGACGCGTCGATCCGACGGCGAAGCCGGTGCCGCGGGCGATCGTGTTGCGGTAGTGGTTGGCGGTATACTGCGCGCCTAACGAGAACGCCGACGACAGACGCGGCGTCAGACTGGTCGAGACGGTTCCCGCATAGTCGAAGGTGTACAGCGAGTTCTCCGGCGCACCGCGCTCGGCGAGCCCGCGGTCACCACCCCAGATGGATCCGGGTGGCAGGAACTTGTCGGCGGTGCGGCTCGTCTGATCGAGGCCAATGGTGAGCCGGTTCCGCAGCCAGGCACTCGGGGAGTAGTTCATCGTGGCGCCGAGCGTGACGCGGTTGGCGCGGAGCCGGTTGTCCCACAGGTAGATGGCCTCCGGACCACCGCCGAAGAAGCCATCGCGCCATCCGGGCTGCTCGGTGTTCACCTGATAGCCGGGCCGGTACAGCACCGCCGCCTGGATCAGCCCGAAGCCATCGTCGTTGATCGGGAAGCGGGTGTTCGTGTGCGTGTAGCCGACGCTGACGTTCAGGTCGAGGTCGTCGCGCGGATAGAGCGAGAAATTGGCGCGAGCCGAGGTGCGCGCGTTCGAGCTGTTGTGGAAGACGCCCTGCTCCTGATCCCGGTCCACGGCGGCGAAGAACGAGTGCCCGGTTCCGCCGCCGCGCAGCGACAGCCCCAGGCTGAAGGCGTCGCCGGTGCGAAGCGCGCCGGGGAGATCGAGGCTCGTGCTCGTGAGGAGCGTCCCGGCGGCCTGACCCTGACATCCCGGGAACTGCGGCGATCCGTCGCCGAAGCGGAGCGCGGTGATTGCCGCCGTGCAGGTCGTGTAGTTGGTGACGCGGTCCACCGCCCAATCGCTGGCACCGGTCGTGGCCTTCGCGCTCCAGCGCAGGCGCTGCGCGCCGCGCTCACCCTTCTTGGTGATGATCTGGATCACGCCGTTCGCCGCCTCCGCTCCGTAGAGCGTGGCCGCAGCGGGCCCCTTGATCATCTCGATGCTCTCGATGTCCTCGGGCTTGAGCATGTCCAGCGCCATGCCATCCTGTCCGGCACCGTACGCATTCTCGCCGCTGCGCTGACTGCGCCAGGAATTCCAGAAGTTCCCTTGCGCGCCGGTGTAGATGCGCACGCCGTCGACGTAGATCACCGGTGCCGTGCTCGCCACGAGCGAGCCGGCACCGCGGATGCGAATGCTGGCGCCCGTACCTGGTGAGCCGCCACCAGGGAGGATCGTCAGCCCGGGCATCTTGGCCTGGAGCAACTCGGTGACGTTGGTGTTCGACGACTTCTCCGTGAGCTCCGCGGCATCGACGGTGGCAATGGAGTTGCCCAGCGTGCGCTTGAGGACGGCGCCGGGCACGCCCGTCACCACGATCTGATCGAGCGTGCTCGCGCTCGGCTCCAGCGCGAAGTCGGCCACCGTGGTCTGATCGGCGGTGACGCGCACCGACTGCGTGGCGCCCACGTAGCCGATACGCCGCACGCCCAGCACGTATGTCGCCGGCGGCACGTTGGCGATGCGATATCGACCGCTGTCGTCGGCGGTCGCTGCGAGGCGCGTTCCCTCGAGGGTGAGCACCGCGCTCGCGACGCCGAAGCCGGTGCTCCGATCGCTGACGCGACCACTCACGACGCCGAGCTGCTGCTCGTCGGCAGGCACCACCGCCACCTGGCCCGATGGGGTCACCAGCACCGCCCACTCCGTTCCCTTCACCGCCGCGGCCAGGGCCTCCGCCGCGGTGGTGTTCGTGATGTCCATCGACACCATCGTGCTCGACCGCGCGAGGTCTTCGCCGTACGAGAGTCCGAGTCCGGCCTGTGTGGCGATGTCGAGCAGCACCTGCTGGAGCGGCACCCCCTGGCGGTGCACGGAGACACGTCGCGCGAGCGCCCGCGGCATGCGCAGAGTGCCGTTGCGCATGGACTCGAGCGGCAGATAGTTCGCCTTGAGCGACATGGCGAGGGTGCGCGATGGCTGCTCCTGCGCCGGGAGCGCGGTGGCCACGGCCATCAGCGTGGCGAGCACGAGCAGACACGCACTGCGCATGGCATCCCTCCTGGAGAAACGGCGCCGGGTGAAAATCCGGGTGAGTGCGAGGCGAGTGAGGGCCATGGTCAACGCTCCAGGACGATGGTGCCGCCCTCGCGGCGATGGCGCAGCTTGAGCGGCACGGTCACCGCATCGAGCGCCTCGCCGAGCGTGCGCGGCTGCATGTCGACGGTGAGGCGTAGCCCCGCGATCGCGGGATCGGGCGTGCGGATGCTGATGTCGTAGCGCCGCTCGAGCTCGGCGGCGATGTCGGCGAGCGACGCTTGGTGCAGCGAGAGTCGTCCGGTGACCCACGCGACGTAGCCGCTGGTATCCACACCGGTCTGGACTTCGATCATCCCTCGAGCATCGAGCCGGCCAAGTTGGCCCGGGCCGAGGATCGCCGAGCTCGTGGCGCTGCGGCTCGCGTCGCGCGGACGCATGGCAACCTTTCCGGAAACGACGACTACCCGCACGGCACTGTCGCCGGGGTACGCGCGCACCGAGAACGTGGTACCGAGATCCTCGGTCACCGCGTTTCCGGCGTGCACGATGAACGGCCTTGCTTCATCGTGCACGACATCGAACACCGCTTCGCCCTCGAGCGCCAGCTCCCGGCGTCCATCGCGGAACGGGCGAACGCGAAGGGTGCTGGCAAAGCCGAGCTCGACGCGCGTGCCATCGAGCAGACGGATCGTGGCTCGCTGCCCCCGTGCGGTGGCAAATTCGCGAACCTGTGTCGGTGCCACGGAATCCGGACGAGACGCCGGTGACCGCCACACGAGTGCGCCGGCGGCGGTGAGCATGACGGCGGCGGCGATGGCGGCGGGAACGCGCCAGGCGATGACGCGCGGGGCACGAGCCGGCATCAGCGGGAACGCCGGGGAAACCGGTCGGGGCTTTGGTCTCGGGGCGCGCTCCGGCTCGGCGTCGGGCACGATGACGCTCACGTCGCCGCCGTGCATCCGCCGCGCGAGGCGTTGCCACATGCCATCGACGCGGGAGGCCGACGGCACCACGGCGGCCCGCTCCCACCACCGCCGCATCGCCTCCAACTCGGCGCGGGCCGCCGGGTCGCCGTCGAGCCACTGCTCGATGCGCTCGCGCTCCTCGCGGGAGCACTCGCCCGCGAGATACCGCGCCAGCCTGGTGAAATCCGTCCCGTCGTCGAGCGCCATGGATTCCCTGACGTGCAGAGAGTTGTGCTGCTCTATGGGAAGGACAATCGAGGGGTCGCCGGACCCTGACAGGAGCGCGACGCGACCTACCGCTTCAGGCGCTCGCGGAGGGCCTTGAGCGCCCGGCCCATCTGGGTCTCGACGGTCTTCACCGACAGGCCCAGCGATCGGGCGATCTCGCCGTAGGTCATGTCTTGTTGCCGGTTGAGCATGAAGATCAGCCGGCAGCGCGCCGGGAGATGGTCGATCGCGTCCTGGAGCTCGAGCGCGTCGAGCAGCTCCGAGTCGTTAGGCGCGGAGCGATCCGTCTCGTCGAGCACGCGGGCCGCCTGCGCGCGCCATTGCGAGAGGTGTCGCTCGCGCTTCACGTGGTTGAGCGCGCGATTGCGTATCGCGGTGAACAGGTAGGCGGTGACGGATTGCTCGACGCGGAGATCGGCGCGTCGCGTCCACAGCTCGAGGAAGAGGTCCTGTACGAGCTCCTCGGCGACCTGGCGACCGTCTACGTAGCGCGTCGCGAGCGCGCACAGCCCTGGAGCGAGCGCCCGGAACAGGGCCTCGAATGCCGACTCATCGCCGGAGCGGATGCGTTCCATCCACTCGGGCCCATGATACGGGAGCCGCTGCGCGATCGGCATGACGGGTCGCCGTCCTTTCCGGAGTCGCGACTGCGCGCGCGGCGTGCACACGCCGGCGCCGCCCTATGAAGGGTGAACGCCGGCCGATCTGTCAAGACATGTCAGGGAGCGGTGGGCCCCCGAGTGTCTCACTTGTACAGGAGATATCCTTTCACGCGCTGGCCGAACGCCACGACCGCCGGCACTTCGCGATCGAGAATGGAGTCGGGATCCTCGCCGCGCAGCAGCGCTTCGCGGGCGCGCGGCGAGCCGAGGGTGTTGTCGAAGCGGCGGTTGAGACGGAGGGAATCGGGGTGCATGCGCCGCACCGCCCACAGCAGCGACACACCGACGCGCGCGGCGTTCACGCGATCGCGATCGGTCACGATGATGCGGACGCCGGGAATGGTGACGCCGCCGAACTTGCGATCGGTGGGTTGGCGCGGCGTGAAGCGCTCGGCCTCGAAGCGCACGCCAGGCAGTGCACGATCGTTGAGCAGATCGGCGACGCGCTCGGCATCCAGCCACGGCGCGCCCACACGCTGAAAGGCGTCGTCGGTTCCCCGCCCGACGGAGAGGTTCGTGTCCTCGAACGGGACGAGGCCCGGATAGAGCAGCGCGCTGGTGAGGTTGGGCATGTTCGGCGATGGCTTCACCCAGGGAAGCTTCGTCTCGTCGAACCACATCGCGCGCCGCCACCCTCGAGTCGGCACCACGCGGAGATCGGCGCCGAGTGCGAGCGCATCGTTGTAGAAGAGTGCGAGCTCGCCCATCGTCATTCCGTGGCGCAGCGGGATCGGATAGATTGCGTACGGCTTCGCCGGCCGCTCGGGCGTGTGCGAGCCGGCGTACGCCACCGAGCTATCCAGAACCGGCCCTTCCATCCGGGTACCGGTGATCGGGTTGGGACGATCGAGCACGATCACGCGAACGTCGTTCTTCGCCGCACTGCGCATGGCGTAGACCATTGCTCCCACGTAGGTCCAGGTGCGCGTCCCCAGATCCTGCAGGTCGATGATCAGTGCGTCGAGGCCGCGCAGCGTGCTGTCCGGGGGCGGGAGCGTGGTCGCGCCGTACAGCGAATGGATGGGCAGCCCCGTCTTCTCGTCGCGGCCGCTGGCGATGTTGGTGCGGTCCTCGGTGCCTCGAATGCCGTGCTCCGGCGCGAAGAGTGAGACGAGGATCGGCGCATCAGCCGAGTCGCGTCGCGCCCGGGCCGCGCCGTACAGCAAGTCGATGTCGCTCACCCCGTTCTCATCGATTCCCGATTGATTGGTCAGGAGCCCGACGCGCTTGCCGGCGATCAGGTGCACGCTGTCGCCGAGCAGCACCGTGATCCCCGGCACCACGCGTTCGGCCGTGTCACCGGTGGGATTGGCGCTCTCCTGCGCGGAGGAGCCGGCGCTGCTCGTACAGGCGAGCACCGCGCATGCGGTTGCGATGAGCTTGGCGAGCCGTCGTTTCATCATGAAGCGCCCCTGCGGCGTGGAGATCACCCAAACATACACCGCCCGGCACCGGCCGTTCGGCTGCGGCTGAGCCTCACCTTCCGAGACGAGCCATGACCCTGAGCGCAATCGACTGGGTGATCGTCTTCGCGTACTTCGCGCTGTCCATCACCATCGGCCTCGTGTTCACGAAGCGCGGTGGCGCGAGCCTGAGTGAATATTTCCTCTCCGGGCGGCAGGTCCCATGGTGGCTCGCCGGTTCGGCGATGGTCGCCACGACGTTCGCCGCCGACACGCCGCTGGTGGTGACCGGCCTCGTCGCATCCCACGGCGTCGCCGGGAACTGGCTCTGGTGGAACTTCGTGATGAGCGGGATGCTCACCGTCTTCTTCTTCGCCCGGCTCTGGCGACGGGCGAACGTGATGACGGACGTCGAGTTCGCCGAGATCCGGTATCACGGCCGGCCGGCGGCGTTCCTGCGTGGCTTTCGCGCCATCTATCTCGCCCTCCCGATCAACCTGATCATCCTCGGCTGGGTGACCCGCGCGATGATCAAGATCCTGACCATCTCGTTAGGCGTGTCGCCCTATCTGGCGGTCGGTATCTGCTTTGCCGTCACCGTGCTCTACTCCGTGGCCGCCGGCCTTTCGGCGGTGCTGTGGACCGATCTCGTGCAGTTCGTGATCATGATGACCGCCGTCGTCATCCTGGCGATCTATGCGGTGGATGCCGTGGGCGGCATCGGTCCGTTGAGGGAGCAGGTGGCGATCCACTTTGGGAACGAGCGCGCGGCCCTGTCGGTCCTGCCGGTTCGCGTCACCGAAGGCGGCCTCGAGGCGTACGCGTGGATGCCGCTCATCGCGCTGGCGGTCTTCCTCTCGGTGCAGTGGTGGGCGGCGTGGTATCCTGGCGCCGAGCCCGGCGGCGGCGGCTACGTGGCGCAGCGAATCTTCTCGGCGAAGACGGAGCGGGACGGCGTCCTGGCGACGCTCCTCTTCCAGGTGGCGCACTACGCCCTGCGTCCGTGGCCGTGGATCGTGACCGGCCTGGCGACCGTGATCCTCTATCCCACGTTGCAGGACCGCGAGGCGGGCTACGTGCACGCCTTCGTCGATCTGCTGCCGTCGCCATGGCGGGGCTTCATGCTCGCCGGCTTCGCCGCCGCCTACATGTCCACCGTGGCGACGCACCTCAACTGGGGCGCGTCGTACCTCGTGAACGATGTGTACAAGCGCTTCCTGAAAAAGGAGGCCAGCGACAAGCATTACGTGACTGTCTCACGTCTGGCGACGCTGTTCATCTTCGTGGCCTCCATCGGTGTCACCTCGCAGCTCTCCTCGGTGGAGCAGGCGTGGCGATTTCTCCTGGCGCTCGGCGCGGGTACCGGTCTGGTGCTGATCCTCCGGTGGTACTGGTGGCGCATCAACGCCTGGAGCGAGATCAGCTCCATGCTCGCCTCGTTCGTGGTGTCGCTGTACCTGTTCGGTATTCCGAACCGTGTGGCGTCGTGGCTCGGGGCGCCGTCGCTCTTCCCGGTGCCGGGTGTCGTCGCGCAGGGCGGACCGAGTGGCGATGCGTGGCTCATGCTGATCACCGTGGCCGCGAGCACGGTGGTGTGGATCACGGTCACGCTGCTGACCGCTCCGGAACCCGCGTCGGTGCTGGAGTCGTTTTACGCGCGAGTGCGGCCGGGCGGCCCCGGATGGGCGCGCGTATCGACGGCCGCCGGCTTCGGACGCGAGCCGATCCCCGGCGGCGCGCTCGCCTGGACCAACTGGGTGGCCGGAATCGTCGCGGTATACTCGTCCCTGTTCGGGATCGGTAAGCTGATATTTGGGGACCTGGCACTCGGGGCGGTGTTCCTGGTGCTTGCCGCGCTGTCGTTCGCGTGGATCGCTCGCACGTTCCGGAGCGATCTGTCGAGCCCGCCACGGGCGGTTCCCTTGGGGGAGCCATCGGCGGCCGATTGAGCCGATTGGGCGCCAACGGTTCTTGAACGAGTGGTGTAATTCTTGTATTATTGGACAGTTGCGGGATTTCGCCCGCGGACATCGATTCGAGGTCTCAGATGAGCACAACCCAGCAACCCGCTGTCACCATCACCGTCACCCCGGTGGCGTCCACCGAGGTCCGGAAGTTCATGGAGCAGGAAGGCGTCGCCGAGGCACGGGGCGGCCTTCGGGTCAGCGTGCAGCCCGGTGGCTGTAGCGGCTTCCGATACGGTCTGCTGATCGAGGAGCAGGCAGCGGAAGACGATCTGGTCGTCGAGCAGGAAGGCTTCCGGGTGTTCGTGGATCCCTTCTCCGCTCAGTACCTGAACGGGGTCACGATCGACTACGTGTCCTCGATGCAGGGCTCCGGCTTCACCTTCAAGAATCCGAACGCGACCGGCGGCTGCGGCTGCGGAAGCTCGTTCACGGCCTAAGCGCCCCATGCAGGGCTCGAGGCTTGGCGCCACAGCCCGCCCCGGCTCATCGTTGGAGGCCCGCGACACGCACAGTGATCGCGGGCCTTCGCCTATCTCGACCGCGTCCGTCCGGGCCCCGCACTCGGAGCACGAGCGGATCCGCACCGTCGTCGTCGAGGAGCACGACGACATTGCGCGCCTGGTCGCCGCGCGCATCGCCACGCTCGTCGGCGAACGGCAGGCATCAGGGCAGCCGGTCGTGCTCGGCCTCGCCACCGGGTCGACGCCGATCGGGGTCTACCGCGAGCTGATCCGGCTGCACCACTCCGAGGGGTTGAGCTTCCGCCACGTCGTGACCTTCAACCTCGACGAGTACTACCCCATGTCACCGGACAGCATTCACTCGTACCACCGGTACATGCGGGAGAACTTCTTTTCCGAGATCGACATCCTGCCGGAGAACGTGCACCTGCCGCGCGGCGACGTGCCACGCGACCAGGTGGAGGAGGAAGCGCAGCGCTACGAGGCGGCCATTCGGCAGGCGGGCGGGATCGACCTCCAGATCCTGGGAATCGGCAAGACCGGGCACATCGGGTTCAACGAGCCGGGGTCCGGCGCGCAGAGCCGCACACGCGTGGTGACCCTCGACACGATCACGCGGCGCGACGCCGCGGCCGACTTCTTCGGCGAGGAGAACGTCCCGCGCGAGGCGCTCACCATGGGCGTCGCGACCATCCTCGAGGCGCGCGAGATCATCATCCTCGCCACCGGCGAGCACAAGGCGGCCATCGTGCGACGGGCGGTGGAAGGGGATGTCGACCTCGAGGTCGCGGCGACGTTTCTCCAACGGCACCCCGACACCACCTTCTACGTGGACCGTGCCGCCGCCGCCGAGCTCACGCGCGTCGCCACGCCGTGGCTGCTCGACGAGGTGGAGTGGACGCCGGAGCTCACCGTCCGCGCGGTGGTCTGGCTCTCGAAGTCGACCGGCAAAGCGATCCTCAAGCTCACACAACGCGACTACGCCGAGCACAAGCTCTCGTCGCTGGTAGCGCGCTACGGATCGCCGGGGGCGGCGAACGGCTGGGTGTTCAACGCACTCGGGGCGAAGATCCGTGGGAAGTCCAAGCTCCCGACCGGAAAGCGCGTGATCTGCTTCTCGCCGCACCCCGACGACGATGTCATCTCGATGGGCGGCATCCTCCACAAGCTCGTCGAGAACGGAAACGAGATCGTGGTCGCCTACATGACGAGCGGAAACATCGCCGTCTTCGACCACGAGGTTCGGCGCTACGTGGACTACATGCTGCGACTGGCGCGCGAGCGGGGCATTGGCGCGACCGAGACGCCGCCGCTGGCGCGGCGTGTGATCGAATCGCTGGACCACAAGCGTCCGGGGGACGTCGACATTCCCGAAGTACAGGACATCAAGCGCATCATCCGCGAGGCGGAAGCGGTGAGTGGGATCGGGACGCTCGGGCTGCCAGCGTCCGCCGCGCGGTTCCTGAACCTCCCCTTTTACCGTACGGGTCGCGTGCGCAAGGACCCGATCGGTCCGGCCGACGTCGCCATCGTCAGGCAGCTGCTCGAGGAGATTCGTCCGGACCTCATCTTCGTCGCCGGCGACCTCTCCGATCCGCACGGTACGCACCGGATGTGCAAGGAGGCGATCGACCGGGCGTTGCGGGACGCGGCAGGCGGGACGGGGGACGCGGCCGCCCCACCGCCCCGGCGTGGTGAGGAAGCAGCGCGTCCCGCGTCCCGCGACCCGCAACCCGCAGCCGGTCCCGAGGTCTGGCTCTACCGCGGCGCCTGGCAGGAGTGGCCGGTCACCGACGCGACCTGGCTGGTGCCGCTCTCGCAGGAGGAGCTGCGGCTCAAGATCCAGGCGATCTTCAAGCATCAGTCACAGAAGGACTCCGCTCCCTTCCCCGGGCACGATGACCGCGAGTTCTGGCAGCGGGTGGAAGCGCGCAACACCGATACGGCCGCCGAGCTGGATCGGCTCGGTTTGGCGGAGTACTTCGCCATGGAGGCGTATGTCGTCGAGTAGACGCGCCTGATGCGATCGGCGTTCACTCTGCTCGATGCCGTGGTCCTCATCGTCTACCTGCTCGGGACGACCGCGCTCGGCATCTGGCTGGGGCGGCACCAGAAGGACTCGCGCGATTACTTCGTGGCCGGCAGCGCCATCCCGTCGTGGGCGGTGTTGTTCTCTGTCGTCGCCACGGAGACCAGTGCCCTCACGTTCATCAGCATTCCGGGCGTGGCGTACCTGGGCGATCTCTCCTTCCTGCAGGTGGCCGCGGGCTACTTGCTCGGACGCATCGTCATCGCGTTCACGTTATTGCCTCGCTACTACCAGGGCGAGCTCGTCACGGCGTATGCCCTTCTCGAGCGACGGTTCGGCCGCGCGACGCGCCGCATGGCGTCCATCACGTTCATGGTGACGCGCGCGTTCGGCGACTCCGTGCGCGTGTTCGCCACCGCGATCCCCATCGCGCTCATCCTGGGGCCGTTCCTCGGCAGCTCGGTGTCGGCTCGCGAAGTGACGGTCGCGTCCATTCTCCTGCTGGGAGGCTTCACCATCGTGTACACCTACCACGGCGGGATGCGGGCCGTGGTGTGGACCGATGTCGTACAGACTGTCGTGTACCTGCTCGGCGGTGTTGCAGCGCTGTGGCTCATCGGGCGCGGCGTCCCGGGTGGCTGGGGCGCGATCTTCGACGCTTCCGGCGATCTGGGAAAGCTCCGCATCGTCGACACCTATGCCGGCGTCGATCGGCCGCACACTCTCTGGGCGGGACTGATCGGTGGCGCCTTCCTCTCCATGGCGTCGCACGGCGCCGATCAGCTCATCGTACAACGGCTGCTCGCGTCCACGTCGCTGCGTGAGGCTCGCAAGGCGCTCATCGGGAGCGGCGTCGCCGTCATCGTCCAGTTCACGCTCTTCCTGATCATCGGCATCGGGCTCTACGCCTACTATCGGGCGCAATCCTTCGGCCGCCCCGATGAGATCTTTCCCAAGTTCATCGTCGAGGTGATGCCTCCCGGCCTCACGGGACTCGTGGTCGCCGCCATCCTCGCGGCGGCCATGAGCACCGTATCGGGCTCCCTCAACTCACTGGCCGCCGCCACGACGCACGACATCTATCTGCCACTGGCGAAGATCGGTGCCGACGATCCACGTGTGTTGCGCATGGGGAAGCTGTTCACGCTCGGGTGGGCGGTGGTGCTGATCGGCGGCGCGCTGCTCTACCGCGCCGAGGGCACGCCGGTCGTGGTGGTGGCGCTCTCGATCGCCTCGTTCACGTACGGCGGCTTGCTTGGCGGCTTCTTCCTTGGCATGCTCTGGCAGCGCGCCATCCAGCGAGACGCGATCTTCGGCATGTCGGTCGGGATCATCGCGATGACGTTCGTGGTGTTCGCCTCGCGCATCTCGGCGGCGTATCCGGCGCTCGCCGATACGCTGGGGCCGCTCGCGCGCGTGGCATGGCCGTGGTACGTCCTCATTGGAACATCGATCACCATGCTCGCTGGCATTCTGTCCTCGTTCACCCACGAAGCACCCGCGCCTGCGGCCGCGGTGCAGACACCGTGACGGCGATCGTCGTCGGCGTCGACGGAGGAGGCTCGAAGACTCGGGCCATTGTCGCCGATGAGCGCGGGTCCCAGCTCGGCAGCGCCGAGGGCCCGGGGAGCGCCGTTCGGCCAGGCGGGGCGGAGCACTCGGCGGAGGTCATCGCCACCGCCGTGCGTGAAGCACTGGCCTCGTGTCAGATGACGCATGTCGTCCCCAAAGTGCTGTGTGTGGGGGCGGCTGGCGTGGGCCGCGACGCGGACCGCGATGCCCTCTGGCAGGCGCTCGTGGCGCGCGATCTGGCCGAAGAGATCGTCGTCCACGCCGACGCGGCCGTCGCGCTCGACGACGCGTTCGGCGACGGGCCGGGAGTGCTGGTGATTGCCGGAACGGGGTCGGTGGCGTTCGGCCGCGGGCCCTCTGGCAAGGCCGCGCGCTGCGGCGGGTGGGGCCCGACGATCGGCGACGAAGGGAGCGGCGCCTGGATCGGGAGGCGGGCGCTCTCCGTCGTGACAGCGGCCGTCGACGGACGTGAGCCCGATACCGCGCTCGTGGGTGCCATCCTCACCGCGGCGCAGGTGAACGAACCCGAGCAGCTCATCCCGTGGGCGGCGAGCGCCACACCGGCCGACCTGGCCGCGCTCGCGCCGGTCGTGGTGAGCGTGGCCGAGGCCGGCGACCTACGCGCGCACGCGCTGCTGAGCCTGGCCGCCGAAGAGCTGACGCTGCACGCCCGAGCACTGGCGCGGCGACTGTTCGGCGACGAGCGCGCGGCGGTTCCCGTCGCACTCGCGGGCGGACTCCTCGACCCTGGATCATCACTGCGGAGGCGCGTGGAGCATCGCCTCAAGTCAGCGGTGCCCGGCGCTCAGGTCAAACCCGACCAGGTGGTGCCGGTGCGCGGCGCGGTGCGCGGCGCGCTGCGCTTTCTCGGCGTGGAGGCCAGCTAGCGCGGCGTCGGTGTTTCATCCAGCGCGCCGGCACCCGCCTCGGCCTCGGGCGGCGGGAGGTGCGCCGGGTCCCACACGCGCTCGGACCGCGCGATGACCGTGGTTGCGACCAGGTCGCCCAGCACATTCACGGTCGTCCTCGACATGTCGAGAATGCGGTCCACGCCGAGGATGAGCGCAATCCCCTCGGGCGGGATACCAAACATGGCAAGGATGGTGATGAGGAGCGGAATGGAGCCGCCCGGGACGCCGGCTGCCCCGACCGCCGTGATCACGCACATCATCATCACCACGAGCTGCTCACCGACGTTGAGCCCCTCACCGAACACCTGCGCCAGAAAAATGACGGTCACGCCCTCGAAGAGCGCCGTTCCGTTCATGTTCATGGTCGCGCCTAACGGGAGCACGAACCCGCCGATCGACGGCGGCACGCCAAGGTTGCGCTCGGACGTGGCAATGGATGTCGGAAGCGTTCCGCTGCTCGAGCTCGTGGAGAACGCGGTGACGATCGGAGCTTTGACGCGCGAAAAGAACTGGACGGGGGAGATCCCGACGAGCGTGCGCAGGATGATCGAGTAGTTCATCACGGCGTGGATCAGGAGCCCCAGGATCACGACCGTGATGTACATCGAGAGGGGCCGGAGCAACGCCCACCCGAAGCGCGACGTGACGCCGAAGATGAGGCCGGCGACGCCGTAGGGGGCCAGCTTCATGGCCATCTCGACGATCTTGAGGACGATCTCGTTGAGCGCCTCGAGCCAGGCGATCATCACCTTCGCGCGCTCGGCAGCGATGAGCGTGATCGCCGCACCGACCATGATCCCGAAGAAGATGATCCCGAGCAGATCGAGATCGACCGCGGATTTCACCGGGTTTCTGGTAACGATGTTGACGAACGTCTCGATACCGAACTCGGTGCTCTCGGCGGCGGACACGCGCGTGGACGCGTCGCCGCCGTACGTTGCCAGGAGCTCTGCGCGCACCTCGGGCGTGACGCGCGTGCCGGGCCGAATGAGGTGCACGAGCACCAGCCCGACGCCGGCCGAGAGGAGCGTGCTGAAGAGGAAAAACAGCAGCGTCTTTCCGCCGATCCGCCCAACCCGTCGCAGGTCACCCAGGCCGGCCACGCCGAGCGCGATGGACGCGAAGACCAGCGGGATGACGATCATGAACAGCAGCCGCAGGAAGATCTGTCCGATGGGGTTGGCAACGTACTCGTTCGCGCCCGCGACGAGAGCGTGTTCGGGTCCGAGCGTGAAATTGGCGAGCAGGCCCAGGGCGGCGCCGACCAACAACCCCAGGAGGATCTTTGTGTGCAGCTTCATCCGTGCGGATTGGTGAAGGGTGCTCAGACCCTCTCGGTGGGTACCGGAGGACGACCGCGACGTAGGGTCGAATTGCGATAGCCGTAGCTGAAGTACAGCGCCAGGCCAATGACCATCCAGATGCCGAAGCGCCACCAGGAATCGCGTGGCAGGTTGTAGATGGTCCACAGACACGCCAGCGCCCCGAGTGGCGCCACCACCCAGATGCCGGGTACGCGGAAGGGGCGTGGCCGGTTGGGCTCTCGCATTCGCAGCACGAGAACGCCGATGCACACCAGCATGAACGCGAATAGGGTGCCGATGTTGGTGAGGTCGTACGTGGCATCGTCGTCCGCCACGAGCGCGCCGAACGCCACGACGAGCCCGGTCACGATCGTCGTGACGTAGGGCGTGCGATAGCGTCCGTGCACCTTCGCCGCCCAGCGCGGCAAGAGCCCGTCGCGCGCCATGGCGAAGAAGATGCGCGGCTGACCGTACTGGAACACCAGCAGCACCGCGGTCGTGGACACCACGGCGCCGAATGCGACGAGCCAGCTCACGGTCGGCAGCCCGGCCACCTGGAGCGCGTGGGCGAGCGGATCTGACACGCGGAGCTCCTGATAGGGGACGAGCCCGGTGATCACCGCCCCGACGATGACGTAGATCAGCGTGCAGATCGCCAGCCCGCCGAGAATGCCGATGGGCATGTTGCGCTGCGGGTCCTTCGTCTCCTCGGCGGCGGTCGAGATGGCGTCGAAGCCGATGTACGCGAAGAACACGATCGCGGCCCCCTGACTGATGCCCGCGAATCCGTTCGGCGCGAAGGGCCGGTAGTTCTCCGGGTTCACGTGCAATGCACCGACGCCGATGAACAGCGCCAGCACGAGCAGCTTGATCACGACCATGATGTTGTTCGCGCGGACGCTCTCGCGCACGCCGATCGCCAGCAGCCAGGTGATGGCGATCACGATCAGGAATGCCGGCAGATTCACCAGGATGGGCAGGCCGGCGATGCGCGGCGCCGTCTCGATCAGTGAATGAATGGCAGGATCGGACGAGCGAGCGGCATCGAAATATCCGTGCGTGAGCCACGCCGGGAGGTCGACGCCGAATCCACTGAGCAGCGAGTTGAAGTATCCCGCCCAGACGATGGCCACGGCGACGTTGCCGACGGCGTACTCCAGGATGAGGTCCCATCCGATGAGCCAGGCGATGAGCTCGCCCAGCGTGGCGTAGGAGTACGCGTACGCGCTCCCTGCCTGCGGGATCATCGCCGCCAGCTCGGCGTAACAGAGCGCGGCCAGTGCGCACACGACGCCGAGCAGGATGAACGAGATGATGAGGCCCGGCCCGGCCCCCAGGCGTACGACCTCACCGGATGGGAGGATCTCTCCCGCCGCGGCCGTGCCGATGGCGCCAAAGATACCAGCCCCGATCACGGCGCCGATCGCCAGGAAGATCAGATCTTTCGCCCCCAGCTCCCGCCGGAGGGCGTTCGGGTGATCACTTTCCGCGAGGAGCTCCGCGATCGGCTTCCGCGAAAAGAGGGAGCTCATCGCGCGGCCACGGCCTCACGCGCGAGGCCGGCCACGGCCTCACTCTCGATGCGCATTCCGTAGAACGAGCGATACACGAAGAAGAGCGCGATCGCCAGGAAGACGGCGGCGAGGACGTGTCCGAGTGTGGAGCCGCGCTCGAGGGTGAGCGACACCGCCAGCTCGACCGCCAGCAGACCGAACAACGTGGTGAACTTGATGATCGGGTTGAGCGCTACCGACGAGGTGTCCTTGAACGGATCGCCCACCGTGTCGCCCACTACCGTCGCCGCGTGCAGGTCGGTGCCTTTCTGCTTGAGCTCGACCTCCACGATCTTCTTCGCGTTGTCCCACGCGCCACCGGCGTTGGCCATGAACACCGCCTGGTACAGCCCGAAGATCGCGATCGAGACGAGGTAGCCGATGAAGAAGTAGGGCTCGACGAACGCGAAGGCGAGCGTGGCGAAGAAGACCGTGAGGAAGATGTTGAACATCCCCTTCTGCGCGTACTGGGTGCAGATCTCCACCACCTTCTTGCTGTCGGCCACCGATGCCCTGGTTGTCCCCTCGAGCTTGATGTTGGCCTTGATGAACTCCACGGCCCGGTAGGCGCCCGTGGTGACCGCCTGCGTGGACGCGCCGGTGAACCAGTAGATCACCGCGCCGCCGGTGATCAGCCCCAGCAGGAAGGGCGGATGCAGCAGTCCGAGATTCGCGAGATACTGCGGCTGGAGCCCCTGAGTGAGGAGGAGGATGATCGAGAAGATCATCGTGGTGGCGCCCACCACGGCGGTGCCGATGAGCACCGGCTTGGCGGTCGCCTTGAAGGTATTGCCGGCGCCGTCGTTCTCCTCCAGGAAGTGCTTGGCCTTGGCAAAGTTCACGTCGAAACCGTGCTCCGCCTTGAGCTGCCCCTGCACGTTCGGCACTTGCTCGATGAGTGACAGCTCGTACACGGACTGCGCGTTGTCGGTGACGGGCCCGTACGAGTCGACGGCGATGGTGACGGGGCCCATGCCCAGAAACCCGAACGCCACCAGTCCGAATGCGAACACCGCGGGCGCGATCATGAGCGCATCGAAGCCCAGCGTGCTGACGCCGTAGGCGACGGCCATGAGCGCCACGATGGCGATCCCGAGCCAGAACGCACTGAAGTTCCCGGCCACCAGCCCGGACAGGATGTTGAGTGACGCACCACCCTCACGCGACGAGGTCACGACCTCTCGCGTGTGTCTCGAGTTCACGGACGTGAAAATCTTGACCAGCTCCGGGATGATCGCACCGGCCAGCGTGCCGCAGGTGATCACGGTGGAGAGCTTCCACCAGAGCGTTCCATCACCCAGATCGGGGATCAGGACATAGGACGCCCCGTACGTGAGGGCCACCGACACGAGCGACGTGAGCCAGACGAGCGAGGTGAGCGGCGCCTCGAAGTTCATCGCGTCGGCGTTGACGTACCGCGCCCTGGCGATCGCGCCGTTCACCAGGTACGCCGCGCCGCTGGCCAGCACCATCACCACGCGAATCATGAAGATCCAGACCAGGAGCTGCACCTGCGTGGCCGGATCGGCCACGGCCAGCAGGATGAACGAGATGAGCGCCACGCCGGTGACGCCGTAGGTCTCGAAGCCATCGGCGCTCGGTCCCACCGAGTCGCCGGCGTTGTCCCCCGTGCAGTCGGCGATCACGCCCGGATTGCGCGCGTCATCTTCCTTGATGTTGAACACGATCTTCATCAAGTCCGAGCCGATGTCCGCGATCTTGGTGAAGATGCCGCCGGCAATACGCAGCGCGGCAGCGCCCAGTGACTCGCCGATCGCGAACCCGATGAAGCATGGCCCCGCGTACTCTCCTGGAATGAAGAGCAGAATGGAGAGCATGAGCAGCAGCTCGACACTGATCAGCAACATGCCGATGCTCATTCCAGCGCTCAGTGGGATCGCATAGCACGGGTATGGCTTCCCGCGCAGGCTCGCGAACGCGGTCCGGGAGTTGGCGAAGGTGTTGACGCGAATGCCGAACCAGGCCACGCCGTAGCTGCCGGCGATCCCGATCAGGCTGAACAGCAGAATGATCGCCACTCTCGTCGCCTCGAAGTCGAGCAGGACCCCGAAGTAGAGCAGGATCACCAGGCCGATGAACACCTCGAGAATCAGGATGAACTTGCCCTGCGTGATGAGGTACGTCTTGCACGTCTCGTAGATCAGCTCAGAGATCTCGCGCATCGCCGCGTGGACCGGCAGGCGCTTGAGCCGGCTGTAGATCACGAGGCCGAACAGAAGACCCAGCACGCACACGACGAGTCCGGTCATGAGCAGTGTGCGGCCTGGCATTCCGAGGAACTCCACCTGAGAAAGATCGGGGATGACCAGGCTCGCTTCACCGCCCCGGTGCTCGGGGGCTGGTGACGCGGCCTCTTCCTGTTGTGGCGGCGGGGTCGCGGCCTGGGCAGCGGCGGCGATGGCGCTCAACGAGCTCGCGCCGAGCGCGGCGGTAACGAGCAGCATGAACGCGAGGAGGACACGACGCAGTGTAGCCATCCGAGTCATCGATCAGGATCTCCAGTGGGAAGCACGACCGGCGACCACCTTCGGCGATGCCGATCCGGGTACGAGCGTTGAATGCGTGCAGCGACTGAGGGGACCACTCATGCGGCGGCGCTAGGCTTGGCTCGCCGGCTCGGTCCGCGCGCCGCGTGCGCGAGTCCAGGGAAAGACGATCGGCACGCCGACCGCGACCGGCAGGAGCGCTGATGCGGTCTCGCGCATGCGGCGCGCGATGTCAGGCGATACGATGAAGATTCCGGAGCCGATCATCGACCCGGCCAGGAGCATGGTCGCGTCCGTGCGGCTCATAGCCTTGACGAACTCGTTCGGCGGAGCGTGGCCCTCTGCTCCGGAGCGGTCGCGGTCACGTAGCGTCAGAAGCTGGTCGGGATGGGTACTCCTCGGACGTGCTCGCCGAGCGGCGAGAGGCGCTGAACGGAGAAAAGCCGGGTGAAACTAACGGCCGCTGCCACCATTGGCTAGAGACGACTGGTTACCAATCCGGTGGGGTCGAGCTACATTCGCTCGCCCTCCCCGAGGCCGTGCGCGCTCGGGCCACTTCCGACGCCGGAAGGAGCACGTCGATGCCGCTTCGATTGACCGCAACGTCGCAGCTCGTGTCCGTCGCCGTCGCGATTGTCGGTCTCGCCGTCGCTGCTCCCCTCCCCGCCGCGCCCGCACTCCTTCAGGACTCCAGTACCGTTCACCTCGTCTGGCCGAACTTCGACCCCGACGGGCCCTCGAAAACGCTGCTCACGCGACGCGATGGAAAAACTGCCTTGGCCATCGTGCTCGGTGCGGTCGCGGTCGCCACGCTCGACGGGTCGGTCGCGCAGATGATGCAGTCGCCGGGGGTGCAGACCAGCCGGCCGCTTCGACGGACCGCGGAGATGTTCCGCGCCATGGGGGAGCCCGGAGCACTCGCGCTGTCCGTCGGCATGTATGCGAGTGGACGACTCACGGGGATCGCCGGTCTCGCGCGAACGGGGCTCGAGGCCACCGAGGCGATCATCCTGGCGGGAGCAGCGACGGAGCTGCTGAAGCTCAGCCTGGGCCGCGCCAGACCGAATGCGCCGCCGTGGGTTGACGACGGCGAGCTCGAGCGGCCCGACGCGGACGATTTTCGCCCGGGCAAGCGGCACAACGCCTGGGCATCACTGCCCTCGGGTCACACGACCGCCGCCTTCGCCGCGGCGTCAGCCATCACGGCCGAGCTCCACGAGTCGAAGCCTCGGCTCGCGCGCGTCGCCGGACCCATTCTGTACGGCAGCGCCGCACTGGTAGGAATCTCGCGCATGTACAGCAACGATCACTGGGCGAGCGACGTGCTGCTCGGCGCGGCGGTCGGGACGTTCTTCGGGCGCAAGGTGGTGCGATATCATCACACGCGGTCGGGCAACTGGCTCGAGCACTTCCTCATCCCGAGCGTCGTCGCACCGGTGCCGGGGGGCCTGGCGGTCGGCTGGAGTGTGATGACGAAGTGAAGAGCGCGTTCCGCGCGTAGCGCAGCCGGAATCGCCCTCATTGCGCAACGAGCTTGACCAACCACACAGGTGCAGAGCGCGCAGAGGGTGCGCGGAGAAAGCAGAAAGCTGTTCTCTGTGAATCCTCCCTGTCCTCCGTAATTCTGTGGTGAGCAGACTCATAGCGGCGAGATGCCGGTTGCGACGCCACGCCACGCATCACGGATCAGTAAATCGTATACTCGAACGGCGCCTTCGCGCGGATCGGCGTACCGTCGCGGCGCACCGCGGGGCGCCAGCGAAGCTCCGCGAGCACGGCGCGCAGCTTCCGGTTGTAGTCGCGATCCCTCGACTCGTTGAAGGTGAACGAGAGCACGCGGCCGGTCGAGTCGACGTCGAATACTGCGATGACGTGATACGGCTTGATCCGGTCTGGAACAGGAACCGGCGGAATGAAGATCACCGCCGTGCGCGGCGGGAAGATCTCGCCCTCACCACCGCCCGTACCGGGACCGACTCCCGCGCCTCGCCCTGGACCCACTCCCGATCCTTCGCCTCCGCCGCTGCCCGGTCCCGTACCTGACGTGCCGTCGTCGCCCGTGCCTCCGCCCTCGCCGGCGGTGGCCGAGGCACTGGTCGTCGTGTCGGGCTTTTCGGTCGCTTGGGGTGCCACGACCTCGGGCTGCGGTACAGGCTCAGGAACGGGCTCTGGTGGCTTCGCCTCCGGTGGTTTGGGCACGGGAGGCGGGAGCGTGACCACTTCGGCCGTCACGGGCATGGAGGCCGGCTCGGCGACGCGCAGATAGCGGAGGCGCTCCTGTACCCGGTCGCCGCCTGTGCCACGACGCCCGCCACCGCCGCCACCGGCAGACCCTGGCCCCCCCGCACCACCGGGAATGTCGACCTGCGCACCCGAGATCAGCGCCGGCGCCACGAGCAGCAGGGCCACAAGGGCGTGCAGGATGAGCGATATCGCCGCGCCAAAGCGCCCCTGCCGCTCCAGTGGGAGCCCGACCGGAGGGCGGTAGGGTTGTCGGTTCGCGGTGGCTCCGTCGGAGCCGGTGAGCTCGTCGCTGTGCATCGCTGCCATGTGCGGCAATACCCTTCCTATCCCCAAAGATAATACGGCGGACGACCCTCGAAGGGTTCGCCCGCCGCATCACGATCCTACTCGCGCCGGAGCAACCGGCGCGGCCTCGGCTCAGCTCTTGGGTGGTATGCCGATGACCTTCACGCCCGAGCCGCGGGCGACGTCCATTGCTTCGATCACGTCCTGATACATGTTCTTTCCGTCCGCCTTCAGGAAGATGATCTTCTCCGGGCGCGGATCGTAGATCTCCTTCAGTCTTGCGCCAAGCCGATCGCGAGCCACCGCTTCCTTGTTGATCAGGTACTCGCCATTGGGCCCGATCTCGAGGACGATCTGGTTGGGCGGCGTGGTCGTGGTGGTCGGTTGCGGCGTCGGATCGGGCAGCTGCAGGTCGATCGCCTTTCTGAGCATCGGCTGCATCAGCATGAAGATGATCAGCAGCACGAGCAGAATGTCGATCATCGGCACCACGTTGGGCTCGTTGGTGAGCCCGCCCCTCTCGTTCCCTACACTCATCGCCATGGTGTCATCCTCGCGCTATGGCGCCTTCGTATCGATCTGCGGATTGTCGCCTGCCACGGTGGAGACGGTTCCAGGCTTCTGGTCCGAGATGGCGCCGACGACGCGCACGCCATTCCTGGCAGC
Source organism: Gemmatimonadaceae bacterium (assembly GCA_035249955.1). Taxonomy (GTDB): domain Bacteria; phylum Gemmatimonadota; class Gemmatimonadetes; order Gemmatimonadales; family Gemmatimonadaceae; genus DATFFQ01. The sequence goes on from DATFFQ010000118.1 coordinate 33,412, forward strand.
GATGTCCATGGCATCGAGCACCTTCTGGTACTCCAACCCGCGGTCGGCCTTGATGTACAGAATCTTGTCCTGGGTACGCACGTCGAAGATCGCCTTCAGCTGCTGGCCCAGTGTCTCCTCGGCGATCGGTCGCTTGTTGAGATAGTAGTTGCCGTTGATGTCGATTCCCAACACCTGGTCGGTGTCTTCCTCGGGATGGGACTTGAGGTTGATACCTTCCGGCGGCCGGGCGGTGAAGCCGGCAGCGAGCGCCGGCGTCACGATCATGAAGATGATCAGAAGCACGAGCATGATGTCGATCATCGGCACGACATTGGGCTCGGCCTTGACGTCGCTGCCGCCGCCAACTGACATAGCCATTGCTTACCTCCTGAGGGCGACGCCGCTTACTGCGAGATGGGGCCCGTACCGCCGGCCGCGTTGAACTCGCGGGTGAAGCGCGAACGCCCGAACTCGCCGGCCACGCCCTTGATCAGGTAGTCGATCATCTCCTTCGAGGTGTACGTCATCTCGACGGTGAGATTGTCGATCTTGGTCGTGAAATAGTTGTACGCCCACACCGCCGGAATGGCGACGAACAGACCGAAGGCGGTGGTAATCAGCGCCTCGGCGATACCGGCCGAGATCGCGCTCAAACCGCCCGTGCCGGAGGTGGCCATGCCGGTGAAGGCGTTCACGATTCCCATCGTGGTACCGAGCAGTCCGACGAACGGCGCCGTCGCGCCCACGGTGGCCAGCACGGCAAGACCACGCTTCAGCTCGGAGATGATGATGAGCATGTTGCGCTCGACCGCGCGCTCGGCCGAGTTGATGTCCGACACGGTGACGGAGCCATCCTGGAGCAGGGGCTTCACCTCACCCAGCGCGCCGCCCAGCACACGCGCGACGTGCGACTTCTTGTAGCTCTCGGCCAGCTTGATGGCCTCGTTGAGGTTGTCCTCCTCGAGGAACTGCGAGAACTCAGGAGCGAACTTGCGGGTCTCGGCCTGCGCCTTTCTCAGCCGCCACCACTTCTGAACCATGATGGAAAGCGAGAACACGGACATGAACGCCAGGATGATGACGATTCCACGGGCGAACCACCCCATGTGTCCCCAGAGTTCGATCAACGACATGTTCATAGCAAGTGTCTCCGGTCGTGAAGGACGTCAGTTGGCGATGTTGAACGCGAAGGGAATCTGAACGAGCTGGCGCACCTTGCGTCCGCCCACCTCGGCAGGATAGAAGCGCAGCCTCGGCATCACCGAGCGCACCTCGCGCGTGAGGAGCTCGTTGGAGGACTTGAGAACCTTGAGGCTGTTCATCTCGACGCGGCCCGTGGTGTCGACCACGAACTGGACCAGCACCTCGCCGCCCGCTCCACTGGACTGGAGAATGTCGGGGAAGCGCGGCTTGGGATTGTTCTCGTAGGGCATCACCTGCTTCTCCACCTGGAACTCGAAGTACGGCTGATCGGTGACCGGACCGGTGCCACCCACGACACCCTTCGCGACACCGCCGGCAACGCCCTTCCCGGAGAAGTCAGCCTCATCGGTGACCGCCTTGGAGAGATCGATGTCGGGAAGCTTGTCGGGGATGTTGATGGGTGCGGTGAGCACCTGGAACCCCTTTGGCGGTGGCGGCGCGGCCACGACGTCGGGTGGCGGCGGTGCGGGCTCGGGCTCGGGCGGAGGCGGCTCGTTCTTGACCTGCACGAACTGCACATCCTCCTCGCGGCGCTCCTCCCGGATCTGCTGTCCCGCCTGTGCCGTCGCGTACACCACACCAGCGATCATGAACACGTGCAGAATGACGCTGGTCACGGTGCCGCCGAGGCTTCTTTCCTTCTTGGGTTTCGACTCGATCAGAGTGTTGAACATACGCGCGTTCACCAGGGCCCTTGAGAGTGATCGACTGCTGCGCACGTTCTGTGCTGGCAAGAAGGTAGCCCCCGGATGTGTTACCGGAATGACTGCCACATTAAGAAATGGTGAAGGCGGAGTTACGTTTACCTAGCTGCCACGGCACGTGAACCGTGCGGTCAGGCCCCGGCGTGCTCTTCCGCGGCCTGCGGCGCGGGTATCGGGGCGGCATCCAGGAGCGGCAGTGTCACGGTGAACGTGCTTCCGCGGGTGAGCCGCGACCGCACCGAGATGGTGCCGCCGTGCGCCTCGGCAATCCACTGGCTGATCGCGAGGCCGAGGCCGAATCCGCCGCGCTCGGCCGACCGCGAGCGCGCGCGGTCGGCGCGATAGAAGCGCTCGAAGACGTGGGGAAGGTCGGCCGCCGAAATGCCGATGCCGGTGTCGCGCACCGAGAACACGGCCGTCTTCTCGAACCGGCTCAGCATGATCTCCACACTGCCCCCACGCGGCGTGTACTTGAGCGCGTTCGTGACCAGGTTCATGAACAGCTGGCGCAGCCGCATGTGGTCGCCCATCACCGACACCGGCTCGACGGCGGGCATGTGGACCGAGACGCCGGCGGCCTCGCCAAGGATCGCTGCAGTCTCGAAGACCTCCCGCGCCAGAGGCTCGAGCTCCACCGGCTCCCGGTGCAGATCGAACCGTCCCTCATCGGCTCGCGCCAACGTGAGCAGGCTATCGACCAGGTCGGCCATGCGGGTGGTCTCCTGGAGCGCCTCCTCGAGCGCCACCAGGCGCTCACTCTTCGCCGTGGTGGAGTTCATGGCGCGCTCGACGTCGGCGCGCAGCACGGTGAGGGGCGTCTTGAGCTCGTGGCTGGCGTCGGCGGTGAATCGCCGGAGAGCGCCGAATGATTTCTCCAGGCGCTCGATCATCTCGTTCAGGGTCACCGTCAGCCGGGCGATCTCGTCACCCGAGTGCACGACCGGCAGCCGGCGGTGGAGGCTGCGTCCGTCGGTGATCGCCTGCACCTCGTTGATCACGACGTCGATCGGCTGGAGCGCCCGGCCCGCTATCACGTATGCGAGTCCGAGCGATGCGAGGAGCAGGATAGGAGCGATGATCAGGCTGGTACCCACCAGCTCCCGCAACGCCAGTTGCGCCGATCGCATGGAGGCGGCGACGACCACGCGGGACACCGCCGACTCTGTGGAGCCGGGAGAGCGGGCAACGAGTAATAGCTCATCGCCCCCGACTCGAACGATCTGAGCAACGCCGGTGGGCGGGACGGTAATCGCCGCCGCCTGGAGCGCGGCCCGGTAGTCGACGTTGAGCTGTCGGACGGCGAACGAGAGGTACAGGCTGCGGCCCGACGAGTCGAGCACGAGCACGTAGTCCGGCATGCCCTCGAGCAGCGTGCGGAGTGTCGGCGTGATCACCGGGCCGATGATCGAATCGCGCAGCACGGTCACCGGCTGGCCGGCTTCCTCCGCCTGGCGGATCACGTTGAGTGCGAGGTTCGCCTCCGTGGTCGCGTAGCGGTGAAGCTCCTCGTAGGTGCCCGCGCGACGCGCGGCCCAGAGCGCCACGGCAAAGGCGAGCATGGTCCCCGCCAGGGCAGCGGCGTAGGCCATCGTGAGGCGCGAACGGATGGTGCTCACGGTACGCTTCGGTCGAGCGGGTGCGTGGCACGTGACGTGTCACGTGATCTCTCAATCACTAATTGCTTAGTCGTGAATGACATACCCAACGCCGCGCACCGTGTGTATGAGCTTCACTGAAGAGCTCGCGTCGATCTTTTTCCGCAGATGGTTGATGACCACATCGACGATGTTGGTTCCCGGATCGAAGTGATACCCCCATGCGTACTCGGTGATCAGGGTGCGGCTCATCACCCGCCCCGCGTGCCGCATGAGATACTCCAGGACTGTGTACTCCTTTGGGGTGAGCTCGACGGGCTCCCCACCCCTGGTGACGGTGCGCGTGCCCTTGTCCAGGACCAGGTCCGCGATCGTCAGCAGGGGAGTGGCGAGCGTCTGCGGCCGCCGGCTCAACGCTTCCACGCGCGCCAGCAGCTCCTCGAAGGCAAAGGGCTTGGTGACGTAGTCGTCGGCGCCGGCGCGAAGCGCCTTGACCTTGGCGTCGACGGCATCCTGCGCCGTGAGCACCAGCACCGGGCGCTCGAACCCACGCGCCCGCAGGTTGTGAAGGACCTCCATCCCCGACCTGCCCGGGAGCCGCATGTCGAGCACGATCAGGTCGTAGGCGTCGGAGCTCGCCCGTCGCTCTCCCTCCTCCCCGTCGGTGACGAGGTCGACACCCCAGCGCTGCTCCTCGAGGCCGCGCTTGACGTATTGCCCGACTGTTGGGTCGTCCTCGATGACGAGGATCTTCATTGGGGCGCGCTGCCCTGCTCCGCGCGCGTGCCGCCGGGACGCTGGAGACCGTACTCGCGAATCTTGCGGTACAGCGTCTTGGGTGAGATGCCGAGGATCTCGGCCGCCCGTCCCTGGTGCCAGCTCACGCGCCGGAGCACCGCATCGATGTGGCGCCGCTCCAGCTCCTCCAATGAGGCGAGCGGCTCCTCCGGACGGACCGGCGCCTGGCGCGCCGCCGCACCGCGCAGCGGCAGGTCGCTGGCGTAGATCACGCCTCCCGAAGCGAGCAACACGGCGCGCTCGATCACGTTGCGAAGCTCGCGAACGTTGCCCGGCCACTCGTAGGCGCACAGCGCCTGGATGGCGTCGTCGCTGAGGAGCGGCGGCTGCGATCCGCCGAAGATGCGCAGGAAGTGCTGGGCCAGAACCGGCACATCGATCAGCCGCTCGCGCAGCGGAGGCAGGGTGACGCTGATGGTGTTGATGCGATAGTAGAGATCGCTCCGGAACGCACCGCCGGCCACGAGCTCTCCGAGATCGCGATTGCTGGCCGCCACGACACGCACGTCGCTCTGCACCTTCTGCGTGCCGCCCACCCGGTAGAACGAGCCCTGCTCCAGCGCGCGAAGGAGCTTCCCCTGGAGGCGCGGATCGAGCTCGCCGATCTCGTCCATGAAAACGGTGCCGCCGGCGGCGAGCTCGAAGAGCCCGAGCTTGCGCGACACCGCTCCGGTGAACGCGCCTTTCTCGTGGCCGAACAGCTCGCTCTCGAGCAGCTGCTCCGGGATGGCGGCGCAGTTGATGTCGACGAGCGGACCAGCCGCGCGGTGCGACAATCGGTGCAGCAATCCAGCCACGAGCTCCTTGCCGGTCCCGGATTCACCGGAGATGAGCACCGACGAATCCGATTTCGCCACGCGCTCCACCAGGGTCAGTACGGCCTGCATCGGCGCATGCTGCGTGATGATCTCGGGCGAGTCGCCCAATCGGGACAGCCGTGACTGAAGCAGCGTGTTCTCGAGCGCCAGCTGACGCTTCTCCCAAGCGCGGCGGACCAGCACGTCGATCTCCGCCATGCGGTACGGCTTCGCCAGATAGTCGTAGGCGCCGAGCTTCATCGCGCTGATGGCCGTCTCGATCGTGCCGTTGCCGGTGATGATGATGACTTCCGGTGGAGACTCCTCATCGCGCACCTGACGGAGGACCTCCAGCCCGTCCAGCTCCGGCATCACGATGTCGAGCAGCGCCACGTCGAAGGCCTCGGACTTCAGCGCTTCCAGTGCCGACGCGCCATCCGTCTTCGTGACCACGTGATAGCCGCGGCCCACGAGAAACTTCTCGAGGATGGCGCCAAGGTGCGCTTCATCCTCGGCGATCAGCACGCGGATGCGTGGATCCTCCTTCACGACAGGTCTCCCGCCGGGAGCAGCACGCGAAAGGTACTTCCCTGCCCAACGCTGCTGTCGACCTCGATGCGTCCGCCGTGCTCGGACACGATGCCGTAGCAGATCGACAGCCCCAGCCCCGTGCCGCGACCCGGCGGCTTCGTGGTGTAGAACGGCTCGAAGATCTTCGACAGCTCGCCGGCCGGGATCCCGTGACCCTGATCTACGACCTCCACGGCGATCTCGCGCGGCGAAGAGCCCGACGTGGTGCGGAGCCGGACCTTGCCGTGCTCGCGCATGGCATCGGCGGCGTTCAACAGGAGCGCGATGAAGACCTGGATCAGCTGCTCCTGATTGCCGTGCACGACGGGCGGCGGGACCATGAAGTCCCGGTCAACGTCTACCTTCTTGAATCGCGAATGGTGCCTGAGCAGCACCAGTGTCTCCTCCAGCACCAGGTGAACGTCGACGGCGGTCTTGCCCGCGCTCCCACGCCGGCTGAACTGTAGCAGATCGTCGATGATCCGCTTGCATCGGTGTACTTCGTGGTCGACGATCTTCAGGTACTCCTCGAATTCCTTGCGCGTGCTCTCGGGCACGCCGGCAGCCTGTTGCAGCTCCAGCGACATGCTCTCGCCGCACGCGCCGATCGTGGCCAGCGGGTTGTTGATCTCGTGCATGACCCCCGCCGCGAGCTGACCGACGGCCGCCAGCTTCTCGGCGTGAGCGACACGCTCCTGCGCGCGCTTCCACTCCGTGATGTCCTCGCCGACCGTGATCACGTGCGTCACGTCATCGTCGTCGATCCGCATGGGGATCTTCGACACGCGATAGTGTCGCGGCTCGCCCGTCGCGACCGACTCCATCTCGTACTGACCGATGCGACCGGTCGCGAACACCTCCTCGAACTCGCGGCGCAGCATCTCCTGCGGCTGTCGGTTGAGTACGTCGAAGATGGGACGGCCGATCGCATCCTCACGGGCAATCCCCTGTGTGCCAGTCTCACGCTTTCGATTCCAGGCCTGAATCCGATAATCACGGTCGATGACGTGCATCCCGAGCGGCAGCGAGTCGATGATCTTCTCGATGAACCGGCGTTGCGCTTCGACCTGCTGGGTGCGGAGCGCCACCTCTCGCGCCATCGCGTTCGCCCGCTGCGAGGCGAGCACTGTGGGGACGAGGACTGTGGCCACGCGTCGAAGCTCGCGCTCCTGGTCGTCGCCGATCGGCGCGCGACTGGAGATGGCCAGTGTCCCGAGTCGCTTCGATCCAGCGTCGAGTGGAATCGACAGCCGCATCGATGCACAGGCGCCGTCACCATCGAGGCAGATGGTACACGCGTCGGCACCGACCGCCCGGCGCACGTGGTCGAGCACCGCACCGATCATGGCGTACGGCTCGTCCCCACTGGCGAGCAGACTAGCGACTTCGTCGATGAGAGCGATGGGCGTTCGCGTGGCGGGAACGACCAGTTCGCTCAATCGAGCGACCGGCCCCTTGGCTGCTTCGAGAACTTCCTGCGAGCGTTGAGAAGGTATACCCGACGTGCGAACCCGGTCAAGATGACCGAAATCAACGCGAGCCCCGCGCTGTCAGACCATGGCGCGACCGACGAACTGAATCTCGACCCCTCGCGGCAGCCATACCGTGACGCGCACATGCGGACACTCGGGCGTTCCGCATCGCACACCATGCATTTCTTCTCCGTCGGCGAGCACGCGCTCGAACGATCGCCCGCCCACCGGATGCTCGAGGACCAGTGTCAGAGCGCCCGGTGGTCGAACACGCACGTGATAGCTCACCCCGTCATGCGGTATTCCACCGACCTCGCATCCTTCCGTCGCGTCGATCTCGAGCACCGCGTCCCCGACGCGCAGGCGGCGCACGGAGGCGTCGGTCCACTCGCGCGGGCAGTGTGGCGTGACATGCACTCGACGCGCGGTCGCCTGCGGGCGTACGCCGAACATACCTTCGACGACTCCCAGCACGACCGTCGCCGCGCTCGTGGAATCATCGGCGCAGCCCAACATGTCTGACACGTGATCGGGGATTGCCGCGGAGCCGAACGCTCCCTTGGCCCCTTCGAAGCATGTCAGCGACGTGGCGAGCAGGCGGCGAAACCCCTGCTCTCCGCGATGCGCCGCGAAGTCGGCGAGAATGCGCGAGCCATCGCCGCGCCACCGCTGCGCGCGTGCATTCGGCTCGGCGCTCGCGCCGGCCTCGAGTCCAGCGAGATCGGACCGGGCGCGTCGCAACGAGCCGGCTCGCTGCTCGATGGAGTCGGCAGCGGTCCGCTCCGACAGCGCCAGAGCAACCGAGGCGGCACCATCGAGCGCCGCAAGGTGACGGGCAACCCGGGTGGCATCACCCTCCGCGGCGGCCCGTTGGCTGTCGAAACGATCGAGCACCCGCACGGCGTGCGGCCACAGGTGACGCGCCACGGTGATGTCACCGGTCCAGCGGGTGAACGCCGCGAGCAGGGCCAGGAACATCGTCGACCCTTCATCACTCAGGTAGTCGGCCACGCCGGCGGTGCTCACCTCTCGCGGCATATCACCGGTGATGTCCTGCCACTGCGCGAAGAACTCGAGCACTGCCTGCGCCTCGGCGAACGAACCGCTGGCCAACAATCCGAGCCCCGCCCATCCGATCTGCTCACCGCGAAAGAGCGAGCACGCGTGCGAGACCGGCACGTCCCCATTCCAGACGCGGGCGGGATAGCCGGCCACGGGCGCCGTCCCGATGCCCGGCGCCGTCACGACGTGGGTGGCGAGGCGCGCCTTGGCCCACTCGAGCGCCGCGTCGAGCGACGCGCTCGGACTTCTCAGCGATACGTGATCGTCGCGCAGCGACCTGGTTCGCTCCGCCCGACTGGCCGCCAGCTGCCGCACGCCCGAGCGCGACATCGTCCTGATGACCCGCGCCACGCCGGTACGGCCGGCAACAGTGCCAATGACCGTGAGCCGCAACGGCTCGGCAAGCGAGCCGACCGTCGTCGCCCGGACGAGGGATCCGTCCTCCACCACCGAGGTAGACGCGTGTCCTTCGACGTTGAGCATCGTCCGGAAGCGGTCGTCGCGTCCGACGACGAGTACCGCCTCCGCGCCATCGGCGGTGGCGCGCGTCGAGCGCAGTGGGTGGAGTACCGCTGCCGGAATGGACGGCTCGAGACGAAGCGGCAGGCGGGCCCGCACCTCGATCCGCGGCGCTTCCGGATCGACACGCGAGCCGCCCAGCCGGCGATACCGGTACTCGATCACCGCCGAGGGCAGATGTTCCGGAACGAAGACGCGCTCCTCGACGAAGCGCGTAGCCGTTTGAAGGTGTCGCACGACCTGATCGGGCGAGATCTCGACCGACCGGACCGTCGGCGGCTCACCATCGATTCGGAGCTCGATGCCACCAGACACGAGGCACAGCGGATGGGTCCAGATCTCCGTCACGCCCGAGCGCTCCGTGCCGAGCACCGCGCATCGCTTGCCGGCAAGGATGAACGGCTCGTTCGTCCGCGCCAGCGACGTCAGCACCATCGACGTGGCGACCTCCGGAAGCGCGGCGCCAAAGTGCGCGGGCGTCGCCTCCACCGCGCCCATGGGCAGCGCCGGTGCTTGCGGGTCTGGCCACCAGCTCTCGGCAAGCGGCACGCGGCGGGCGAGCATGTGCATCGCGTTTTGCAGGACGCGGCTTCGATGCCGCGAGGTCGAGGCGTCGCTCGTCGCGAAGCGCAGGTGGGCGCCGATGCACAGCACTCTACCTGGCAGCGCGGTGTATTCCCACGCGACGGCTCGATCGACGGCGAGCCGACCGAGTGCGCGCTCCACGCCCACGACACGACCACGCACGGGCCAACGCGGCAACACGTAGATGGCGGTGGCAGCCTCCTCTCCTTCGACGGGTCGCCAGAGAAACGTTCCGCGTCCGACTCCGTCGAAGAGCGGATGACCGCCCCACCCCTGCGCGCCACGCAGCCGCGGGAGCGCGTTGGCTCCGTTCGTGCCGAGCACCGATCGCTCGTTGTTTGGCGCGAGTGGATCGGCATCGTCGTGCCAGACGAGTCGGCCGCACTCGTTGGGCGGCAGGCGCTCGAGGCCGAGTGGGACGACGAGCGGCGTGGCCAGCAGCGAGAGCAGGATTCCACCGCCGCGCTCGGTGTGCGCGCGCAAGCGTTGCGCGGTGTCGGCTGCAAGCTCGGGGACGCGATCCACCGCGTGGATCCAGATCACGTCCGGGATCGCAGCCGTCTCGTCGCCGTCTCGGAACGCGGCCATGGAGGTGACGACGACGCGTGCGGCCGGATCAGCGCCGAGCGACTGCCGTGCGGCGGCAGCCTCCGCGCCCGAGGGATCCTCGGCGAGGAGGAGAATGTTGGTCATCGCATGAGGGTGAGGTCGCAGGAAGCTAGAAGCGACCTCGGCGAGCGGCAAGCACGCGTCGACGGCCGACGACCGTCACTCTCCGGGGTGGCGTCCCCGTTCCCGAGTCGACAGCGCCGGCCGCGCGACCGGCGGGCGCACGAGATCCTCGGCGGCGAGCAAGCTCTTGGAGAGCTCGGCCATCGAGATATTGCGGCTCTGGCTCGTTCGCTGCAGGATCTTGTAGGCCGCGCTCTCGGATACGCCTTCGCGTTCCATGAGGAGTCCCTTGGCGCGCTCGATCACCTTCCGCTCGTCGAGCTTCTGGCGCAGCTGGTTGGTCTCGCGGCGTTGCTCGTCCCATTCCTGGTGACGGGCCTGCGCCACCGCGATTGCCGCTCCGAGCTGCTGTGCGCTGACCGGCTTCACTAGGTAGTGAAACACGGGGGCGGACGTCGCCTTGCCGAGTGTCTCGGCATCGCTGTACGCGGTAACGATGATGATCGGCACGGGACGCGCGGCGTGGATGCGCTCGGCGGCCTCCATGCCACCCAGGTGCGGCATTTTGACGTCGAGGATCACCAGATCCGGCCCGAGCGCGTTCGCCATTGAGACCGCGGTCAGACCGTCTGGGGCGATACCGATGACGGAGTGCCCCAGAGACCGGAGATCCTGTTGGAGACCAAGCGCCGTAACGCTTTCGTCCTCGCCTACGAGAATGCGAAGCGGTCGAGACTGCACGGCGAAGTCCTCATCGGTGGCGGTGAGAGCCGCATCGGCTGCAAGAGCCGGACCCTTCCCAATCGGACGGCACGCACGACGGCGCTTCCGGGGCGGCGTTGATGGCAACTGCCCCGGCAAGCGCGCCGATCTGCGCGGTGATTGTTGGCGGCGCGGAGGGCGAGCGGCTGAAACAAGCCTTCACGCGCCGCGGCCACGAGGCGCGCGTCGTCGCCCGGGATGATGCCATCGCGGCCGTCGATTCGGCAGTGGAGGTCGTGGTGCTCAGCGCTCCGCGGCGAGCGGCGCTGGAGCTCTGCCGCCGCATCAAGACGCGCTATCAGCTGCCTTTCCTTCCAGTCATCGTGCGGCTGTCGCGACCTACGCGCGTGCCTCTCGACCCCATCGCACCCGACGCGTGGCTGTCGCCGTCATCCGCCCCACGTGACGTGGTGGCACGAGCGGAGGAGCTGGTGCGTGTACGTCGCGCCGAAGAGGAGCCGGCACGACTGAGTCGCGCGCTTGCCGAGTTGGCCGCGGAGAACGGACGATTGTACGAGCGGGCGCGCCGCGATGCCGAATCCACCGTGCTGCTCTTGCGTGAGCTGCAGCATCGCGTGCGCAACAATCTGGCAGCCATTCAAGCGTTGCTGGTGCTGGAGCGCCACCGCAACCCGCCGCGCCACCTCTCCGAGGCCCTCGACGTGGCGATCGCCCGGCTGCGGAGCATGGCGGCCACCCAGGATTTCCTGAGCGCGCCAACCGGCGTCGTGGGGGTCGCGGCTTTGGCCCGGACAGTGGTGCGCGGCGCGCGAGATGTATTCGACCCCGGCGGCGCCGTGCAGTGCGAGGTACAGGGCGATGCGGTGTTGCCCGCGCGTGCGGGGAGCGGCATCGCCATCGTGCTCAACGAGTTGATCACGAACGCGCTCAAGCACGCGAGCGCCACCAGGGTCACGATCGAGATACGACAGGTGGCGAGCGAGGTGAGCGTGGTGGTAGCGGACGATGGCAGCGGGATGCCGGCGCTGCCGGTGGAGCGAAGCGGTCTCGTGATCTCGCGCGCCGTGGTGACCAACGAGCTCGGCGGCTCGCTGGAGTTGCTGCCGACGGAGAAAGGCGCGCGACTTGAGATTCGATTGCGCGCCTAGCGCTGCGCCCGCTCGAGCATCGAGGCGAGGGCCGGTCCGGACACGGCGCCCACTTGTCGGGCCGCCTCCTTGCCGCCGACGAACACGATCACGGTCGGGATGTTCCGGATGCCGAGCGAGTTTGTTATGCGTGGCGCGAGGTCGGTGTTGAGCTTGGCGACCAGCGCGCGACCCTGATGCGTGCCGGCGAGCTCGTCGACGGCGGGTGCCATGACCTTACAGGGACCGCACCAATCGGCGTAGAAGTCGACGAGCACAGGCACCTCGCTCTCGGCGATTGTACGGTCGAAGTCCTCATCGCCCAACCGTACCGGCCGGTCGAGAAGCATCGGGCGACCGCAGTTTCCGCACTTGGGGCGGTCCGACACGCGCGCGGCATCGACACGGTTCCACGTCTGGCAGAACTGACATCGTACGGTGATGCGCTTCGCGGAATGGGCCGTTGCGGTCATGCGTCCCCCGGAGTCGTGTCGCTCGCCTGAAGTATACGCCCGATGCTCGATCGTCCGGCAGAGTGCGTACCAGCAGATGCCGTGGAGCGACTGGACCCTATCAGCCGGACTCCTTAATTTTCATGTATGGGGCGTTAGCTCAGCTGGGAGAGCATTCGGTTTGCAACCGAAAGGTCGCGAGTTCGAGCCTCGCACGCTCCATTGCGGGACGCGGGACATGCAGTCGGAGCCCTCAGTCGGGCCACCCAGCAACGGACTAAGGGAGTGATTTCCAGTAATTCAGTGGGAGGTAGAGCTAAGAGCGTAAAGGGGCACACCCTTACGCTCTTACTCCCCTTAGCTCCTACTGAATTACTGGAAATCACTACCGTCAGTCCCTTGCTAGTCGGCCGAACAGAGGGCTCCCCGCTGCTCGCCTCCCGCGTCCCGCTGTCGCCTCCCGCGTCCCGCTATTCGTGCGCCGGCAGCGTCTCCATCGTCTCGGGGTTGTACGGCACCTGCACCTGATCGCGATAGGGCGACGTCATGAGGACGGCGCGAACGCGCGGGAACGCGTTCATGAACGCGATGTAGCACAGGCCCCAGATCCCCAGGTAGCCCGCGGCCACGCCGATCTCCCACAGGCCGAATGGCACCGTCGCCGACTCGTAGTGCAGCGACGGGTACACCTCCATGTACCGCACCAGCCAGAGGCCGACCACCACGCTGAGCGCGAAGACGAAGAACGTCGGGAGATACACCTTCGCCGCGCGTGAGAGGAGCCCGAAGAACGGCAGCACGAACATCAGGGTTACCGCCGTGAGCGTGAGCGGCAGCCATGGCGCGATGAGCCGCAGGCGCATCCAGTGCGTTTCCTCGGCCAGGTTGCCGTACCAGATCACCAGATATTGACCGAAGGTGAGGTAGCCCCAGAACGCGGTGAACGCGAACACGAGCTTGCCGAGGTCGTGGAAGTGCGAGTCGGTGATCAGGTCGTAGACATTCAGGTACCGGCGCCACCACATCACGAGCAGCGACCAGCTGGCGAGCGCGGCCAGCCACCCGCCCATGAAGAACCACCAGGAGTACAGCGCGCTCTGGAAGTGCACGTCCAGGGTCATCGACAGGTCCCAGGACAGCAACGTGTAGAAGAAGCCGAACGCGAGGCACAGGATGACGGACAGCCTTCCCTGCAGAGAATGCGTGGAGTGGATCTCGCGGCGTTCCTCGCCGAAGCCGCGCCGCATGCGCTCGCGAAGGCCGCGCGCCCACTTCGCTCCACTCTCGGGCGTGAGGCCCACGTCCAGTCGCAGCGATGTGCAGACGTACCAGAGGCTCAACCCGGTGATGATCGCCGTAACGAGCAGCGTCCGCGCGATGAAGAAACCGGGCTGGAGGTAGAATCGCTTCTCGGCGATCGCGACCTCCTCATGCGCCCACGGGAATATGTGCGCGCGACCCAGCAGAATGAGGACGAGCAGGAGCAGGGCGACGGGGAGAAATGCGACGTAGCCCTCGAGCATGCGCACGATGGGGCGCGACCACCGCGCCGTCGTGATGCGCTGCACGGCGACGAAGACCACCGCGGCCTGTGACACCGAGGTGAAGAACAGCCAGTTGAAGTGCAGCGCCTGCCACGCTCGGCTCTGGCCGGTGAGCGCACCAATGAGAAAGACGACGGCGCCCACGACTGCGAGGAGGGCGCAAACGATGGTGACGCCGCGGGCGATGGGCCGGTCCATGGCGCGGACCAGCTCCTCGCGTGTGGGCATAGGCGTGTGGCCGTGATCGCTCATGGTGTGCGCCCCGGGCTCGGCGCCCGCGGCGCCGCCGGCGCGGCCGTATCCCCTGGTGCCTCGTCCGCCCTCGCAGCGGCCTGTGACGGATGGAAGAAGGGGACCGGGCGCGTGGGTGCCATCGTCGAGGGCCCTGGAACGGAACGGCCGTTCTCACCCGGAAATCCTGCGGCCGTGCTGTCGACTCGCGCGGGAATGCGCCCCTGCAGCGCGCGCACGTAGTTGACGACGTCCCACCGGTCGGCTTCCTCGATGCGATTGTAGTTCGGCATGAGACCGCGGCCGTTCCTCATGATACCGAACAGGTAGCCGTCGGTGCGGTTGCGCGTGATGTCCGTGAGCAGTGTTGGCGCCGGGACGCCGAAGCGCAGTGCCGGCCCGTTGCCGGCGCCGGCGGCACCGTGGCACACCGTGCAGTTGATCTGGTAGTACTTGCGCCCGTTCTCCAGCGAGGCGTCGCTCGGCGGGCGCGGGTTCACCAGACCGGACATCGAGTCGATCGTCGCCGGATGCGGCCGGTAGGAGACTATCCATGCCGGCACCGCGACGCCGGTGATCGGAACCGAGCCCTGCGGGTTTCCGCGGAAGGCTACGCGCTCGTTCATCACCCACCGGCCGGCCGAGTCGCGCGCGGTGAACTCCGCCTCCCACGGCTCGATGCGCGGCTGGTGCGTGAACGTCGTGAACCACTCGCAGCCCGTGACCAGCAACACCACGCTCACCGAGGCGGCGCGCGCCACGCACCACGCGCCACGCGCGACGTCAGCGCTCACCGCGCACCTCCACCGCTCCGTGCTGGCGCAGTACGTCCTGGACGGCTCGCTCCTTCTCCGGCGGACACTCCACCCAGACGCCGAACAGGCCGTCGCTGAACCGCGGATCGTAGCCGACGGTCATCGTGATGCGCGGGATGCGCGAGAGCGCGAACAGCCCCGCCACCGTGGAGAGTGCGCCAACGAGCACCATCATCTCGAATCCGATGATCGTGTACGGCACCCACGCCGCGTGTGGCTTCCCGCCCACCACGAGGGGCCAGTAGTCGGAGGTCCACACCGCGATCCAGTATCCGAAGGTCGCACCGACCAGCCCGCCGATGAGCGTGAACCGCCTGACGACGCTCGGCCCATGGTGCATGGCGTGCTCGATTTCGTGGCGCGGCGTCGGCGTGTAGACGGTGATGTTCCCCGCGCGTTGGCGCTTGAGCGCGGTAATCGCCTCCACGGCCGCGTCGAGCTCGCGGAACACGCCAATGATCCCTCTCACGTGTCGCGCTCCCCGGGCGTCTCACGCTCGTAGTCCACGTGATGTCCCGTGACATCGATGCCACGCTCGGCGTGCGCCAGCCGCAGCCGCGGCTTCACGATCTCCTTCACCTCGGCGATGGCGATGACCGGCAGCTGCTTCACGAAGAGCAGGAACCACATCGAGAACCACCCGAACGACCCGAGCAGGATCGACCAGTCGACCCAGGTGGGCGCGTAGCTGGTCCACTGCCAGGGCTCGAACTCGTGGCTGAGCGACGGCACCACGATCACGAAGCGCTCGAACCACATGCCGAGGTTGATGAACAGCGAAAGGATGAAGAGCCAGGTGGTGTTGCGGCGCAGCCGCTGGACGAAGAGCGTGAGCGGCAGGATGGTATTGCAGGTGAGCATGATCCACGCGGCCCACCACCACTGGCCGAACACGCGGTTCATGAAGTAGCTCTGCTCGAACTCGTTGCCCGAGTACCAGGCGACCCAGAATTCCGTCACGTACGCGAGTCCCACGACCAGCGACGTCAGCAGGCACAACTTCGCCGCCGCGTCGAGGTGGTTGATGGTCACGTAGTGCTTGAGGCCGAACCAGCGGCGGAGCGGGATGATGATCGTGAAGACCATGCCGATGCCGCTGAAGATGGCGCCGGCCACGAAGTAGGGCGGAAAGATCGTGGCGTGCCACCCGGGCGTGAGCGCCATCGCGAAGTCGAACGACACCACCGAGTGCACCGACAGTACCAGCGGTGTGGAGAACGCGGCCAGGAAGAGATAGGCGCGCGCGAAGTGCCGCCACTCGCGATCGGAGTTCCGCCAGCCCATCGACAGCACGGCGTAGATGCGCTTCCGGATCGGGTTGGTCTCCCGGTCACGCAGTGCCGCGATGTCGGGGACGAGTCCGATGTAGAGGAAGGTCGTCGAGACCGTGAGGTACGTGAGGATGGCGAACACGTCCCACACCAGCGGGCTCTTGAAGTTCGGCCAGATGAGCCGCCAGTGCGGGTACGGGATGAGCCAGAAGAACTTCCAGGGCCGCCCGAGGTGGAGGATCGGAAAGAGTCCCGCCGTCATGACGGCGAACACGGTCATCGCCTCGGCGCACCGGTAAATCGTGGTGCGGAATCCGGCTCGGAAGAGGTACAGGATGGCCGAGATGAGCGTACCCGCGTGACCGATGCCGACCCAGAAGACGAAGGTGATGATGTAGACGCCCCACATCACCGGGGGATTGTACCCCGCGACACCCAGCCCCATGTAGATCTGGTACATCCAGCTGCCGATGCCGATCGCGAGCGCGGTCATCGCTACGCCGAGCGCCGCGAACCACGCGAGCGTGGGGCGCAGCGTGCCGATGATCTCGTCGTTGACCTGCTCGTAGGTGGCGACCGCGGGAAGCTGGACGTCGGCCGACGGAATGTTGGAGCGCGTGACGTCCACCGGCTGCGCGACGCTAGCCATGGGCACCTCCCGCGTTCGGCGGCGGCGCCGGCGTGCCGGGCGCGGGGTGGTTCACTTTCTTCAGGTAGACCACCGCGGTGTACGTGTTCAGCTCCTCGAACACGTGATACGCACGCGCATCGTGCGCCAGACGCGCCACGCTCCACTCCTCATCCGCTGCATCACCGAACGTGATCGCCCGCGACGGACAGGCCTGCGCGCACGCCACCGTGAACTCATCGGGTCGCACATCCCTCCCTTCCGCGCGCGCGCGATGCTCCGCTTCACGGATGCGCTGGACGCAGAAGGTGCACTTCTCCATCACGCCCTTGCCGCGCACGTTGACATCCGGATTGAGCTGCCAGTTGAGCGGCTCCGGCCAGGCGTAGTGCGGCCGCGCCGGCTCGCCATATCCGAACCAGTTGAAGTACCGAACCTTGTACGGGCAGTTGTTCGAGCAGTAGCGCGTGCCGACGCATCGGTTGTAGACCTGCACGTTCAGCCCGTCGGGCGCGTGGTAGGTCGCGAACACCGGGCACACCGGCTCGCAGGGTGCATTGCCGCAATGCTGGCAGAGCATCGGCACGAAGCGCGTCTCGAACGCGTCGCCACCCTGGCCGTCATCCTCGAAGTAGCGCTCGAGCCGGATCCACGTCATCTCGCGCCCGCGCACGATGTTCCCACCCGCGTTACCGTTGAGTCCCGGCGTGTGGACCGCCTGGTATGGCGCACCGACCGTGGGGATGTTGTTTTCCGCGTAGCACGCCGTGATGCAGGCGCTGCAGCCGGTGCAGCGGGCGAGATCGATGGTCATCGCCCACCGCCGCCTCGCCATCCCGCTCCAGTGCGATGGGTCGTACATCCCCTTGTCGCGCGCACGCTCGCCGACGATCGCACCTTGCGCGTCGGCCGCGATCGGCGAGCGGAGACCGGGGAGGAACTCCTGTGGCGCATCGCCCGGGAACTCGTGCGCGCCGCCGTGCTCCTCCTCTCTTCCCACCTCGCTGGCCAGCACCGCGCGCGCGATCTCGCGACCGTGCTGGCGCGCCGAGCCCTCCGTGGTAGCGAGCTGGATGTAGTCGCCGGTCTTGCTGACGCGAGCTCGGGTTGCGGTGAGGGCCAGCGCGCCGGACCCGCGGTCGAAGGTGGCCGGGAGTAGCGTCAAGGCATTGACGCCGACGTTTCGGGCGTAGCGGCCGTACGCCGTGTGCCCGCGTCCGAGCGCGATCGCGACCGTGTCGCGCCGAATCCCAGGGTACAGGTACGCCGGGGCGACCACGCGTCCGGTGCCCGTCTGCACCTCGAGCAGGTCGCCGTTCTCGATGGCGAGGCGCTGCGCGGTGGCGGGGTGCATCTCCACCCACGATTGCCAGCAGATCTTCGAAACGGGATCGGGCAGCTCCTGGAGCCAGGGCTTGTTGGCGCCCTCGCCGGCGCCTAACGCGGGCGACGGGTGCGCCACCAGATAGAAGTCACCCTGCGTCTGGTCGGTGGAGGTCGTGGCCGCCTCTGGCGAGACCAAGCGCGCTGCGGCCGGACGCGCGATGGTACCGGTGCCCAGGCCGGTGGTGAGCGCGGTGGTGAATGCGCTGACGCCGCCCGGGTACTGGCTCACGAGCCACTCGCGATACGATCCCATCGGGTAGCGCGCCGCGACGGTTGGATTGGCGCGCGCCACCTGAATCAGCACGTCGGCAGTCTGTCGCGTGGCGAAGACGGGATCCATCGCCGGCTGCTGGAGCGAGATGACGCCGGGGACCGCCTGCGCGTTGCCCCACGACTCGAGCGGATGGTGATCCGGCAGAACGAGGTCGCAGAGCTCGGTGGTCTCGTCGGGATACGACGAGAAGCTGACCTTGAATGCCGCTCTCGCCATCGCATCGGCGAATCCGACCGATGGCGGCAGCGTGAACACCGGATTGGCCCCACGCACCATGAAGAGCGGAACCTGGCCACCGCGAAGAAGGCGTGTCACGCCTTCGGCGATCGCTTGCGCCGGCACGGCACCCTCGAACGCGGAGATCGGCCGATCGGGACGGATCGTGACGCCCACGTTCCCGGCGCTCTGATTCAGCGCGTTGACGGCGACCGCGATCTCAGTCGCGTTCGCGCCGGTGCCACCGGCGAGCACGAGGCTGGGCCGGGCCGCGGCGAACTCCGCGGCGAGGCGTTCGATCGACTCGGCCGGCACGTCGCTCGCCTCCGCCGCCTGTGCGACCGACATCGAGCCGCGCAGCGCGTTGACGATGGCGAGCTCCGAGCCCGGGCGACACGCAATCCAATCGTCGGCGTTGAGCCCCGTGAGCGAACGGCGCGGCCCGACATAGATCAGGCGCGGCGCCTGCTGGAGTCGCGCGCGCGCGTCGGCGAAGTCGAGCTGCTGCGGGACGCTCGCACCCCAGGTATCGAGGAAATCGGCGCCGAACGAGATCACGAGGCGCGCCGCGGCAAAGTCGAGCGAGGGCCAGGCCACGCCGAAGCTCTGGAGGTTCGCCTGCATCACCGCGCTCTCGGCGAGCGCCGAATAGCTGACGTGCGGCGGCATACCGAAGGCGGCGAGCCACTCATCGAGGAACGCCGCGAAGCTGCCGCTCTCGTGCTCGTTGATGAAGATCGCGTTGCCCGCCTGTCCGCCGGCTTGCACCTGCGCGAGTCGCTGCGAGAAGAGCTGCAGCGCCTCGTCCCACGTGACCGGCTCGAGTCGGTTGTTGCGCCGTGCCATGGGCGAGCGGTAACGATCGGGGTTGTACAACCCCTGCAGCGCCGCCTGTCCTCGCGCGCACAGCGCACCGCGATTGACCGGGTGCTCGGGATTCCCCTCCAGCTTGATCGCGCGCCCGTCGCGCGTCTCGGCGAGGATGCCGCACGACGCCGCGCACTCGCGGCAGGTGGTGGCGTAGTAGTTGGAGACGCCCGGGACCGTCTGATCGGGGCTCACCACGTACGGGATGAGCTTCTCGACCGCATCCGAGGTGCACCCGACGGCTGCCGTTGCCGCGCCGGTGACGCCAAGGACCTTCAGGAACTCGCGGCGGCGGACGGCGCTGGGCGGTGGGGCGTCGCTCATTCCGTGAGTCCTAGTAGTGGCAGGTGGCGCAGTCGTAACGCGCCCGGATTCGCGGCGCCTGAAGCTGCGCTGGTGTCGGCTCTCCGCCCGCGGCGCGGATCCCTTCTGCCGGACTGTAGCCATTCACGTGGCAGCTCACGCACCATCCCATGTTGAGCGATTCGGCCTGGTACACCTGCGCCATGTTCTGCACCTGACCATGACACGCCTGACAGGTGACGCCCGCGTTGACGTGGCGCATGTGCGGGAACTGCACGTAGTCCGGCACCTTGTGGATGCGCACCCACGGAATGGGCAGGCTATCGCTGGCGAACTGGAAGAGCTTGGTGAGCTCGGCGCTGGTACGCGCCGGTCCGGTGGGCGACGCGGGTCGTTGCGGGCCGACGAGCCCAGGCTGATGGCAGCCGGTGCAGGTGCTGAGCGCGGGAAGACCCGGGTCGGGCGACTTGTTTGCCGAGTAGTGGCAATACAAGCAGTTCATGCCCAGGGTGTTGACGTGGACGGGATGCGGGAACGCGATCGGTTGGGCGGGGGATCGACCTTGCGGACTGGAAGCGCCGCTGTAGGCGGAGAGAGACACAGCGACGGCGGCCAGAGCGACGAGTCCCGGCACAGCCGCCCATTTCCTCCTGATCGTCATCGCACCCCGGCTCTGAGAGGTACCGGCGGCCGGCTTGTGAAATTGTTCACAAGCACCGCACAGCCGGTAAGTTATTCGCCATTGCTTCGGGCGCAAGAGGCCATCACGCACTAACCTCGCGCGGAGTCGGCGGCACTCGCGATGAGCTCGGACGCGCTCGCGAGACCGGTCCTGTCGACGTCGTCAGGAAGAAGCTCCAGGCTGGCGCG
Organism: Gemmatimonadaceae bacterium; assembly: GCA_035249955.1. Lineage (GTDB taxonomy): Bacteria > Gemmatimonadota > Gemmatimonadetes > Gemmatimonadales > Gemmatimonadaceae > DATFFQ01. The sequence goes on from DATFFQ010000118.1 coordinate 54,078, forward strand.
CGGTGTCTGCGCCAGCCGAAGTGGCCAACCGCTCCCGTAGACGAAGCGGCGCGCACCGAGACGTCGCACCAGGTGCGCGAGCTCGTCCTCCGGTGGCCCCCAGATCCACGAGATGTCCCACCACACGCGGGATTGCTCGTCAGGGGTGAGCCCCCAGTGTACCTCCTCGACGAGTCCCCTCCCCGCGGCGGTGACGACGATGTGCGCCCGGCGGCTCACGCGCGCCATCGCGCGAATCGCCGCGCCGGTGAGATCGCCGGCCGTGTCGAGCCAGTGCCGCTGTCGCAGATCCTCGAAGCGTGTGGTGAGCACCAGCACCACCCCGGCCTCCCCGCAGGCCGCGGTGAGCGCCGCCAGGCGAGGGTCGTCGGGCCCCATGGCCCACTGCGGCGGATAGACGCGGATCGCGCGCACCTGCCGCGAGACGGCATCCTCCAAGGTGCGCTCCCACTTTGGCCAGTCGGGGCGAACAACCGGAACGGGAGCGAGGGACTGGAACGGCTCGAGCGCCGCGAAGAGCTCCTCGTTGCCCGGCAGCGGATCGCGGAAGAACGCCGACGGCAGGTGACCGACCCACGCCCCCGGCACTCCTTCCCGCTCCAGCACGCGCGCGAGAATCGCAGGCTCGGGGTGTGGAACGTGCCGGAACGGATATCCGCCAATGAAGGTGTTGACGTCGATGCTCGCCGGCGGAGCGGCCATGTCGGTCACGGCACGGCGCTCGCCGCGGCGCGGTGACCGACGCCATTGGACTCGTCAGGCACCGCCAGTGCCCGAGCGCCGAAGATGCGAGCGGCATTGCGCCATCGCACCGCGGAGATCTGCTCCCTGGCGAGCCCGATTCCCTCGAGCGCGCGGAGCTTCGCCAGCCCCGTCTCCATGGTCACATCGCACCCCCAGAGCAGGCGCTCGGCGCCGACGGCGCGCACGGCGCCATCGAGCATGCCGCGATCGACGCCGCTGCCTGAGAGATCGAGGAGCACGTTCGGCACGTCATCGACGGCCGGGAACGTGTGAGCCCAATCCCCTCCCCCACCGATGTGGGCGAGGATGAAGCTCACCCGCGGATGCCTGGTGGCGAGCCGGCCAAGCTCGACCGCATCCGAGGCTTCCTGATTCGGCCAGTCACGCCGGCGGTGCTGCCAGATGTGGTGCAGCACCGGCAAGCCGAATCGCTCGGCCACGTCGATGACCGGATCGAGCAACGGATCGTCGGCGCGGCGGCTCGCCGCCAGCTTGAGCCCGATCGCTCCCGCGCTCACGCACCGCTCGATCTCCTCGCGCGCATGCGTTGTGTGATTGGGATTCACGACGACATAGCTTCGCACGCGCTCGGGCTCACGGCGCTGCAGCGCCAGCATCTCGTCGTTGCCGAGGCTCACATCGTCCGGCGCGGGGAAGTACACCGGAGAGTGGTGTCCCCAGCTGCCGAGGATGGACCCGACGTGCATGGTGATGCCGATCCGATCGCCGGCGCGGAGTCGTGACGCGTTCCGCGCCTCCCAATCGGTGCGGCCACACCGAGCATGAAAGAAGTGGGCGTGCACATCGACGAGCGGCGGCACGCCGGCCGGCGCCTCGGCCGGCCGTCCATCCCGATCAGACATTCACTTCATCCCGCAGCCGCACCAGGGCCTCACTCGCCGCGCTCTCGATGCGGGCGATCGCGTCTTCGTCGTGCGCGAGCGACGAGAAGTTGTACGCGCCGCGCTTGAACAGGACCCCTTCCTGCGCGGCCAGGGACACGAAGCGCCCGGCCAGCGCCTCGTCGTCGAAGCGCAGCAGCCACATGGGTGCGATGCCGTCCACGCGCACTCCATCGAGTCGACAGGCCTCGATCGCGCGCGTGACCGCGTTTCGCATCTCGTCCCCGATCTCCCAGAGCGCCTCACACACCTCCGCGCGCTCGTGCCAGTCGAGCACGGCGTTCGCCGCCGCGAGTGACACCGTTTCGCCGGCGAGCGTGGAGGAGATCCACGTGGAGCGAGCGGCGTCCATGATGTCGGTCTTCCCGACGACGGCGGCGAGTGGATACCCGTTGGCCAGTCCCTTGCCGAACACGGCGAGATCGGGCGTCACACCGGAGTAGCTCTGAAAGCCGGCCGGGCGAAGACGAAATCCGGTCTTCACCTCATCGAAGATCAGGACCGCGCCGCGCTCGGAGCAGAGCCGGCGCGCCTCGGCGATCCATTCCTCCGACGGAAGGCGCTCGATCACCGGCTCCAACACCACCGCGGCCAGCGCGTCACCGGCGCTCGCCACGGTGTCGCGCAACGTCTTCACGTCATCGAACGGAATCGCGCGAAAGTCCGCGTGCGCACCGTCGGGAATGCCCGGTGCATCGTTCCACCAGTCGAGCCACCCGAAGTAGCCGCAGCCGAGCACGAGGTCGCGCCCGGTAGAGGCGCGGGCCAGGCGTACCGCGGCGGCCATCCCTTCGGCGCCGGTCTTGAGAAAGCGCACCTGCTCGGCACACGGGATGAGCTCGGCCAGCCGCTCGGCCACTCGCACCTCGAGGACGTGCGACAGACCAGCGGCGCTCCCATGCGACGCCGCCTCGATCACCGCCTGGGTGACCACGTCGTCGGCGTAGCCGAGGGTCACGGCGCCGAGCGCCATGGTGCAGTCCACGAGGTCGGCGCCGCCGGCGGTGCGGACGCGACAGCCGCCGGCGCTCACGTAGTGCGTGGGACCGGTCGCTTCCTCGTCGCCGTAGAGTGCCGAGGCGCGCTTGCTGCCGGTGGACGCGCCGCCGGGAATGATCGCCGCCGCGCGTTCCGTCCATTCGCTGTCGGGCGATCCACTGAGGAAAGGATCGAGAGGCATGGGGAGAAGAAGCGAGGGAGCGATTCGAGCGTCAAGTGTGGCCGCGGCGTGCGCGCTCGAGCGCGCGCACCGCTTCGATCGCCATGGCGCGCGTCAGCTCGATCTCGCGCGCGTCGGGGCCGGCGCGGAAGACGAGCGAGCGGACCGTGCGCAGGATGAGTTGCGGGTGCCGAGTCTTGAAGAAGTCGACGGCAACCAGGGCTCGCTCGACATCGGCGAAGAGTCGCTCGTACTGCTCGCTGGTCGCCGGGGGCGCGTCCTTGCGCGGCGGGGCGAGCACGCGCGACGCCGAGGGCGCCGAGCGATGCAGCTCGTACAGCCCGATGAGCACGGCCTGGGCGAGATTGAGCGAGGCGTGCTCGGTGGTCGGAATGGTGACCACGAGATGCGCGCGATCCAGCGCCTCGTTAGGCAGGCCGTGGTCCTCCCGCCCGAAGACGAGGGCCACCGGGCCGGCGCCGGCATGAGCGAGCAGGTCGGCCGCGGCCGCGCGTGGATCGGCGACTGGCCGCTTGGCGGCGCGCCGCCGCGCAGTGAAGGCGGCCACGCGGACGCAATCGGCCAGCGCCTCGTCCAGCGCGTCGAAATGCCGGATGCGGCGCACCACGTCGCCGGTGTCGTGCGCGACGCCCTCGATGCGCGATGGATCGTACGGCACCGGACGGACCAGCCGCAGCGTCGCGACGCCCATGTTCTTCATCGCCCGGACTACCGCCGCGATGTTGACGGGGTCCTGTGGCTCGTGCAGGACGACGCAGGCATTCACGCTCGTGCCTCAGTCACGGACCAGCACGAGCGGGAGAAAGGAGGCAGGGTCCTCGCGGTCGCCGCAGAGGTACACGAACCCCGGTCCCGCATGCAACGCCAGCTGACCGCGCCGGCGCAGGCGGCCAGGGCCCATGTCGTTGACCACCAGACCGAGCGACAGCTGGAGCTGGCGCTCGGCGCCGAGCGCCGCGAGGGGGATGCCGAATCGCATCGCGTAGCCCGTTGGCAGCGTGCGCCACGCCGCATCGATGGGGACGCCGCCGCGAGCGCCGGCGATCTCGCGGACGCGCACGCCGGATGAATTGGCGACCGGCACCGCCAGCCATGCCGCCGGCGCCGGCCAGTCATCACGCTGCACGTAGAGCTGCACACCGTCGCTGTGGATGTCAGGGTGCTCGTTGTCGAGGGCCGGATCGGGCGCGGCCGCGTCCCGGAAGAGGAGCGGGTCCTTCCGCACCGACACGTCCAGCACCAGCGCGGTCGCTTCCAGGCCGGCGACGACGATCGCCTCCGGCGATCCGGCCTCGCGCCACGTCTCCTCCGAGCGGCGGTAGGACCGCTCGCCCAGCACGAACTCGGCCCGCTCTCCGGTCCGGAGACGTCGGCGCTCGGGTCGCACGGACGCTTCGTCAGCAACGTCCAATACCTCTGTCGCGGCGTCTCGCTCTCCACCGAGGTCGATGCTGCTTCGCGCCGTTCCGGCAAGGAGGTCGACGTGCCAGCCCGATGGACGCCGCCGGTGCTCGTGCGCTTCACCCTCGCTCGTGCGTACGACCAGCGCGTCGCCGCGCAGGCTCACCTCGCAGACGGCGTCAGTCCAGCTCCAAACCGTCGCGATGACGCCGCGCGCCGTGCGTGCTCGCAGCAGAAAGAATTCGCGCTCGCGCGGCGCTTCGCGCGGCGTTCCGGGCCCGAGCGCGCGCCACCACTCGAGCGGTTGATCGGACACGATCCACGCGCGGCCGTGCTCGGCTTCTGCGAGCGAGAGCTGCGCGACCGAACCGGCCGGCATCGCGGCGACGCCGGCATCGTGAACGAAGCCGAATCCATCTTCGAGGGCGCTGCCACCGGTGAGCGTCCCGGGGCGCCACGGGCCCACTCCGGCCACCTGTGCCAGCACGTGCACCGGGAGCGCCACGTCCGCCTCGCACTCGGCGCTCCATATTAGCCGATCGATGACGTAGCTCGGCATCGCGACCAGCGTGCGCGTCAGCGTGACGTCCGAGTCGATCGCGGGCAATGAAACCGCCGCCTCGACCCATCCCGCGCCACCGCGCTCGTCGAATGCCCGCAGCACGCCGCTGGTGGGTCGCTGGGACCGACCATCGATGAGTGGCGCGTTGTGCGCGAGCGTACTCCGGTACCAGTGGAGCGTGGGATCCACGTATGATCCGGTTCCGACGTCGTCCAGCCACCGCTCCTCACCAACGCACAGCATCACGTTGAGGCGGTCGGGGTGTCCGTGACCGCCGCCGGAGTGCCCGTAGTCGAGCGCCGCGAACACGCGGCCGCCGTCCCGGCGGAGCACGGCGATGCCCTGCCCCTCGAGCAGCACCGAGCGCGGCGCGATGGGGGCGAGCGGCGGAAGGGTCTCGCGCGCGAGGAGCAGCGAGCGCCACCCCAGGTCGGCGCGCGTGAATGCGCACGGCGGCTCGTTCCGCTCGACGTCCGCCGTCGAGCGCCAGCGTCCCGTGTCACCGGCCGATGCCGGGTGCTCGTAGAGCTGCCAGAGCGCGCCGCGCAGTCGGCCATCGTCGCGGCGCGCCAGTCCGAGCTCGCACGACTCCGCAAAGCGCCACTGTCGCAGCGACACGCGATACTGCGAGTCGCGACGCGACGGGAAGGTGAAGTCAGGCAGTGCCGTCGCGAGCGGGGTCGCGAACCCCTCCTCGAATCGCCTAACGAGCGCGGACGGCAGCTCCCATCCACCGCGCTCGGCGAGCAACACGCCATACCAGAGCCCGCGGTGCGCGAAGAGGTGATAGTTCTCACCCTCGTACCAGGTCCCGTCGGGCAACAGCCCGGTGGTGAGATGCGTGACGAGCCCGGAGGCGCCACTCACGGCCCGCGACGCGCGATCGCGGCGCCCGAGCAGCAGATTGGCGGCCACGAGCGCGGCGTTGTTCCACACCTGTCGATTGGAGCTCCCTTCCTCGAACGACGCGATGAGCTGCGCGCTCGGCTCGATGAGACGCTCGCGCACTACCCCGCCGAGGGCACCCGGTCCGAGCGCCGACTCGATCAGATCGAGCGCCACGCACAGCTGCAGCAGCCAGATGGACTCCAGGTACGTGCTGAAGAAGGGCCGCGACGGGCCGAGCACGTTGTCGCGATTGGGATACTCCAGGTACAGCTCGGCGTATCGTTCGAGGATGCGTTCGGCAAGGCGCGCGTGATGTGGGTCGCCGAGCAGCGCGTGGAGCAGCGCGGCGTGCACGCACCGTTCCGCGAGCCAGAGCTGGAAGCTCATCACCCACCACCGGTCGTGTCGCTCGCCGCGATAGATCTCTCCGCACACGGCGCATCGGTGCGACGCCGGTGAAAAGGGATCGAACTCCAGCGGCGTCCCGTCGCGCGCGCACCTCCCACCGTCGCGCGACAGCAGCGCCTTGTCCACCGGCACGTCGAGATCGGCGCGCACCACACGCGCCAGATCGTGGGTCAGCGACGAGGCGAGCGGCGCGAGCGCTCCGCGAGCCGCGGCACGGCGGCCGCTGAGGGATTCCTCGCCGATCAGCAGGCTCATCTCGTGAGGGCGATGGGTGACCCTCCGCGGTCGACCTCCCAGCGCGCGATCGAGACCATCTCACCACGCAGGTCCATCGTCACGCCGCGAAGCCGCCGCGCCACACCCTGCACGCCACGGGCGTGGTAGACCCAGGCGATCGGCATCGCGTCATCGAGGTAACGCTGCACGTCGAGCCAGCGCTCGCCAGCCTCGGCGTCGCTGCGCGCGGCCCGCGCGCGGGCGAGCAGCAGATCGAGCGCCGGCGTGTGGAAGCTTCCGTAGTCGAGCGCGCCTCCCGCCAGGGCCGAGTCGAACATCGCCGACAGATAGGCGAGCGAGAGGTCACCGGGGATGCCCGTGAAGAGGGCGTCGAAGCGCTTGTCACGCGCGCGCGCCTCGCTCAGGAACGCGCTCATCTCGCGCTGGCCGATCTCCATGCGCACCCCGAGCGCGAGGAAATCCGCCTGCAACAGCTGCTCGGCCGCGTTGTCCGAGCTGCCCACGGTGAGCAGCTCGAAGCGAAGCGCCGTGCCGTTCTTCCGTCGCATCCCATTGCCCTCACGGCGCCAGCCCGCTTCGTCGAGCAACCGCCCGGCGGCCGTCATGTCGTGGGTCTCCCCACTCGCGGCCATGGCATACGGATGGTCCGTGGGAATTGGCCCGTCGGCCGGCGTCGCGAAGCCGGCCAGCGCCGCCTCCACGACGCGCCGCCGGTCGATGGCCATCGCGAGCGCTCGCCGCACGCGCGAATCGTCGAACGGCGGGCGATGGGTGTTGAAGACGATGCCGTACGAGACGAGCACGGGGTAGTCGAGCACGCGCAGGCTCGGATCGCGATCGACGAGCGACGCCATCGATGGCGCGATGCCGGCGACGTCCAGCTCGCCGCCCACGAGCCCGGCGAACTTGGTCGTCGCTTCGTCGACCACGGCAACGATCAGGCGTCGGATGCGCGGCGGGCCGCCGAGCTCGGCCGGGAAGTCCGGATTCCGCTCGAACACCCACCGTTGGCCGACGGTACGCTCGACGAAGCGGAAGGGGCCATTACCGACCGGTGCGCGATTGAATGCGGCGTCGCGCATCCGTCCTCGAGGCACACTGCTCAGCAGATGCGCGGGAACGATCGGCAGCTCGCACAGGACCGATGGGAACCGCGCCGGTGGCGCGGCGAAGTGGAGCACAACTGTCGAGTCGTCAGGCGCAGAGACGCGGCTGATGTCGGCGAGGTCCGCGTAGCGGGGAAAGCCCGTTGCTGGATCGCGCGCCGCCTCGATCGTGAAGACGACGTCGC
>DATFFQ010000119.1:0-17109 GCA_035249955.1 Gemmatimonadaceae bacterium
CCAGCGACGCGGCGAAGCGAAGCGCCGGCTCCGCCGCCGGCAGCTCGCGCGTCAGACGCTGCAGCGCGAGCGTCTCATCCGCGTCGAGCACCGGCGAGAGGGCAACGTCGTCCGACCCCGTCGTCGCGCGCAGGATGGCCACCTCCTCCGTTTCGCTCGGATAGCCGATCCGGATGTCGAACAGGAACCGGTCGAGCTGCGCCTCGGGCAGTGGGTACGTTCCTTCCTGCTCGATGGGATTCTGCGTCGCCAGCACGAAGAACGGCGCCGGGAGCGGCATCGTCTCGCCGGCGGCGGTGACGTGATGCTCCTGCATCGCCTCGAGCAGCGCCGCCTGTGTACGCGGAGGCGTGCGGTTGATCTCGTCGGCCAGGATGATGTTCGCGAAGATCGGCCCGCGCACGAACCGGAACGACCGTGCCCCGGTCGCGCTGTCCTCTTCCATGATCTCGGTGCCGGTGATGTCGCTGGGCACCAGGTCCGGCGTGAACTGGATGCGCCGGAACTCCAATCGCATCGCCTCGGCCACCGACCGAATCATGAGCGTCTTGGCGAGCCCCGGCACGCCGACGAGCAGCGCATGGCCGCCCGACATGAGCGCCATGAGCATCTCCTCGATGACCTGTGTCTGGCCGACGATGCGGCGAGATACTTCGGCGCGGAGTCTGGCGACGGACTCGGCGAGCGCCTCGCGGCTCGACTCCGCGCGGCCGCGGCCGGTGGTGACGGCGCTCACCGCACCGGACGCCGGCGGCGAAAGGCGAGCAGGAAGATGGAACCGTTCACCGCGCCGGCATCGCGCACGGTGAGCTGCTCGTCCAGCACCTCGAAGCCGCGCAGCTTGATCACGTAGCTCGCCGGATCGCCGTTGGGCTCGAACTCGGCCAGCGCCGCGCGCTTCACCGCCAGCACCGACTCATGGGGAGACACGTCCAGGCGCACGACGTCCCACACGTCGGGCAGCTGGACGCGGATCGTGATTGTCTCATCACCCGGCCGCACGAGCCGGATCACGCCGCGCCGGGTGCGCAGCCCGGCGACAAATGGTGCGCTCATCCGACAGTGCGCTCCGTCATCGGCCGCGGATCGAGCGTCGAGAAAAATCGCGAGATCTGCTGATCGAACAGGTAGGTGGAGCCGCGCACCAGCGTTCCGCCGGCCACCGGCTGCACGCCGATCACCAGCTCCTCCCCGCCCTGGCCGCGAAAGGTGACGTAGTTCGGTCCCTCCTTCTCGACGAAGGCGGCGTAGATGGGATTGCGACGCGCGAAGAACGTCTTGGCGGCCGCCAGCACATCGTCCGGCGACATCGCCGTCGTCACTTCCTGAATCATCGGTCCACGTGGGGTACGAGACAACGACGGTTAGAGCGGAATCAGCGTGTCCGGCCGCAGATCGGGCGTGTACTCCAGCGGTAGCTCGACCACGAACGAGGATCCCTGGTTCGCCACCGACTGGACGACGATGTCCCCGCCGAGGAGACGCGCCAGCTGGCGCGACAGCGCCAGCCCGAGCCCGGAGCCACCGTAACGACGCGTAGTGGAGCCGTCACCCTGACGGAATTCCTCGAACACGATCTCGTGCGCCTCGGGCGCGATGCCGATTCCCGTGTCACGTACGCAGTAGTACGCCATCTCGTTGCGCACGGTGAGCGACGCGTGCACCTCCCCCTGCGACGTGAACTTGAACGCGTTGCTGAGCAGGTTGGCCAGGATCTTCACGACCTTCCGGCGGTCGCTCCACATCGACGGGACACCGTCCTCCGGCGCCTCCACGGTGAGCGCCACGCCGGCCGGGCGCCCGCGCGTGGTCGCGATCGCTTCGTCGAGTGCCTTCCGCGGGTCGAACTCCTCGACGCTCACCCGGAGCTCGCCACGCTTGAGCGCCGTCAGCTCGAGCAGGTCCTCGATGAGCACCAGCAGTCGCTCGCTCGCGCCCGTGACCTGCGACAGCGTGCCGCGCTGCTCGTCGGTGAGCGGGCCGGAGAGCCCTTCCTGGAGCAAATACGCGTACCCCAGGACGGCGGTGAGCGGCGTTCGCAGCTCGTGTGACATGTTGGCCAGGAACTCATCCTTCAGCCGGCGCGCCTCCAGCGCGGCGCACACCTGGCGCTCCAGCTCCGCATTGGCCTCGAGCAACGCGCCGTTGGCGCGCCGCAGCTCGTCGATCAGCCGCGCCTTCTCCGCCGTCGCCGCCAGCTGGTCGGCCACCATGCGCAGCAGCCCGTTGTCCACATCGTCCGGACCGCCGGCCTCGGCGAAGTAGAACGTGAGCGCACCGAGCACGCCGCTCCCGGTCTGGAGGGGAAGCGCCACCAGCGCCCGGAAGCCGAGCTCGCTGGCAACCTCGCGCCAGTCGGCCAGCGATTCGTCGGCGAACACGTCGGGCACGTGAATGGCGCGCCGCTCGCTCGCCGCCTCGCCGCTGGGACCGCGCCCCAGGCGGACGCGCATGTCTCCCAGGAAGGGGCGAAAGCGCTCCGGCCAGTTGTATGCCGCGGCGAGGCGCATCACGTCATCGGTACCCACCACCAGGTACACCGACGCGAAGGTCGCGCCCACGAGCGGGCTCACCCGCTCCAGCGCGAACTGGAACACCTCCTCCGGCCGGTCGGCCGTGAGGAAGGCATGCGCGATCTCGCGCACCGCCACCAGCTCGCGAATCGCGCTGTCGGGCGGTGTCCCGGAGATGCGCACCTGAGTGTCGATCACGGTGCGGAATCTAGGGACGCGCGCCGGGAAATCGCTAGGTCGGATCGGCTACTTCTTCGGCGGCATCGACGGCCGCATCTCCAACCGTGAGACGAGTATGCGCCGCGGCGCGCCGAGCAGGTACATCACGGCGTCCGCCACCTCGTCAGGCCCGATCATCCACGAGGTGTCGTCGCGTCTCGAGGAGAACGCGGTGTCGACCGAGCCCGGTGTGACCACCGCGACGCGGATGTTGGCGTGCCTCACCTCCATCATCAGGGACTCCGTGAAGGCGTTCACCGCGTGCTTGGTGGCCGCGTAGCACGTACCGCCCACGAAGGCATTGCGGCCGGCGATCGACCCGATGTTGATGATGTCTCCCGAGCGCCGGGCGACCATTCCCGGCAACAGGACCCGCGTCACGTAGAAGAGCGCGCTGAAGTTCACCGCGGTCATCCGATCCCACTCCTCGAGCGTGAGGTCGAGCAGTGGCTTGAGCGGACCAACGCCGGCGTTGTTGATCAGCACCTCGGCTTCGATGCCGGCGAGCGCCCGCTCGACCGCCGTGGCGTCGCTGACGTCGCACGCCACCGCGCGTACGGAGCCGCCCTCGTCGCTCGCGTCCCGCGCCAGCGAGTCGAGATCCGTGCGCGACCGGGCCAGCGCGATCACGTCGTACGATGTCGCGAGGCGGCGCGCGATCGAGCGTCCGATGCCGCGGGAGGCACCGGTGACGACAGCGATCGGCCGCGTGTTCATCGCGCCACCCGGTGCACGGCGCCGTAGATGAGGCGCGTCCCGAACTCCAGAGCGGCAATGGGAACTCGTTCGTCGTGCCCGTGCATGCGGCTCTCATCCTCCTCGTCCAGCGGGAATGGCAATATGCCGTACGCCGCGACCCCGCAGTGCCGCAGCCGCGCGCTGTCCGTCGCGCCCGTGCTGAGATAGGGCGCGACGGCCAGTCGCGGGTCGAGCACCCGCGCACTGTCACGGATGGCCGCGAACATCGCCGAATCGATCGGGGAAGCCGGCGGATCCGGCTGCCGATCCGCCACCTGGAACGTGACGGATGGATCGTCCACCACCGCGCGCAACCGGCCGAGCAGCGCGTCGATGGACTCACCAGGCAACAGGCGAACATTGAGATTCGCCGTCGCCTCGGCGGGAATCACGTTGGCGCGCACGCCGCCGGCGAGGATCGTGGGCGAGATGCCGTTGCGCAGGACGGCGTCGAAAACCGGAGTCGCCTCCAGCGCGCGTGCGCCGTCCTGCACGCGTGTCGGGTCGGAAGAAGCGACATCGATCATGGCGCGCGCCTGCTTCTCCCACGGCCATACGCCGCCCAGGGCGGCGAAGAACGCACGCGTGGTCGCGCTCATGCCAACGGGCTCGCGGTGCGCATCGATGGCGGCGAGGGCGCGCGCGAGCCGCGCGATCGCGTTGCCGCGGCGTGGGACAGACGAGTGGCCGGCCGGTCCTGTGGCGGAGACCTTCACGTTGTACGGCACCTTCTCCGCCGTCTGCACCGCGACGTAGAGAGGTCGCCCGCCAACCACACGGACCCGCCCGCCTTCATTGAGCGCGAACTCGGCGCGCACCAGCTCGGGGTGATGCGCGATGACCCAGCCGATCCCCCATGTGCCGCCAGCCTCTTCGTCGGACGTGGCCAGCAATAGCACGTCGCGCGCCAGCGGCTGTCCGGCATCGGCGATCTGTCGCTTGAGCAGGAGCAGCACGACGAGATTCGCCGCCAGCATCCCCTTGTCGTCGATGGCGCCGCGGCCGTAGACGTAGCCGTCCTTCACGACGCCGCCGAACGGATCGACCGACCAGTGATCGGCTTCCACCCCGACGACGTCCATGTGCGCGAGCAGGAGCACCGGTGCGCGCTCGCCCGACCCACGCAGTCGCGCGTACACGGCGGCTCGTCCCGGCGCGGGCTCCAGCACGCGAGTCTCGACGCCGGCGGGGACGAGGACGGATTCGAGATAGCGCGCAACTGCCATCTCGTTCCCGGGGGGATTCACGGTGTCGATGCGGATGAGCTGCTGGAGGTGGCCGACGACCTCATCGCGGACGGCGTCCCAGCCAGGTTCGTTCATCGCGACGCTCGGCAGGCGACGTCACGGCACGCTGCACGACGCGAACGGCGCGCGCTCACGAGGCGACGAGGAGGGCTTCGGTGGCGCGAACGAGCGGGGTGAACGAGAGAGGACGGCCGGCAACTCGCTCGCCGAGCTCGTGGCCCAGCTCGCGCTGCCCCTCGCCGAGGAGCTGCTCGACGATCCACGGTCCAGCCCTGGGATTCCGATACCAGTCCACGTCGAAGCGTTCGACGAGCGTGTCGGTGAGCAGCGCCTGCAGCTGCCAGGCGCGCAGGTATCGAGCGGAGTAGAAGCGCGGATCGACATCCACGAAGGCATCCGCCGCCTCGTACCGGAACGATGTCGCCGACGTGAGCGTCTCGACGTAGAGGTCGGGGAGCGAGTGCCAGGGGACATCGCCGGAGTACAGCGCGATCTCATAAACGAGCTTGGCACAGTAGCGGCGAAGAAACTGCAGCTCCTCGAAGCCCACGGCATTCAGAAACGCCGGCACCTGGCTGCGTCCCAGCTCCGTGTACCGTGTGAGCCACCCCGGATCGTGCAAGAGGTGGTCGAAGAGCATCGCGTACGCTTCGGTCACGGAGTTGTCGCCGAGCCAGCGATACTCGAACGGATAGTCGGACCGGATGTAGCCGAAGTGGAGCGCATGCCCCAGCTCGTGCAGCAGTGTCCGGTAGTCGGCCTGGCCGCCGTGGGGGCGGAGCACGAGATACACCTCTTCCGGCACGCGCACCGGCGCGCAAAACGCGCGCGCGCGCTTGCCTGCCCGCTCACCGGTGTCGAAGCGGATGCGCCCACCGCTCGATGGATCGATTCCCATCTCTTGCGTCTGGCGCCTCACCTCGCGCTCCATCTGCTCGCTCGGGAAGTGCTGGTCGAACTCGGGCGCGCGCAGCAACGCGAGCGCGTCGGAGCGGGTCGCCTGGTGCGGCGGAATGTGCAGCTTGGCGCGCACGACGTCGTCGAAGACATCGTCCCACATCGACTGCGTGTCGCGCAGGAAGGCCTCGCATTCGGCCGCCAGCGCTCGCAGGTCGATCCCGCTCACCATCGAGAACGTGAGATTGTATCCGGGCGCGATGTCGAGCGACTCGACGTACTCGCGCTCCCGCTGAAAGCGCTCCTGCCGGAGCGGCGACAGCTCCGCCGCGACCAGCGACGCTCGCGCCCGCTCGATCGCCAGCCGCTCGGCGCGGTCGCCTGCGTTGGCGATCTCGATCGGGGCGCGCTGGAAGGGGATACCTCGCCCGTCCTCCAGGCGCAGCACGGCCGTGGCCTCCCACTCGATCTCTCGCTCGTCGAGCGGCGCCAGGAGACGCTGCACCTGCGCGTCGAGCTGCCACTCGAGCAGAATCCGGGCACTGCGTCGCTCCTCGCTTCCATGGGGCGAGCGCTGAAAGCGCTCGCGGACCAGCGCCAGCGCCTCCTCGTTCAGCACGTCCGCGTATCCACGGTAGATGGGCTGCAGCTCCGCGCTCGACTTGAGGCCGGCATGCGAGAGGTAATATTCGCGCGACACCTCTTCCATGAGCGCCTGACCGCGCAGACGCAGCCGGTCGAGCGTGAGCGCGCTCACGCGCCGATCCGCTCCCGGAGCGCGTGCAGCACACGGTCCGCGCCAACCCGCTCCTGTCCGAGCGTGTCCCGATCGCGAATCGTCACCGTTCCATCCTCGGCCGACTGGCCATCGACGGTGATGCAAAAGGGCGTGCCGATCTCGTCCTGTCGCCGATAGCGACGGCCGATGGCGCCCGACTCATCGTAGAATACCGGGAAGCACGCACGCAGGTCGTTCGCCAGGCGCGTTGCCATCTCGGGCATTCCATCCTTCTTTACGAGCGGAAACACCCCCGCCTTGATCGGCGCCAGCGCCGGCTGCAGCGCGAGCACCGTCCGCCCCTCGTCCTCCCCAGCGACCGGCTCCTCGCGGTAGCCGTTCACCAGGAGCGCCAACAGCGTCCGGTTGGGACCGCAGGCCGTCTCCACCACGAACGGCACGTAACGCCGGTTGTTCGGCTGATCGAAGTATTCGAGCTTCTTGCCCGAGAACTTCTGGTGCTGCGTCAGATCCCAGTCACCCCGGTTGTGGACTCCCTCGAGCTCCTGAAATCCGAGTGAGCCGCCGAAGTCGAACTGGATGTCGAAGGCCGCCCGAGCGTAATGCGCGAGCTCATCCGGTCCGTGCTCGTGAAACTGCAGCCGCCCGGGCTCGAGGCCGAGACCGCGGTGCCACTCCATGCGCTGACCCTTCCAATACTCGAACCACTCACCTTCCGAGCCGGGCTCGACGAAGTACTGCATCTCCATCTGCTCGAACTCGCGCGTGCGGAAGACGAAGTTCCCGGGCGTGATCTCGTTTCGGAACGCCTTGCCGATCTGCGCGATGCCGAAGGGGATCTTCTGCCGCGTCGACTGCTGCACGTTGAGGAAGTTGACATACGTGCCCTGCGCGGTCTCGGGTCGGAGGTAGACGATGGCCGCCGTGTCTTCCACCGGTCCCATGAACGTCTTGAACATGAGATTGAACTGACGCGGCTCGCCGAGCGTCCCCTTCGCGCCGCACACCGGACACTGCGCGTCGGGTGAGCCCGGGGTGCCTTTGATGCCCGGATCGTCGGCGCGAAACCGCCGCTTGCAGTTTCGGCATTCCACGAGTGGATCGACGAATCCACCCACGTGGCCGCTCGCCTCCCACACGCGCGGATGCATCAGGATGGCGCTGTCGAGCCCCTCGATGTCGTCACGGGCGCGCACCATCGCCTGCCACCACCGGTCCTGGAGATTCCGCTTGAGCTCCACGCCGAGCGGCCCGTAATCCCACACCGAGCCGGTGCCCCCGTAGATCTCCGAGGATTGGAAGATGAATCCGCGCCGCTTGCAGAGCGACACGAGCTTGTCCATGACGTCAGGCCGCATATTGGAATCTATGTCCCGGCGACGGGGTGGTGTGAGGAGCCTGGGAGGTCCGTGACGAGAGTGACGAGAGTGGAGGGAGTGACCAGAGCCAGGGTGAAGAGCACGACGTTGATGATGGGTCCATCAATGCCTCACATGCTCCTCACCCTGGTCGTCATCACTCCCTGCTCGGGGTCACCGCCATCCTGCGGCGCTGCTCGTTGCGCGCCCTGATCTAACCGCCATGTCCCGCCGCCGCCAGGCGCGCCGCGATTCGTCCGCCGTGATCTCGCCCGTTCTCGATGAAGATCTTGTTCGCATCCAGCCCGGCAGCGAGGACTCCGGCGATGAAGACGCCGGACACGTTGGTTTCCATCGTCGCTGGATCGTGTGCCGGGATCCCCGTGGTCGTATCGATGGCGACGCCCAAGCTGGTCAACAGGCCGGAAGCGGGTGTGTAGCCCGTCATCAGGTAGACGTGGTCGGCGCGCAATCGCTCGGGGCCGCTCTCGCGCTCCAGAACGATGGCGGTGGGCTCGATGGCCGTCACGCGCGACAACCACCGCACCGCGATCGCTCCTTCGGCAATGCGGTTGTGGATGTCCGGGAGCACCCATGGCTTGACGCCGCGATCGAGCTCGGCGGCAAAGTGCACGAGCGTGACCCGCGCCTTCGCGCGATAGAGCTCGAGCGCCACCTCCACCGCCGAGTTGCCGCCGCCCACCACGACTGCATCCTGCTGAAAGGCTTCGTGCCCCTCTCGGAACACGTGCGTCACGTGCGGCAGGTCCTCACCCGGGACGTCCAGACGGTTGGGTGTGCCGAAGTAGCCGGTGGCGATCACGACGGCGCGCGCCTCGGTGGCGTGCTCGGAGCCGTCGCGCCGCCGAGAGCAGAGCACGAACCCGCGGCCACCGCGCTCCACGGAGTGCACGCGCTCGTACTGGCGAACGTCCAGCGCGAAGTGCTCCACCACCGCCCGATAGTATGCCAGCGCATCGCGGCGGGAGGGCTTCTCGGCGGCGACGACGAAGGGCAAGCCGCCGATCTCGAGCTTCTCCGCGGTCGAGAAGAAGGTCATGTACGTGGGGTACCCGGCGATGGAGCTCACCACGCATCCGGCATCGAGCACGAGCGCCTCGAGCCCCGCCACCTTCATCGCGATCGCCGCCGCCAGCCCACACGGCCCCGCGCCGACGATGGCGACATCCGTCATGCGTCTCATCACACGAGCGCTTCCGTTCGCTCCACGCCGATGATCTGATCGCGCCGCGTGCCCACGCTCACGTACGCGATCGGCGTCTCGGCCAGCTCCTCGATGCGATCGAGGTACCGACGAGCAGCGGCCGGCAGCTCGGAGAGTCTGCGCGCGCCGGCAGTCGATTCGCGCCACCCCTCGAACCACTCGTAGCGCGGCCGCGCGATCTCCAACGCCCGGAGGTCGCCGGGAAACTCCGTGTGCAGGTCGCCGCCGCTCCCATCGCCGATCTCGTACCCCGTGCAGAGCGCGATCCGGTCCAGCGTGTCGAGCACGTCGAGCTTCGTGACGGCGAGCCCCGTGAGTCCGTTCACGCGCGCGGCGTAGCGCACGACCACCGCGTCGAACCATCCACAGCGACGTGGCCGTCCGGTGGTGGCGCCGAACTCGCGTCCCAGCGAGCGGATCGTCGACGCCATCGGTTCGTCCAGTTCCGTCGGCAGCGGTCCATTCCCGACACGCGTGGTGTACGCCTTCACCACTCCGAGCACCGCCTCGAGCGCCGCGGGGGCAATTCCCGCACCGATGGCCGCCCCTCCCGACGTTGTATTGCTCGAGGTCACGAACGGATATGTGCCGTGGTCGACATCGAGCAGCGAGCCCTGCGCGCCCTCCAGCAGCACCGCGGCCCCTGATTTGATCGCCCGATGCACCATCAACCCCACGTCCTCGGCGAGTGGCAACAGGCGGGGTGCGAGTCGCTCGAGGAGCTGCACCGTCTCGTCCACATTCGCGCGCTTGGACGAGCCGAACGCAGTCAGCTGTGCGTTGGCGTGGTCGATGGCGCGCGCCACGAGCCCGCGCAACCGGTCGGCGTGACGGAGGTCGAGCACACGGACGCCGCGGCGAGCCACCTTGTCTTCGTAGGCCGGTCCGATGCCGCGCCCCGTCGTGCCGATCTCGCGACTGGCGGCACTCTCCGCATCCAGCAGCTGGTGATAGGGCAGCACCAGGTGCGCACGGTCGCTGACGTACAGTCGTCCTTCCACATCCACGCCATCCTGCACCAGCGCATCGATCTCGGTGAACAGCGTGTCCGGGTCGAGCACGACACCGTTGCCGATCGCGCAGCGCACGCCGGGGTGCAGGATCCCCGACGGGATCTGGTGCAGCACGAAAGATCGCCCGCCGATCTGGACCGTGTGTCCGGCGTTGGCGCCCCCCTGGTAGCGAACCACCCAGTCGGCGCGCTCGGCGATGACATCGACCAGCTTTCCCTTCCCCTCATCTCCCCACTGCGCCCCGACTACGCAGACGGTGCGCGTCTTCTCATCGAACATACGGCGTCACGGATTGGCGTGAACGGGACGGGTGACCCTGCACCGTAATCTGCGGTGGGATGAGGCGCAGGGGAACGCGGTGGTGTCAGAGCGACCGCAGGCCGAGGGCGGCGCGCGCCACCTGCTCGTCCATGGAGAACAGCTCGCTGCGCAGCGGCAGCGCGACGACGAACCGCGTTCCGACCCCGTACTCGCTCTCCACGGTGATGCTGCCGCCCAGGAGGGCGATCAGCTTGCGCGTTATGCTGAGCCCCAGCCCCGTACCGCCGTACTCGCGCGTGCGCGACTGGTCCACCTGCCGGAACTCCTCGAAGATCACATCCAGGTGCTCGGGCCTGATGCCGATCCCCGTATCCTTGACCATGATGTCGACGGCGCCTCCGACCGCCCTCGCCGACAGGACGATCGAGCCGCGATGCGTGAACTTCACGGCGTTCGAGAGCAGGTTGAGCACGATCTGCTTCACCTTCGTGCGATCGGTGATCATCAGCGGCAGGTCGTCGGGGATGTCCAGGTCGAACTCCAGCGCCTTGCGCTTGATGAGCGGCTCCATCTGGGAGGCCACATCGCCGATGATCGCCTTCAGGTGCGCCGGCTCCAGATGGATGGGCATCTTCCCGGCCTCGATCTTGGCCAGATCGAGAATGTCGTTGATCAGCGCCAGCAGGTGCTGTGATGAAACCTGGATGCGCGTGAGGCCCTCGACCTGTTTGGGCGTCAGCTCGCCGTAGATGCGGTCGAGCATGAGCGCCGTGTAGCCGATGAGCGCGTTGATCGGGGTGCGCAGCTCGTGCGACATGTTCGCCAGGAACTCAGACTTCAGCCGATACGCCTTCTCCAGCTCGCTCGATTGCCACTGCAGGCGCATGTTCTGCGCTTCGAGGTCGGCGGTCGCCATGCGGATGCGGTCCTCGAGCTCGGCGCTGAACTTCTTGAGCTCGTTGTACAGACGCTCGTTCTCCACCTGGGTGGTGAGATCGTGCAGCACGCACACGACGGCGAGCGGCTCCCCGCGCTCGTTGATCACCTTGCCGGCCACGACCTCCATCGGCACTTCCGCACCGAGCTCGGGCTGTACGAGTGTGATGCGCTCGCGGCGATACGTCGCGGGGCTGATCGCGAAGTCGGAGATGAGGGTCGTGAACTTCGTGTCGTTGCCGCGTACGCGCTGCACGCGCTGCAGATCGTGCGTGCCCTCCGGGAGCTCGAACAGCATCTCGGCGAGCGGATTCATCAGGATGATCTTGGACTGATGATCCGTCACCAGGATGGGATCGGCGACGTTGTTCAGGATGAGATTCAGGCGGTCGCGCTCCCGCGTGGCGTCCATCTCTGTCACCCGCGCCCGCTGGTACTGCCGCTCGAGCTCGATCGACGCGCGCTTGAGGTCGGTGACATCGCGCAGGACCGAGACGTACGCGCCCTCGCGCGCGATCGATGGCGGCAGCGGGTGCGCGAGCACCTCGAACAGCAAGTCCGTTCCCTCGTCGGGGTCCACCAGGTTGAGCTCGCGCGCCGTCGGGCGAACGCCGCCGGTCATCACCGCCTTCGACACGAACGAGCTGAACAGCAGGTTGTTGATCTCCACCGCGCGCCGCCGACCCTCCGAGTCGGTATCCTGCGGCGCGAGCAGCATCTCCGCCCGCTGGTTCTGCACGATCACGTTGTTCATGGCGTCCGTGATCACGATCGGATCGGGCAGCGCGTTGATGATCGCCGTCAGCAGGCTGCGCTGCTCATCCAGCCGCTCGGCCGACCGCTTGAGCCGATCCGCGGTGTGCGTGCGGGAGAGGATCGGTCCGGCCAGCAGCGCCGCCGTGGCCAGCGACTCGATCACCGGCGTGTCGGGCCGTCCCTCCATGACGACCACGCCGAACGGTGCATGACCCAGGCGCCGGCGGTGCTCCCCCGACCAGGGAAGGACCTCGCATCCCTCGTAGTGCGGGTCGAAGGACGCTTCGTCCTGACGCAGCGCCGGCAGGCCGCGCGTGAACGGCTGCGGCAGGGGGAGCACGCAGCAGCAGCCGAATGGGAGCCCCATGCGCCTGGCGGCCGTCTCGCCCACGAGCACGACGCTCTGTCCCAGGGCGGAGACGACCATCGGGTGCCCGTGCAGGTCGAGCGGTACCGCTCGTTGCTGCAGCTCGGCATCGCGGCACCCCACCTGGCAGGCGAGCTCCAGGTGATGGCTGAATCGATCGAGCAGGTAGACCAGGGCGCGCCCCGATCCCGCCGCCTCGCCGAACTGCTCGAGGAGACGATTCCCGCCCGCGATGAAGTCTGGCGCCTCGGCCAGGTCGGACAGCAGCTCGGGCAGCTCGTCGCTGGAGAGTACGGCGCCCCGTGAGGCCGGGCGCGAGGTATCCACGTTGCCGCCCAACATCCGTCCTTACACGCTATCGCGCGCGCCGAGCTCTTCGAGACGCCGCTTCAACTCGGCGTTCTCGCGCATGTACCGGTCCAGATCGGCGTCCGCCGCCCCGGTGGTCAGCTCCCGCGGACGAGACACCGGTGCCGTGATTCCCACCGCCTCCGAGTACTTCAGGTAGGTGTCGATCGATGCCACCACCACGCGTGCCTCCACCGTGACCAGGTCGATGCCGACGAGCGACACCCGGACCCACGCGTCGATCACGATGCCTTTGTCGAGTACGCGATCCAGTACGTCGATGAGCGAGCTACCACCGGGCGAGCGTTCGACGGCCATGAGCGGTTACTCCGTAGCGGGATTCTGTGTCCGCGCGCGGGACCCGCGCGGTCTCTCCGACAGCTCTTCCAGACGGCGCTCGATCCGCGCGAGGCGCGCCTCCATCTCGCCGGCCGCCAACAGCGCTGATGCGGCCGACGTCGCGGTGAGGCGCGGATCGTGACGCCACCAGTTCAAACCGATTTGCTCCGCCTTGTCGATTGAGCAGACGAGCAGTCGTACCTGAATCGTCAACAGCTCGACGTTCGCGAGATTGATCTTGATGTCTCCGGCGATCACCAGACCCTTGTCGAGCACACGATCGAGAATCTCGACCAGACCGTGACTGCGCGTAGGCGTGAGATGATCCGTCAATGCGAGCTCCGGGATTGGGTCGTTAGCGCAGCCGTCCGAGCGGACCGAGATCGATGCTCAGGTCCTCGTCAGACAGGTTGAAGAGCGCCTTCAGCTCCTGCATCCGGTCGTTCAGCTTCATCAGCGCCAGACCCAATCGCTCGACCTCCGCCTCGGTCAGCGTCCCACCGTCCATGCGCCGCACCGCCTGGTGCTCGAGCACCTTTCGCAGAAGCTCGACCACCGTCAACACCAGCCGCGCCAAACCACTCTCGACGTGCTCGGGATCCGCCTCGATGCGCTCGGGCAGCGCGCGCGCGATCGCCCGCAGCTCCGCCTCCAGCGTTTCGGCTACGGGACGCACTCCGCCATCCGCCACCCCGTGCCCGTCAGTCATGCCGCAGCTCCACGAAGCTGTATGGCGCCCACGGACCCGACACGACCGCGCGCGCCGCGATGGCGCTCTCTTCGGTGACACCACGCAGCGCATGACGATAACTTGGCACCGCCTCGCGCGCTATGAGGTGCGATAGGGATACGGCATGTACGGAAGGGGAATACGTCGCCGGTGCGGTTTCCCGAATGAGATCCTTCGCCGCCAGCGCGATCTGCTCTTGCAAGAACTTGGCCCGCCGCAGCGCCTCGGCAGCAACTCGCTCGCGGTGCGCCAACCCCTCCAGATACGCGCGCCCGGGACGCGCACTGGTACCCTCCACGGGCTCGCTCGGCTCGGCCGGCGGCGTTCTGAGGTGCACCCGCATCTCGACGCAGCCCTTCACCCGCTCGAGCATCGAGACGATCGACCGTGAGCGCTCACGCAACGACTGTAGCAGCGCCTCATCATCGGCGAACACCTGGCCGAAACGAGCCGGCACGGGTGTGTCCGGACCCAACGCCGCCCTCACCACGTCATCGTGCTCCCGGGCACGCTCGACCGACGGCGTGATCGCGCGCGTCTCCACCGTGCTCACCCACGCGCGCAGCGTCCCGCCATCGACCAGCCGCACCGGGGACCCGTCGATTCCGCACAACTGGTCGCGCGGCCGATCAGCCGCCGCTACCAGGCAATAGAGGTACGTCGCCACTGGTCCCTTCGTCGCTCCGGACCTGCGGCCGCTCCAGATGACGCGCGGCCGTCTCGATCGAGGAGATGAGCAGCGACAGCTTGACCTGCACGAGGTCCACGTCGGCGATGGAGATCACCACATCGCCGGTGATGACCACCCCCTTGTCGAGGACGTGGCTCAGCATGTCGGAGAGAACGAGCTGCTCGTCCGCATCCAGCTCGTCGCGGCGCGTCACTCCCTCCCTCGCGCGAAATGATAGGGAGGCCACGGCCCGGTGACCTCGAAGCGAAAGCCGTGTTGCTCGTGGCGGCGGGCAAGCCGGCGGAGCGTATCGTGGAAGGTATCTGCACCGCCACGCGGCACGAGAAAGAATCCGTTGAGCACGGCCGTTCCTTCGCTCTCCTCGCCGGACTCGCCGACGAGCGGCCGCGGCGGCGGCTCTCGCGCCGAATCGAGCGCGGCGTCGGCGAGCGCGCCCTGCACATCGCGTACGACCTCGCTCACGACGCGCCGTATCTCGGTCGCGCGCTCGCTCTCCAGCTTGCGCTCCAACAGGTATCGCTGCCCCGGGTTCGCCGCTGCGGCGGCCGTCTCCAGCTCGCGGACCCTGGCGCTCAGCTCCGCCAGATGCTCCGACAGCGCCCCGGCGAGCCGGAACACGCGCACCGCGTACTCCTCGCCGGGGGCGACGCGTGCCAGCGTCTCGCGCATCTCGCCGGACCGGCTGCGCAGCATGTCCCGCACGGCGTCACGAGTGCTGAACAGGGTGAGCATCTTGAGCGGGATCACCGCGCCGCGCGCGCTCGCCCAGCTGAGCACCGCATCGTGCGCGACGGCGCGAGGGCTGAGCCAGCCCACGTCGGCCACGAGCGCCTCCACGCGCGCCGCCGCGTACGCAGCCGCGTCGAGCTCCGAGACGAGTGCGCCAAGCTCACCCTCGGTCACGAGCGTCACGCGCGACTCGTCGAGCCCCCGCGGGGCGCTCCTCACGTCCAGCTGCCCCGGAACGATGCCGTAGACGTAGATCACCGCGTCAGTCGCGCTCATGTGCTTCGAGAAGATTCCAGCCCGCGAGCCATTCGCGCAGCGGGCCCGCGCCGCGTGGCGGAGGGTACACCTCCGCGGCTTGAAACTGCTCCGTGGCCGGGGAGCCCGGAAGAGGGCGCGGCGGGTGCGTCACGCGATTCCACACGAGCGCCGAGATGCCGATGTCGCGCGCGCGAATCTCGCTCACCAACCGTGCGGTTTCGGCGCGCACGAGCGGCTCATCCATCGTCACGATCACCACCGAGCAACGCGCGGATGTGTGAAGCAGCTGCTGCAGCGCCCGCGTGCGGCGCGCGAAGGCCAAAAGCTCCTCCGCCGCGCTTCCCAGCTCGGCGACTTCCTTGTACTTGAGCATCAGCCGCAGCAGCCGGTGGCTCCAGTCGAGCGCCAGCGCCGGCATGTCGAGCAGGCGAAGCAGGTGCCCGGTGGGCGCGGGATCGACGATGATCGACGCGTACGCGTCCTGATCCAGGGTCTCCCCGAGAGCGGCGAGGGCGTACAGCTCGTCGACGCCGGGTGGCGCCAGGGACAACAGATCGCGGGCGATGCGCCGGTCCACCGCGGCATCCACTCCGCGACCGAGGACGCTGTCGAACAGCGCGTCCACCCGCCGCCCATAGGCATCACGAAAACGACCGAATGCAGCAGCGGCGTCCAGCTGCTGCGCAAACAGCCCCTCCACCCCGGGCACAGGTGTCACGGCATCACCGATCGGTGCATCGAGGGCATCGGCAATGGACGGCGCCGGGTCCGTGGACACCAACAGCGCGCGCCGCAGCACGCTGGCGGCGTCGATGGCCAGAGCGCAGGCGACCGACGTCTTCCCGACTCCTCCTTTCCCGGCCACGATCGTCAGCGCCGCCACGCGTGGCCGCGCCCATGCCGGCACCCTGGTGACGCGCCCGCCCGTCTCTCCGTTGGCGGGGGAACGCGCCGCAGCAGCGACGTCGCTCGCTCGCCATGACGCTGCCCAGCGCTCGATCGCCGGAAGACCGAGGGGCGGCTCATCCAGCAGCGGCACCACGAATCGTGGCGCGCCACGGGCGATCGCATCGAGCTCAGCGAGGGCACACGCGGCGTCCGCGGTTACTTCGGCGGCGACGGCGTTGACGACGAGCGCACGGATGGCGATGCCGAGGCGCTCGAGTGCTGCCGCGTACCGCGCCGTCTCGGCGCTCACCATGGGCTCGGCGCGCGTCACGAGCACGAAGCCCGTCCGCTCCGCCGATCGCAGCGTCTCGCGCAGCGCGCTCAGCCGCCGGGTCATCTCGGCGAGAAACCGGTCAGCGTCGTCCGCTCGGTATCGATGGGTGAGCGCACGCACCATGAACCGGTGCTTCTCCTGCATCGCGTCGAGTAGCGCGAGCAACTGCTCGAACGTGTCGGGCAGCTCGAGCAGCCGGAGCGTGTGCCCGGTCGGCGCCGTGTCGACGATGATGCGCGCCCAGTCGCTCCGATCCTCCAGGTCGAGCAGCGCGAGCAGCGCCATCGCTTCATCGGCGCCTGGGAGCGCGGCGTCCACCAGCCCCGCGATGTCGTCCGCGTCGAGGTACGTGCCGCGATCGAGGATCTGGATGAGCGTGTCGCGCCAGCGTGCCAGGAACGCAGTGCGCGCCTGCACCGGGTCGAGCTGCATGGCGTGGAGCCCACCTGCGGCGGCCACGGGGCGAGGCTCGCCGGTGAGCGAGGCGCCGATGGCCGCGCCCAGCGAGCGGGCCGGATCGGTG
>DATFFQ010000120.1:0-4026 GCA_035249955.1 Gemmatimonadaceae bacterium
AAGGTGGCGAGCTCCGACGCGCTGATGACGTCCCGCACCGAGATCGTGTCGGGCGTGCGCGACAGGACATAGCCGCCGTGCGCGCCGCGGGTGCTGCGGACGATGTCGGCACGCCGCAGCCGCAGCAGGATCTGCTCCACGTAATCGGCGGGCAATCGCTCGCGCGCCGCGATGTCGCGACCCGTAATCGGGCCCTCATCCCGCCGACGCGCGAGATGCAGGGCGCAGATGAGCCCGTACTCCGCCCACGTCGTTATGCGCACCAGCCCACTCCTTACCCGGCCGCGACTCCGCCGTGCTTTCCGCCGGGAACGCCGATCTCGGTCATCTTGCGAAGGTCCAGCACGTCGTCCGCCTGGTCGGGCGGCAGCACGCCCTCGCGCCGCACCAATTCGCGAATGAGCACGTTGTCGCGCACCGACCGCTTGCTCAGCTCCGCCGCGCGCGCGTAGCCGATCTGCGGCGCGAGTGCCGTCGCCAGCGCCGCGCTGCGCTCCACCCAGTGCGCGCACTGCTCTTCGTTCGCCTCGATGCCACGCACGCACCGCTGGTCGAGTGAGCCGGCGGCGGCAGACAGGATCCGCATGGACAGGAGCACGTTGTACGCAATCACCGGCATCATCACGTTGAGCTCCAGCTGTCCATGCTCGGCGGACACGGCGACGCAGGTGTCGTTACCGATCACCTGGAAGCACACCTGGTTCACCATCTCGGGGATGGAGGGATTGATCTTCCCCGGCATGATCGACGAGCCGGGCTGCACCGCCGGCAATCTGATCTCGTCCAATCCCGTGCGCGGTCCGCTCGCCAGCAGCCGCAGGTCGCTCGCGATCTTGCTGAGCTCGAGCGCCAGCACGCGCATCGTGGCGCTGAACGCCGCCACATCGCCCATGCTCTGCATGAGCTGCACGCGGTCGCTCCCCTCGCGAAGCTCCAACCCCGAGAGCTCGCGCAGGAAGCGGATCATCATGGCCGGGTACTCCGGCTCCACGTTGACGCCGGTGCCGACCGCGCTGCCGCCGATGCCGAGATCGCGGAGGTAGTCGGCGCTCTCACCGAGGCGGGCGAGGTTGCGATCGATCGTGACGCCGTAGGCGCGAAACTCCTGCCCCAGCCGAATGGGCATCGCGTCCTGAAGGTGCGTGCGACCCGCTTTGACCACGTCGTCGAACTCGCTTCCCTTCGACAGCAGCGCATCGCGCAGACTGGAAAATGCCCGGAGCAAGGGATCGAGCTCGGCGAGGCAGGCCAGCCGAATCGCCGTCGGGATCACGTCGTTCGTCGACTGCGCCATGTTGACGTGATCGTTCGGGTGCACCGGCGCGTACGCCCCGCGCTCGGCGCCCAGCAGCTCGTTGGCGCGGTTGGCCAGCACCTCGTTCACGTTCATGTTGTGCGAGGTCCCGGCGCCCGCCTGATAGACGTCGACCACGAAGTGCTCGCGGTGCTGCCCGGCCAGCACCTCGTCAGCGGCCGTGATGATCGCATCGGCCAGTCGGGCGTCGAGCCGCCCCGTCTCGCGGTGGGTGAGGGCCGCCGCCTTCTTGATCCAGACCGTCGCCGTCACGAAAACCGGCATGGCGCGCAGCCCGCTGATGGGAAAGTTCTTGAGCGCGCGCGCGGTCTGCACACCGTACAGCGCGCTCGCCGGAACCTCGAGCGCGCCCAGTGGATCCTTCTCTACGCGACCGGCCTCAGCCATGCGTGGCCTATGGGTTGGCGGGCGCGTTGATCGGAATGGTGGCTTGTGCCACGGAGTACACGAGAAGCGCCGCGTCGTCGATCACCTGGAGGTGCGTACGGAACCGGTTTGCCGCGGTCTCGCGATTGTCCTCGGTCGCGCTCCGCCAGCCGCCCAGCAGTCCGTCGGTGATCGTGTGCTCGCCGTCGTCCGCGACTTGGCAGTAGATGAGCTCGTTCAGCGTCGGACTGCCGTTCGTCGCGTAGCGGAGCGCGATCTCGACACGCGAGCTGTCATCGCCGGCGTTCCAGCGGACGGTGAGCGGAGTCCCATTCTCCGGCTCCGCGTCGACTCCTTCGAAGATGAGGGCCGGTGCGGTGTTCGTCGTGGCAGCAGACGACGGGAAGCCGCCCTCCGCACCCGGAATCTCGAAGGTGACGACCTCACCAGGGACGAACGGCACGCTCTGCGTGAGGATATAGTTAGTGACGTTACCCTGTGGCACCGGCGCCATGCTCTCGACCGTGGGGCCCTTGCGAAACGTGATGCTGGGCCCGGCATTGATGTTCTGCACCTGCGGCTGGGGCGCCGGCCCGGGATTGTAGGGATCGATCCGGCAGAAGTCGGTGGTGGACTTGCTATCGGGCAATGGGCCCGCACCGGCGACGTAAAAGAGACCAACCGGGCTCGTGACGAAGCCAGACCCGCCAACGGCGGTCTCGGCGACCACCGTGATGACGCCGTACTTCACCTCTTGCACATCGGTGGAGAGGTCATCGCACGCGGCCAACACGAGAACCGGGAGCGCTGTGAATGCTGCACGTATCAGGCGCATATCTCCCTCACGAAAGGTCGCTTCAGTGGGTACGTCGGCATTGACGGAGCGGGCGTTGACCAACGTCCCCTGCCGAACGCCCCGGCTGAATAATGTGTCGAAGGACGCGCCGCGGACAACCGTGCCCCGTGCCGGCCCCGCTCACTGGAGGCCCGGGATTCGCAGCGCGCCGTTCAAGAAGGGGTTGGAGCGACGCTCGGTCCCGATGGTCGTAGCCGGACCATGTCCCGGATAGGCCACCGTATCGTCCGGCAGCTGGACGATCCGCTGGAGTGACCGCGCCAGCTGAGCGCCGTCGGCCAGCGGCAGGTCGGTACGTCCGATCGACCCGGCGAACAGGCAGTCGCCCACGAACGCCACGCCATTCCCGTGAATGACGACATGTCCGGGTGCATGACCTGGCGTGTGCATGACCTGAAACACGAGCGAGCCCACGTGCAGCTCGGTACCCTCGGCCAGCTCGCGGTCGGGAGCGGGGGGCTCCTCGATGCGCAAGCCGAAGACGAGTCCGTGCTGCACCGCGCTCTGGTAGAGCGGCAGCTCGAGCGGATGAAGGTATATCGGAACACCAAGCGCGCGCTTGACGGCCGCCACACCACCGACGTGATCGACGTGCGCGTGCGTGAGCCAGACGGCCTCGATCGTCACCCCCGCACGACTCGCTGCGCCCAACAAGCGCTCGGGCTCGTCGCCGGGGTCGATGAGCACCGCCCGCGCCGTGCTCTCGTCGACCAGGAGATAGCTGTTCTCCTGGAACGCGCCGACGGGAAGCGTGGTGACGTTCACGGTCGGCGGTCCGTGGTCATGGTCCAACCCGGAGCACGTCGAGTGCACCATGACAGTGCGACACCGTTCCGACCAGTACCTCCACGTCGCCTCGGGCGGCCTGAGAGGTCACGAGCGCGTCGGCGGCGAGCACATCCGCGGTGTCGAACATCCCGACCCCGTACGCGCGATGCGTGCAGTGGAAGAGTGCCGGGCCCACCAGCCGGCGACCACGTGCTCGCTCGGCATTCACGTAGGCGCGCACCGCGGGCGGCATGCTCCACGTCCGAGGTCCGCGGATCTCCGGACAGATGGCCGGCTCGATGCAGTTGATCGGGCACACCCATTCGGCGAAGCTGACGTAGTGCGTCCCGCCCGCATCCGCACGCTGCCACGGGATGTTCGGCTCGCGTCCCAGCGGCCGCTTTTCGACGCCTCGCTCGGGCCACCGCGCTCGCGCGCGCCGCAGCAGCCAGTCGAACATGAGGTGCGGCATGAGCGGTGATGGGACGATGGCGTCTTCGGCGGCGTCCCTGGCCTCGCCCGCTGCCGCCAGGTACTCGTCGAAGTAGTCGTGCCAATCGGCCGTCGCCAGGATCACCGGCAGCGGCTCGTCGGCCCGCTCGCCATCCGAGGTCCGGAGCGCGCGGGCGACGCTGCACGATGCGTCGTGGTCGACCACCACCACCTCGCGCGCCGTGAGCGCTTCGGCGCGCGCGGCGCGCTGAAGCTGACGTACGTAGTA
>DATFFQ010000121.1:0-7800 GCA_035249955.1 Gemmatimonadaceae bacterium
GTTCTTGAAGTCGTCGGTGCGCGCGACGAAGTCGGTCTCGCAATTCACCTCGACCAGCACGCCGACCTTGCCGTTGTGGTGGATGTAGCTGGCGACGAGCCCCTCGGTGGCGACACGACCGGCCCGCTTCTCCATCCTGGCGATCCCCTTGGCGCGCAGCAGCTCGGCGGCCTTGTCCATGTTGCCGCCGGTCTCTTCCAGGGCGCGCTTGCTGTCCATCATGCCGGCTCCGGTGCGCTGCCGGAGCTCCTGAACATCCTTGGCGGTGAACGTCGTGGTGGTCATCGTGCTCGTCCTCATGAAAACGCCGCCGATCGGCGACCGGCGGCGTACAGTTTACCTCGAAATACGGTCGGGCACTACCGCGCGGCTCAGCCCTCCGCTGGCGCTGCGGCGTCGCCTTCGCCGCCTCCTTCGCCCTCCGATCCGGTCTTGAGCCGTGCCGCGATCGCCTCCGGCTTGGCGCGCCGCCGCCGCGGCCGGCGACGACGACGGCGGTCACCCTCATCGGCCGGCTCGAAGCCGCGGTCGGAGCTGTACGTCGCTTCCGGGCCTTCCTCCGCCTCCTCACGCAGCGGCGCCTCACGCCGCGCCTCGACGATCGCATCGGCCACGGCGCGCGTGATCAGCTCCACCGAGCGGATCGCATCGTCGTTGCCGGCGATGGGCACGGTGATGAGATCCGGGTCGGCGTTCGTGTCGACGATCGCCACGATCGGGATACCGAGCTTGTTCGCCTCGGTGACGGCGATGCGCTCTTTCTTGGAGTCGACCACGAACATGAGTCCCGGTAGCCGGCCCATGTTCTTGATGCCAGCGAGGTACTTGGCCAGCTTCTCGCGCTCGCGGGCCATCATGAGCTGCTCTTTCTTCGTGTACTCCTCGAACTCCTTGTTCTCGGATCCCGTCTCCAACTCCTTCAGCCGGCGGATCTGCTTCTTCACCGTCTGGAAGTTCGTGAGCAGTCCGCCCAGCCAGCGCTCGGTGACGTACAGCGCGCTGCATCGCTCCGCTTCGCCCTGGACGATGCCCTTCAGCTGCCGCTTGGTGCAGACGAAGAGGACATTCTCGCCGCGGAGCACGACGTCGCGTACCAGCTTCTGCGCCAGCTCGAGCTGCCGGAGCGTCTTCTGAAGGTCGATGATGTGAATGCCATTGCGCTCGGCGAAAATGAACCGCCGCATCTTCGGGTTCCAGCGCCTGGTCTGGTGGCCGAAGTGCACGCCGGCTTCGAGAAGCTGCTCGAGAACTGGATGGGACATTGGTCTGAGGACCCCTTTTACCTCTTTGAGAACTGGAACCGCTTGCGCGCCTTGGGACGTCCCGGCTTCTTCCGCTCCACTGCCCGCGCGTCGCGGGTGAGCAGGCCGAGATCGCGCAGCTTACGGCGGTGCGTTTCATCCATCTTCACGAGCGCGCGCGCTGCCGCCAGCCTCAACGCGCCCGCCTGCCCACTCACGCCACCGCCCTCGAGCCGCGCCTTGACGTCGTAGCGTCCCAGGGTGTCGGTGGCGCTGAACGGCTGCTGGATGGCGGACACGAGCGCTGGACGCGGGAAGTAGTCGCCGAGCGTCCGGCCATTCACATCCCACTTGCCGGAACCCGGCTTGATGTAGAGGCGGCAAACGCTTTCCTTGCGCCGCCCAACGGCATGCGTCACCAACCCGTCAGCCATCACTCGCTCTCGCTCTTCTGGAGGTTCAGCACCGTGGGCTGCTGCGCCGCGTGCGGGTGCGTCGCGTCGGCGTAGACCTTGAGCCGGAGCCGCAGCTTCTGCCGCCCGAGCGTCGTCTTGGGAAGCATGCCGTACACGGCCTTCTCGATCACGCGCTCGGGGTGCTTCTCGAGCATCATGGAGAACGGTGTAAACCGTTCGTGCCCCATGTAGCCGGTATGGCGGAAGTACCGCTTCTGCTCGGCCTTGCGTCCGGTGACCTTCACCTTCGCGGCATTGATCACAATGACGCTGTCGCCCGTGTCCATGTGCGGCGTGAACGTCGGCTTGTGCTTGCCGCGAATGATCTTTGCAACTTCGGAAGCCAGCCGTCCAAGGACGACACCATCGGCGTCGACCACGTACCAGCGGTGCTCGATGTCCTTTGGCGTGGCAGTATAAGTTCTCATGAGGCGCGATGACGTACGTGTCGGCACCCGGGAGCGGACGGGCCCCCGATAGTGCTCGCAGGCATATTTTAGTGACAGACTTGTAAGCTACGAAAGGAGTTAGAGCTTGTCAACGGACGTCCGATGCCGAATCGCCATCCGCCTCGCGGTCCTTGCCGTGGGTGCGTCGGCTCTAACCGCCTGCCGCCCGCCGACTGCCGCACGATTGGAGGCCGTGTGCGATGGCGTCTCGGTCGTACAGCGGGTCACGCTGAGCATCGACGACGTACGGCCTACCGCCAGCGTGGAGCTGCACCAGATCCGCGGCGAGCGCTACGAGATCGTCCTGACGCTCCTTCCCGAGCCGCATCTGGGTTCGTGCGCCGACCGGTCGGGCGAGGCCACGTGGCAGGGCTTCCTGCCCGACGCGCTCGCGCGCGCCACCGCCGGGCCGGCCACCGCCACCTGGCGCGTGAGCGGAACCGCCGTGCACGTGCAGCTCAACCCTCGCGTGGCCGACAACAACCTCTCGATCAGCCTACCACTTTCCGGCGGCGAGGGAAGCTGGGATCTCTCGACGTTCGTTGGGACGGTGGCGTCCGGCACGGTGACGCTGGACAGCGACGACTGACCACGTCGGATCCAGTGGCCGGCTAGGCCTCGAGCTCGACGAGCACCGCTCCCTTCTCGACCGCGAGGCCCGCCCTCGCGTGCACGGCCTTCACGCGGCCGTCGCCTGGTGCGCGCAGCTCGTTTTCCATCTTCATCGCTTCCATGACGACGATGCCTTGCCCCGCGTGCACGGTGTCGCCGGGCGTGACGCCGACGCGGACGATCAGGCCGGGCATCGGCGCCACGAGCGGCGCCGGTCCGGCCTGCTGCTCGCTCGCCGCCGAGAGGTCGCGGATGGTGCGCGTCCGCTCGTCGAGCGCTTGGACATCGAACGTGAAGCCGTCCACCCAGATGGTGTACTCACCCCTGCTGCCGCGGCGCCTGACGACGAGTCGGTGCACGGTATCGTTCACGGCGATGAGCCGGACCGGCGTGCCTTCCACATCCGACAACCGCGCGGAGAAGGCTTCGCCGTCCACGCGCAGTGTGGACCCGTCCAGATCGACGGTCACGCGGTCGCCATTGACCGTGACGATGTACCTCACGCTCGCTCCGGTACCAGCTCGCAGACGGTCTCGACGTGCGCGGTCTGCGGGAACATGTCGAAGCCGACGAGCCCCTGGATCCGGAAGCGCGGCATGCGGGCGAGGTCGCGCGCCAGCGTCGCCGGATCGCAGCTCACGTAGATGATCGCCGCGGGCGGAGGTGCGCTCTGCTCCAGCACCGCGGCAACGCGGGGGTCGATGCCCGTGCGCGGCGGGTTGAGGATCACCACATCGGCCGGCAGCGCGTCCGGTAACGCGTCTTCGACACGAGCCGCGACGGCGCGCGATCCGGGCGGCAGCTGTCCGGCGCACCACCGGGCCGCGTCGGCGTCCAGCTCGATCGCGGTGACACTCAGGCCTTCGCGCGCGAGGGCAACGGCGGTCTCGCCAAGCCCCGCATAGGCATCCACGACCACCCTGGGGCGGTGCGCCAGCACGCGCTCGATGACATGGCGGTGCATCTCGGCGGCCACGCCGGCGTTGACCTGGACGAACGACGCACCCGGTGCATGCGACCCGCCACGCTCGAACATGAGGCGCCGCTTCTGGTGGCGCGGCTGCCACCACAGTGAGCTCAACGACGGCACGGCCTCGAAGAACGCCAGACTTTCAGGCCATGTGTCCGCGCCCTGGAGCAGGAAAGTCGCGCCGTCGCCGTCCAGACGGACCGCGCCACGCAGTTGCGGTGCCTGCGGCAACCGCGGCGCCGCGTCCATCACCTCACGCCACACCTCGAGCACACGCGGGTCGGTGATCGGACATTCGCGTAGCTCGAAGACGACATCGGGTACGTCGTAGGGGTGCAGTCCCGCGATCCAGGCGCGACCCGCGCGACGAAGCGCGAGGGTGAGCTTCCGGCGGTAGCGCCACTCCGCGGTGCTGGGGCGCACCGCGGGGAGCGGCACCGGCCGCTTCGCGAGGCGCGCCAGCGCGTCGCCGATGATGCGCGCCTTGGCGTCGACCTGTGCGTCATAGCGCAGGTGTTGAAGCTGGCAGCCGCCGCAGCGATCGGCGACGTAGTGGGCGCACGGCGCCGTGACGCGATCGGCGGCCGGATGGATGAGCGCCGCGACCTCTCCCCGCGCGAACCGACGTCCTTTCGCCGGTTCGAATCGCGCGGTCAGCTCGTCACCGGGAGCGGTCCGCGGAAGAAAGAGGACCAGGCTATCGACGCGGGCCACGCCATCGCCGCCGGCAGCCACCGACTCCACGCGCACGGTTGCCGTTTGCATCACGGACCGCGAAGCGCCTCGAGCCGCGCCACCCGGGTCCACTCGTCGCCGCCGCCATTGGCCGTGGGCACGCTGCGGCCGGCACTGATCCCTCGCCGTCCACGCTCCCCGTCGGCGAGCAGCGCCCCGGCCATCGCCGCCACACGGCGCAGCTCCTCCGGCGGCTCGACGTGCATGAGGGACGACAGCCGTCGCTCCAGCCACTGGATCTCAATGGCGCCGCGCTGGAACTCGGGATCTTCCATGACGCGGAGGTGGAAGTCGCGCGAGGTGTGGACCCCTTCGACGGTGAGCTCCAGCAGCGCGCGATGCATGCGACGGATGGCCGCGTCGCGCGTCGGCGCCCAGACGATGAGCTTCGCGAGCATCGGGTCGTAATGGAGTCCGATCTCGCTGCCGACGCCGATGCCACCGTCCCAGCGGACCCCTGGACCTCCGGGGAGACGCAGGTAGGTGATGCGTCCCGTCGACGGCAGAAAGTCGCCGTGCGGGTCCTCGCTCGTGATGCGGCACTCGATCGCCCAGCCACGCGGCTGGATGTCGTCCTGCGCAAAGGGCAGCCGCTCACCGGCGGCGATGCGCAGCTGCCACTGCACGATGTCGATGCCCGTCACGAGCTCGGTGACCGGATGCTCGACCTGGAGCCTGGTGTTCATCTCCAGGAAGAAGAACTGTCCGTCCTGATCGAGCAGAAACTCGCAGGTGCCCGCGTTCACGTAGCCCGCGGCGCGCGCGGCGCGCGCGGCGGTGTCGCCCATCGCCCGCCGCAGCTCGGCGCTCACGGCGATACTGGGCGCCTCCTCGATCATCTTTTGATGACGCCGCTGGATCGAGCACTCCCGCTCGCCCAGCGACAGCATCGTACCGTGGGAGTCGCCGAGCACCTGAACCTCGACGTGTCGCGGGCCGACGATGTATTTCTCGACGTACACGGCGTCGTCGCCGAAGGCATTCCGGGCCTCGCGCCGCGCGCCGTCGAGCGACGACGCCATGTCGTCCGACGAGCGCACCACGCGCATTCCCTTCCCGCCACCGCCCGCGGCT
Source organism: Gemmatimonadaceae bacterium (assembly GCA_035249955.1). Taxonomy (GTDB): domain Bacteria; phylum Gemmatimonadota; class Gemmatimonadetes; order Gemmatimonadales; family Gemmatimonadaceae; genus DATFFQ01. The sequence continues at coordinate 5,537 of DATFFQ010000121.1, forward strand.
GCCTTCAGCAGCACCGGGTAGCCGAACCCGTCGGCGATCGCCATCGCCTCGTCGACATCGCGAAGCGGTTCTATGGTGCCCGGCACGACGGGAACGCCGGCGTCGATCGCGAGGCGACGTGCCTCGGTCTTGCTTCCCATCGCGGCGATCGCCTCGGGCGGAGGGCCGACGAACACGAGTCCGGCATCACGCACCGCCCGTGCGAACCACTCACGCTCGGAGAGAAACCCGTAGCCGGGGTGGATGGCCTCGGCGCCCGTGCGCAGCGCGGCCTCGATCACGCGGTCGCCGCGCAGGTAGCTCTCGCTCGACGGCGCCTCGCCGATTCGCACCGCCTCGTCGGCCTCGCGGACGTGCGGCGCGCGCGCATCCGCATCGCTGTACACGGCCACCGAGCGCACGCCTATCTCCTGGCAGGCGCGAATGATGCGCAGCGCAACCTCGCCCCGGTTGGCGATGAGTACCTTCCCGAACATCGTCAGCCCCGCCTGTGCGCGGCGCGACCGGCGGCGTCGAGGATCGCGGTGAGTGGCGCTCGCTCGTGCTGCGTGCTCCCCACGAAGGCGTACAAAAGCTCACGGTCCGGTGCCGCGATCAGGAACGAAGCCGGGTGCGCGATGTTGAAGGCATCGATGCCGATCGGGTGCCACACACCGTAGCGCTTGATCACGTCGCGATCCTCATCGCACAGCACAGGGAACGGATACGGCGTGGCCGCCCGTTGGAGCGAGTCCGCGATGCGCGCGCACGACTGCCCGAGGACGACGGCCATGCCGATTCCCTCCCCGGCAAACGCTGCGGCGCGGTCTCGCAGCTCGCCGAGCTGCCCCCGACAATTGGGTCACCACATGCCCCGGTGAAAAACGAGCAGCAGACCGCGCCGGCCCTCGAGCAGGCGCTCCAGCGAGACCAGCGCCCCAGTCAGGGAATCGTGCAGCTCGAACGGCGGGGCCGTGTCGCCAAGGCTCAGGGTACGACTCGGTCGCGGCATCAGAGCGGCAAGTTCCCGTGCTTCTTGGCGGGATTGCGGTCGCGCTTTCCACGAAGCGTCTCCAGCGCATCGATCAGGCGCGGGCGGGTGTCGCGCGGATCGATGATGTCGTCCACGTAGCCGCGCCCGGCGGCCACGTACGGGTGCGCGAACTTCTCGCGGTACTCCGCGATCTTGCGCTCGGTCGCCTGCTCCGGATCGGCGCTGTCGGCGATCTCGCGACGAAAGAGAATCTCCACCGCACCCTTCGGACCCATCACGGCGATCTCCGCCGTGGGCCAGGCCACATTGTAGTCGCCGCGAATGTGCTTGGAGCTCATCACGTCGTAGGCTCCGCCATAGGCCTTGCGCGTGATGACCGTGAGCTTCGGCACCGTCGCCTCGCAATACGCGTACAACAGCTTGGCGCCGTGCTTGATGATTCCGCCGTGCTCCTGCGCGACGCCGGGCAGGAATCCAGGAACATCCTCGAAGGTCACCAGCGGGATGTTGAACGCATCGCAGAAGCGAATGAAGCGGGCGCCCTTGAGCGACGCGCTGATGTCGAGCACGCCGGCGAGCACGGCCGGCTGGTTGGCCACGATACCCACGCTGGCTCCGCCCAGGTGCGCGAAGCCGCAGATCAGGTTCTGGGCGTAGGCCGGCTGCACCCCGTAGAACTCCCCGTCGTCCACGACACGCCGGATCACGTCGTGCATGTCGTACGGCTTGTTCGGGTTGTCAGGCACGATCTCGAGCAGCGCGTCGTCGCGGCGGTCGAACGGGTCGGTGGCCGCTCCCCGTGGTGGATCGGACAGGTTGTTCGACGGGATGTAGCGGAACAGCTCGCGGATCGCCTGCAGGCACGCCAGCTCCGAGTCATGGGTGAAGTGCGCCACGCCCGACGTGGCGGCGTGCGTGTCGGCCCCGCCCAGCTCCTCCATCGTGACATCCTCGTGCGTCACCGTCTTCACGACGTTCGGTCCGGTGACGAACATGTAGGACGTGCCGCGCACCATGTAGATGAAATCGGTGATCGCGGGCGAGTACACCGCGCCGCCGGCACACGGGCCGAGGACGGCCGAGATCTGCGGGATCACGCCCGACGCCATGGTATTGCGCAGGAAGATGTCGGCGTACCCGCCTAACGAGACCACGCCTTCCTGGATCCGCGCACCCCCGGAGTCGTTGAGCCCGATCACCGGCGCGCCGTTGCGGATCGCCAGATCCATGACCTTGCACACCTTCTCGGCGAACGCCTCGGACAGCGACCCACCGAAGACGGTGAAGTCCT